>JAAYYW010000140.1 GCA_012515195.1 Leptolinea sp.
GCTTTCGTCAAAGCCGGTGAAGAACTCAAGAAACTCGTCGACATGGGAGCCTTCCAGGATGGTTTCTTGGGCGCGACCCATGATGACATGCAGGCCACCTTTGGCAATGGCAAAGCTGCCATGCTTCTCGGTGGACAGTGGACTCCCGAGACACAGAAAGCCAACAGCGCCGATCAGAAGGGTGTCGCGAACCTTGGCATGTTCGGCTTCCCCGAAGTTGAAGGCGGCGCCGGTAAAGGCACCGATGTTGTCGGCGGCGGTAACGGTTTCGCTGTCGGTAAAGATGCTTCCCCCGAAGCTGTTGACTTCGTCAAATACCTGACCTCTCTAGAGAACCAGACCGTCATTGCCGAAGCTGGATCGGGCATCCCCGTGGTTGCAGGCGCCGAAGCCGGACTGAAAGATCCCAATATGAAACTCGTCCAGCAAGCATTCGCCAAAGCTGAATACTTCCAGCTGTACTACGATCAGTTCCTGCCCGCTCTCGTTGGTGGTGCCATCAATGATGAAACCCAGAAACTCTTCGCCGGACAGGCTACACCGGAAGAAGTAGCGAAAGCCATTGAAGCTGTCGCTGCCGAAAATATGAAATAAGTTGTAAGTCACAAGACAGGTGCGGAGAGGGGTTGCAAAACCCGTTCCGCACCTGTTGTTGAATCAGCAGTACCTGTTCCGCAGGTGTTGTTCATTAATGTATCATTGAATCAAACCGCAGTACCTGCGGAACAATATTCGAAAGCGGTCTTTTGTTTTCTTTCGGATATTCCATACAAGAAAGGGATATTATGGAATCTCTCCCTGCCATGCCTGATAAATCAAATGCACCACGCAAATTCGGCCTTTCCCGCCGAACGCAAGATGGTATTGTCATCACCCTGTTCCTTTTGCCCGCATTGATTTTATTTTTCCTCTTTGTGATCTATCCCATCTTCCGCTCGGTTTATTACAGTACCTTTGATTGGAAAGGCCTGGGCCCCGCTGTAAATAACATTGGCCTGCGAAATTACGAGAAGATCTTAACTGATGTGGTTTTTATGAAAGCCATTAAAAATGTCTTGATCATCATCGTTCTTTCTCTGGGACTTCAGCTTCCGGCGGCTATCTTACTGGCTGTTCTGGTTGGAAAAAAATTACCCGGACGGGCTCTATTCCGGACGATCTTTTTCCTGCCTTATGTCCTTTCAGAAGTCAACGCGGCCATCATGTTCATGCTGTTGTACAACGCTGATCCTGATAGGGGTTTCCTTAACGCGATCCTTGTCAGTCTTGGTCAAAAACCGATTGCCTGGCTGGGCGATTTAAACGTAGTTCTTCTGGCTGTCTTCATTACGCTTACCTGGAAGTATTTTGGTTTCCACATGCTTTTATATTTGACCGGATTGCAAAACATTCCATCGGAAATCGAAGAAGCCGCCACAATGGACGGAGCAAACGTATTTCAAAATTTCTTCTTTATTACATTGCCCCTTCTCAGCAGCACAATAAAGACATCTGTTTATATGTCTGTCCTTGGTTCTATCCAACAATTTATTCTGGTCTGGATCATGACCCAGGGCGGACCGGTAAATGCCAGTGAGACAATGGCCACGTACATGTACCGTTTTGGTTTTGTTCGCTTCCAATTCGGTTATGGGTCGGCTGTTGCCATCATCATGTTCATCCTGTGCGTGATCTTTTCCCTGCTATACCAGCGGTTAACCCGCGAACCAGATTACCTTTCAGGTCTTTAGAAGGAATCCAATCCATGAAACGAGTCATAAACACCCCCCGTTGGATGCGCAGAGCGGTTCCCCGGTTCTTCCAATATCTTGTTCTGATCATTGCCACAATCCTTATCTTTGTGCCAATTGTTATCCTGTTATTTGGTAGTGTAAAAACCACCGGTCAAATGTATTCACATCCGTATGATTTTCCCAACCCACCGCATTGGGAAAATATCATCAATATTTTGAAGACACCCAGTTTTTGGGGCATGATGAAAAACAGTTTGATCGTGATGGTTTCAACCACGTTCGGCACTGTCTTCATTTGCGCGTTGGTCTCTTTCGTTCTAGCCCGTCTTGAATTCCGTGGTAAGAATTGGGTCTATAACCTGTTCACATTGGGCCTTATGTTCCCGATCAATGTAGCCATTCTGCCCGTATATTTCGTTCTACGGCAGATGACCCAACTGGGCATTCCCATGATCAATACACTTTTTGGGGTCATCATGGTGCAGATCGCCTTTCAGCTTTCAGGTAATATTCTGATCTTGAAAGGATTCTTTACAGCTGTCCCCACCGAATTGCAGGATGCCGCCTACATCGATGGCTGCACCAACTTTGATTTCTTCTGGCGGATCATGCTTCCGCTGGTGAAACCCTCCCTCGCGGCAGTGGCTGCCCTTGTCATGATCGTCAGTTGGAATGACCTTCTTGTCCCACTTGTTGTTCTTAACAGCGACAAGTTGTGGACGCTCCCCCTCGGTACCATGCAATTCCAGGGTCAATGGGGACAGGATCTGGCGCTTGTATCCGCTTTTGTCACCCTCTCCTCCATTCCGACCATCATTTTTTATCTCTTCGCGGAACGTCAGATCGTTGCCGGTCTTACCGCTGGCGCTGTAAAAGGATAGTCCACCATTTCTTCTTGAAATTTTCTCCTTTACATGGCCGGATGAGCCAACTGCTCATCCGGCCGTCCATTCCAAATGAGTGAATATATGAAAACCACAAAAATTTCTCTTCATCCGGAATATACTATCGCCGCAGTTGACCAGCGCCTGTTTGGTGGATTCTTGGAACATTTAGGGCGCGCCATCTATCAGGGCATTTATCAACCAGATTCGATCCATGTCGACAAAAACGGTTTTAGGAAAGATGTCCTGCAAGCGTTAAAAGCCCTGCGCTTCACGACTATGCGCTACCCCGGTGGAAATTTCGCGTCCGGCTATCACTGGCTGGATGGCGTCGGTCCCAAAGAGAAACGCCCGGTGATCAACGACCTCGCCTGGTGCAGCGTGGAACCCAACCAGTTCGGAACAGATGAGTTCATCAAGTTATGCCGGTTAATGGACTGGCAGCCCATGCTGGCCTGTAACCTGGGCACGGGAACCCCGGAGGAAGCCCGTAACTGGGTGGAATACTGCAACCTTCCGACAGGGACCCGCTATTCCTCCCTGCGGAACGAGAACAATCCGGGCAATCCTTATAATGTGAAACTCTGGTGTCTGGGAAATGAAATGGACGG
Organism: Leptolinea sp.; assembly: GCA_012515195.1. Classification (GTDB taxonomy): domain Bacteria; phylum Chloroflexota; class Anaerolineae; order Anaerolineales; family Anaerolineaceae; genus Leptolinea. Next base: position 3,229 of record JAAYYW010000140.1, read on the forward strand.
ACCCTGGCAGTTGGGACATGTCCCCGCGAGAGACTATGCCCTGCGGGCACAACAGGCTGCGAAGATGATGAGAGATGCCGACCCATCCATCGAATTGACCGCTAGCGGCAGTTGCACGGTAGATCTGCCCACCTACCTGGAATGGGACCGTGAAGTACTGGATTACATGGGCGATTATGCCGATTACATCAGCCTTCATCGCTACGCTACGAATAAGGATGGAAACATCCCCGAATTTTTAGCCAGCATAAAAGGCATTGACCGGCAAATCGAGGAGATGGATGCAGTCTGCCGTTTTATCCAGGCCAGGAAACGCAGCCAGAAGCGGGCATACCTCAGCTTTGATGAGTGGAATGTCTGGTATCGGACTACCGGTCCTGAATTTACCAACGGCCGCGGTCAATTTGCCGCCCACTTGTTGGAAGAGGAATTTGATCTATCAGACGCTCTGGTTGTCGCGGGGTTTTTGAACAGCTTCTTCCGCCATACGGACTGTGTAAAAATGGCAAGCCTTGCCCAGGTTGTCAATGCCATTGCTCCCATTCTGACCCGTGGGGATGATCTATTACTGCAAACCACCTATTATCCACTGCTTATGATCGCCGACCGGCGAGAAGGCACAGCTTTACAGGCAAAGGTGTCCGGTCCCGGTTATGCGAGCAAGATATATGGTCAGGTAGATTACGTAGATGCCAGCGCCATCATCAATGGTAACAAGCTGAACGTGTTCCTGATCAATCGAAACATGAGCGACGAAAATCCAGTCAGTATTTATTTCAATGGACTGATCTGCGAAGTTGAATCAGCCGAAGTGTTAACAGGAAGCCAGGCAGACAGCCAAAATACGTTCTCAAATCCAAACGCGATCCGCAATAAATCGCTGACGTCTGTAACTGTAAAAGAAGGTATGGCCGAACTGGTGTTGCCTCCCCTGTCATACACAGTCGCAACGTTTGAAATTGACTATTGATAGTATTACCCAACCAGAAAAGACAAAGGTCCGCACCGGTTTCCCTGGTCAGGACGAGGTTTTATTCCCACGGTAGAATACCAGCTTAGTCAAGGCTATTTCCGCCTCGCCCATTTTGTTGGAATACAACTCCACCTGCCGCGCAAATGAAAAGCCCGGCCGCATGGCTTTGAAACCTTCTTCCATCTGATCAACCCAATCTGAAAGCACCGCCGTATCAGGTGCTTTGTAGGTTCCTGAAAAAACAACCTGGTCTATGGGCAGGCGGGGTGGTACGGGTAAATTGTCAAATTTGGCGTAGCCAAACACCATTGTCATCAAAGGAATGACATTTTCCGGCAGTTCGAGCTTTTCTATCAAGAAATCTGTGTTAAATAAACCTGTCTGTCCCGTATCCGAAAGCATTATGGAAGAGACTCCCAGCGCTTCAGCTGCGATGTTCATATTCATGGCAGCCAGAGACGCATTTATTACGGCTGCCGTATGCTCGACCAACGGGCTGTATGGAAACACATCAAGGATTTGCCGCAGTCGGTACGTATCCGCCAGAATGATCACAGCCCGCGTGCCTCGAAAGGGGATAAAATGTTCGAATTTTGCACGCCATTGGTCATTATCAAATACGACAAAAGACCAGGTTTGCAGGTTTACGGTCGAAGGCGCCATCCGACCCGCTTCCAGAATGGCGGCAAACACCTCATCACGAACAGGTTCTTCCGTAAAGCGCCGAACACTGCGCCGGTTATTAATGATTTTGAGTAGTTGGTTGTTTTTCACTGAATCTGGCATAGTAGACCTGACTTCTTTGTTTGCGATCGAAACCGGATGAATACGTAATAGTGTACCAATGTTTGATAGAATGCACTTCAACGAATTGGGGGTCCCGGTAAAAGACACTGGATAACGAGGTGATCGCATCTTCACAATTGCTCAATACGCACTAATTTTCTTTACAACCCTGGCAGCCGGGGTGATTAACGCGCTGGCGGGTGGCGGCACACTGCTCACATTCCCGCTTCTTCTTGCCCTGGGACTGCCGGCCGTAAGTGCCAATGTAACCAATCAGATTTCTGTCATGCCGGGATTTTTTGGCGCGGCCGTAGCCCAGTTTAAAGACTTAAAAGGACAGGAGCGCCGGCTGGCAATGGCACTCCCGGCGTGTGCGGTGGGCGGCCTGGTGGGAGGGATTCTGCTGATCCAGACCGGTGAACGTTTATTCAACGAGCTTGTTCCCTACCTTCTTCTTATGGCAGCGTTGCTTCTGGCCGTGCAGGATTCGGTGCGCGGATGGTTATTCCGCCGATCTCAAGCCGGACATATTAACCTGACAGAGGCCTGGGTCGTTCTCCCCGTGGGGATAGCGTCGATCTACGCGGGATACTTCGGCGCTGGGGCCAGTGTGATCATCCTGGCCGTTACCGGGCTGGTGCTGGAGGAGACCATGACCCGACTGAATGCCATCAAACAGGTAATTGGACTGGTCTCCGGGATAACTGCCGCCATCTTCTTTATTTTTGCCGGAGAGATCAACTGGCCGGTCGCTTTCGTGATGATGGCTGGTTCTTTGGTCGGGGGGTTACTGGGGGGGCGTGTTGCCGGAGTTGTTAATCCCACTGTCTTGCGCTGGATAGTTGTGATCATCGGCCTGGTTATGGCGGTGTTCTATTTCTTGAAGTAGAGAAAGAGCAAAAATGGGACCTGGACATTTCGGAGTGGCAATGGCAGCCAAACCTCTGGCGCCGAAAGCTCCCCTTTGGCTTTTATTAATTGCCAGTGAAGGTATTGATCTTCTCTTTTTCCTTTTTTCGTTTATCGGACTAGAAAAACAGGCTGTATCCAGATCAAGTATCGAACGCGGAATAGAGGTTATTACACCCGGAATTCTGTACTGGTCTCAAGGCTTGTTTATGGCCATTATCTGGTCAATAGCCGCATTCCTTCTGACCTATTTTTTCCTCAAAGAACAACGGGCGGCTCTCATTGTTGGCCTTGTCTTTTTCAGTCATTGGATACTTGATTTCATTGTTCACACGCCAGACCTGCCACTTTTCTTCGTTGGTTCACCCAATGTGGGTCTTGGCTTATGGGGCAGCGGTCCCGGTCTGATCATTAGCGGCATCCTGGAGATATTGCTTCTATCAGGCGGTTTGTTTGTATACCTGTATTGGCGGAAGAGCAGGCCAACAAACTAACAACTTGAAAACATCCACAAACAATATTTAATCGGATCCCGACTGCCTTCTTTCTGGTCGGTTTGGTAATGAACCGCGAGAGCGATTCGGACAGAATTTTTTTTGACAGCTTTCCCGAAACAGAATGAACCATTGTCAAACCTGTTTTGGAAAACCCTTTTCCGGGCGCATTTAATGCAAAAGACCATCCTCTTGTGGAAGGATTGGAATTTCGTCTTTTTCAGGCGTATTGTGGTCTGGGTTGGTGCAGCGGAGATTTCCTTCAACCGGATGTGATAAAAGACTGGCCGTCGGAATTTCAGAGTTTTTTGAAACCCCTTAAGCGTGCAGGTGACCAAATCAGCCCGGGTTCCTCTTGCCACACTTGGTCGCTTCATATTCCAGTTGAAGCGCATCAATAAATTGCTGGATTTTGTATCTGGTTGATGTAAGTATTATCGCGGGACCGTTACCTGAATAGGCTATTTCGTCGCAAAAATTGAACGAATCTACCCGGACAATTATGGTAACCGGGTCTTCTGGCAGGTTGCCGCCTGCCAGTTCGCGGACCAGTTCGTTATCCATCTGCTGTTGTCTTAATTCGTCTGACTGGTAAACCTTTATTCGGTTGGACGGTATGAACGGGAAGAATTTATCCGGATATACAGCAACCAGAAAACCCGGGTCCAACGCTTCGAAATACTGCGGCTCTCCGGTATCCAGCGCTTTCTGCATTTTTTTTATCAGTTCATCTTCATCGCAATCCTCACCCAAAATTCCCCCAAAGGGTCTGGTATTCCAGTGGCGTGAAAAATCTCTGAATTTTAGAATTCTGTCGTCAAATATGGATTTGCCTTTATACCGGAAAAAGATTTCATACCGGATCCAGTCTTCCACATCACGACCGGTCATCCGGATTTCCAAACGAAAACTCCCGGAAGATAAAATCGCCATTGTTCCTCCACGTACGTTGAATATTTCCGGCAAAAAAGTGAGCCGGAATTGAGATCAGATCAAAAGTCAACGTATCGAGAGTTATTTGCGTTCTTATGAAGTATTAAAAAATAATCAAAAAAATCTGGCGGGGAGGGTCGCTTGCACACTATAAGTGTAGGATTCGAACCCGCTTATTTATGTTAATTCTGGCGAGGAGGGTCGCTTGCACACTATAAGTGTGGGATTCGAACCCGCTTATTTATATTGATTCTGGCGGGGAGGGTCGCTTGCACACTATAAGTGTGGGATTCGAACCCGCTTATTTATGTTAATTCTGGCGGGGAGGGTCGCTTGCACACTATAAGTGTGGGATTCGAACCCGCTTATTTATGTTAATTCTGGCGGGGAGGGTGGGATTCGAACCCACGGCTGAGGAACCCCAGCACTCACTTAGCAGGCGAGCCCAATCGGCCACTCTGGCACCTCCCCAGTATTCCCTTTGTAATGCGCTAACCCTCAGTCTTTCAGGCGGAGGGAGAGGGATTCGAACCCACGGTGGGTTGCCCCACACCTGTTTTCAAGACAGGCGCCTTAAGCCACTCGGCCATCCCTCCACGCGGCGTATTTTATCATATCTCCGCTTAGGATGGAACCTGTTCGCCGTTTCTTCGATAATTATTATTGCTATCCGCGGATCTCAAAACGGAAAGTGATCTTTCCCATACGAACGACATCACCGCTCGACAAGGCAGTCCCCAAATTTGATACCGGTGTGTTGTTCACCCAGGTTCCAGAAACCGATCCGGCGTCTTCCAGCCAGTATGTACCATCTGACCGGCGGGTGATCCTCACATGAAGACCGTCAATACTGGGTGATGGGATGACCACCTGCGCTCGAATGGGACTGCTTCCCAGGGTGACAATGCTCTCGCCCAACCGGATATTTGGCTGGGTTGAAAGCGCGTCGCCCCCCTCTTGCGGCATCAGCCAACCGGTCGAATCCCTTGGTGTGGCAACAAGAGATGGACGGGTTGTAACATCTGAAAGATTGATCACTGCGCCCGGACGTTCCAATGGATGTGAATCCACACGGATGGAAGCCGGTCTGGGCCTTGTGACCTCCCGTGCCTTTTTCGCACGGGAATACCAGAGTATTCCACCGATAATCACCAGTAGAACAGCGCCAACAGCCAGGGCCAATCGTTCCGACGAGACCGATTCGATTATATTAGCCGCTGGGGGAGGCGGGACAGTTACGTCCAGAGGAAGTATCACCGTTTTACCACTCAATCCCAGTTCATCTTTGATTGTCACCTGCAAATTATAGGTGCCGCTGGTTTTTAACCGGCTGACCGGCCATTTCAGGTCAACAAAAGGCTCGCCATTTCGATCATCCACCACCTGACCATCAACCCACAACTGGCTGATAACCAGATTTCGTGGATGTTTGTCGGGAAATTCAACAAACAGCTCTAATGGCACTTCCGGAGGGGACAGCATATACCGTCCATTTTCCGATTCCTTCCATTCCAACGATACGCTTTCAATCGGATCGATGAACATCACATTGGGAGCCTTTATTGATACATCAAAAGATTCTTCAGGCGAACGGGTCTGTACCTCATCCGTTTGGACTTCGAGAATGACCGTCTGAATACCGCTCTGACTGGAACGCGACCGGTAGTTGATCTCGTATTGTCTTCGAAGCGGCTGCAGATATGTTTCAATCGGCGGGAGAGCTTCTTTGCCGGAAAACCGATAAAGTTGTCCCCCTGTTCGATCGGCCAACGATTGGATGGATTCTTCTGCCAGGGGCTGCTTGGCTGAAGATGGAGCCACCAGCCAGATATTGATCGTTATCCCTGCGCCGGCTGCCTGCTCGGCAATATTATCAACAGCCTTCGAGAGACTGGATGACATTAACGGTGTGATATACAAAATGGACTGTTTCATTCCCGGCCTGGACGGAGCACCTATCGCCTGTTCAACCGCCTTTGTGATACTGGTCAGGCTGGGCGTGGCACTGACAAGCTCAGGACTCAGTGAATTGAAAACAGCCGTCCACTCCGCCGGGGTATCCAACCTGGTTGCTTTGACCCCGGCATTCGTGACCAACGTGACTGAATCCCCCTTCCCGATTGATTCTGCCTCAGGTACCCAATCCAATAATGCGTCTTTTATCAAATGGAAATTCGTTTTGCTGGAGATTCGGTTCCCCAGGATGGGTCCTCCATTAACCGCAACAACAAAATCTACGGCGTTTGGAGTTTCCCGGACTTCATCCACAGGACGCTGAACCCCGTTTTCAATGATCTTGAGATCCGAAGGGCTTATATTCGCAACAAAACTGCCATCTGGACGGTTAATATCTGCTTCAATCCGAATGGTTGGAAATCGTGACGCATCCAACCGGTTGATCTGAGCTCGCGGTAAAGCCTGAGCCCAAATAACCGGTGTTCCAATAATCTGGCTGAGAACAGCCAGCAGCAGTAATAAAGCCCCTGTCTTTCTCAGCCAAATTCTCACGTAATATCCCTAAACTGATCTAATCCATTGAAGGCAAGGCTTGCAAATCCGGTTCAACTGCTTTTGGCGAAGTGAGCCGGAGAAACGTCAACGTCCATGCCGTGTCAATAAAACTCTGCAAAACACCCTGTAACGCGAAGATAACCGGAAGCAGACAGCATAACATAATCCCGAAAGTAGCCACTCCCGTTGTCAAAACAGCCTGGTCTTGAGATACCCCTCCAATCACCAGGGGAACTATCAGAAGGAGGAGAGGCAAAGCAATGATGACAGATACTATTCCACCACCGACAAGTATTATCAAACCCATTACAGCGATCGGACCGAGATTTTGGCGGCATACATTCCAGCCACGTTTTACAGCGTCGACCATGCCCAGATTTTCCAGAACCAGTGCCACGTTGGCCTGTTCGATCACCACGTTAATAGCCCATCCGATTGGAATCATCAGACATAGTAATGGAATGATGCAGATAAACCCGATACCCATGGTAAGTATTCCGACCAAAACAAGCGGGATCAACACAATCATAAATGCCAGAAAGATCACAATACCGATCAGGAAATTGAACAGGAAGACTTTTACAAAGTATGGCGACCCGTCAGACCAGATCTGTCCAAAGGTAAGCTTCTCATCACTGCGATCTGCCATGGCAGTTCCGCGGATCATTCCCGAACGGCCGATAGATTGAATGAAGAGGACCGCCACCGAGAGAATAATAACAACACACATTATTCCGATCATAAACGCAATGGCAGTTTGATCACCGTTGTCAAAAATACTTTCAAAACTCTGGGCGAATTCTTCCAGTTGAGGGAAGTCGCCATTGGAAAATGGGTCTTCGCCATTTTCTAAATTGAAATTTTCTGTTCCCGGAAAATTGAAATTTCCACTACCTCCCCCACCCCCGCCACCTCCACGACCACAGGAAGATAACAATCCAAATATCCACAGAATCTTATTTTTCCAAATGATTTTCCATACCTTGGAAAGCACGTCACCTAAATCCATAATTCTTCTCCTTTGGATTATTCCCACTCAATGGTGCCAGGCGGTTTACTGGTAATGTCATACACTACCCGATTTACCCCCGAAACCTCATTGACGATCCTGTTAGCCGTACGGGCGAGCAAATCTGCCGGTAACCGCGCCCAATCTGCTGTCATAAAATCTTCTGTAGTCACGGCACGCAGAGCTACTACTTCCTGATAAGTGCGCTGGTCACCCATAACACCCACTGAACGAACCGGCAATAAGACTGCAAACGCCTGCGCGGCTCGATCCTCCTCTCCAATTGCGCTTGACTTAATCCAACCGGCCGCCGTAAGCTCCTCTGTGAAGACGGCATCGGCTTCACGCAAACAATCCAAACGCTCAGACGTTATCTCTCCCAGGCAGCGAACGGCCAATCCCGGGCCTGGGAATGGCTGCCGCCAGACAAGTTCACGGGGTAATCCAAGTGCTTCTCCCACCAATCGAACTTCATCCTTAAAGAAATAACGCAACGGTTCAACCAGCTTAAAGTCCATATCGTCAGGAAGTCCACCTACATTATGGTGCGTCTTTATCCGAGCCGCTTTATTCCGTTCAGGCGCGCTTGATTCTACAACATCCGGGTAAATGGTACCCTGCACCAGGTAGTCTATCCTTCCCAGACTGCGGGCATGATTCTCAAAAACACGAATAAAAGTCTCGCCAATGACTTTTCGCTTCACTTCAGGTTCACTAACACCTTCCAGGTTTTGAAGGAACCTTTCAGATGAATCAATACAGACAAACCGGTCTCCCATCAGTGGAGAGAAAACTTTTTCCACATAAGTTCGTTCATTCTTGCGTAAGAGACCATGATCCACAAAAACAGCGTTCAATCTTTCACCCACCGCGCGGGCTGCAAGTGCTGTGGCCACGCTGGAGTCCACGCCGCCGGAAACGGCGGAAAGCAGACGAGAATTTCCCACAGCGGCACGTATCCGTTCCACTGCCATATCGATCATTGATTCCGGGGTCCAGCTCGCGGTTGCACCGCAGATCTCCAGCACAAATCGACGTAAAATCTCCAGTCCCCGCGGGGTATGGCGCACCTCAGGATGAAATTGAACCCCGTATATACGTTTTTCAATGTTTCCCATGGCGGCAAAAGGGCAATTCGGGTTTTCCGCCAGGATCATAAAACCTTCCGGTATCTTGTCGATGCGGTCCCCATGAGACATCCACACGTCCAGGGTTTCCTCTGGAATTAATGGATTTGACCGGAGAACATGGATCTGAGAAGGTCCAAATTCCCGTTCGCCCGCTGGAATTACCTGGCCTCCCATGATACGGGTTATAGCCTGCATACCGTAGCAAATGCCAAGGATGGGTACATCTGCCTGCATGACGAAAGGGGGAATTGAAGGAGCATTATTCTCGTAAACTGATGACGGTCCACCTGAGAGAATTATTCCAACGGGGCTTGTTTCAGCCATTTTTTCGACCGGAGCATCCCACGGAAGGATCTCGCTGTACACCTGTAATTCACGGATGCGGCGAGCAATTAATTGCGTGTACTGAGAGCCAAAATCAAGTATAAGAATAGTATCCATAATGCTTTCCCGGGGTGGATTTCTCTCATTATACAGGATTAGGTACCAGAATTAGACCTGATAACCGCCGCGGCATCAGATATAATAAGCGCAATGAAATCCGCCGCTCTATTTTTCCTTGCGACGGTACTGTTGCTGGGTGGTTGCAGCCCGGCTCAAACCGTTCAATCAGCTGGAAGCGAATCATCCGCCTATATCCAGAATAAAGGCTCTGATACAATGGTAAACCTTGCCCTTCTCTGGGCAGAAGCTTACCAAAAAAATCAGCCTGACGTGCGTATCTCCGTTACAGGAGGGGGATCTGGCACCGGCTTAACCGCCTTGATGACAGATACGGTAGATCTCGCCAACGCCTCCCGGGCAATAAAGTCAGAAGAAATCAAAGAAGCACAATCTCTGGGTTTCGAACCGATGGAGATTGTTGTGGCACGAGATGCCATCGGTGTGATTGTTCATCCCTCGAACCCGGTTAACCAACTAACCCTCAAACAAATTTCAGACATATATAAAGGAACCATAACCAATTGGTCAGAGGTGGGAGGAGAGGATAGACCTATTGTAAGGTTGTCACGTGAGTCTAATTCAGGGACACATGTGTACTTTCTGGAAACAGTGATCCGCCTGGGGAAAGACAGTACCGATCTCTTCTCAGAGAAAACCCTGCTCCTGCCATCTTCGGAGGGAATTATTGCGGAAGTGCATGACAATCCCAACGCCATCGGGTATGACGGATTGGGTTATATAACCTCTGATGTGAAATTACTGGCCATCGCGAAAGATGAAAACCTGGATTACATCCTTCCATCTGTGGAGACTGTCAACAATAATTCATATCCTATTTCGCGAGATCTATATATGTACACTCGCGGCAAACCGGACGGGGCGGTAAAAACCTACATCGATTGGATTCTGGATACCGAAGCCCAACAGATCGTAGTCGTATCAGGGTTTGTACCGATCAAAATAGCAGGGACAAGCAGCGATGGATAAATTACGGTCTATGCCCGTCTGGCGTGAAACACTGATCACCCGGATTATTCAGGGTTGCGGGTACTCAAGCATCCTGTTTGTGTTGCTTATTTTGTATTTTCTTCTCAGTGAGGGAGTCCCTGCGCTGTGGACAGCTGAAATTGACAGTCTTTTTGCATTCCGCTGGTATCCAACCGAGAGCTATTTTGGTATCTGGCCGCTGGTATTCGGTTCACTCATTGTGACTATCGGCGCAGGATTGGTTTCCATCCCTCTCGGTGTGGGAACAGCCGTTTATATTTCAGAAGTTGCCCCAGCCTGGACAAAAGAAATTCTTAAACCTATGGTGGAACTTCTGGCAGGCCTTCCGTCTGTAGTCCTGGGATTTCTGGGTATTCAGGTTCTGGTTCCCTTCGTTCGTCGGTTCTTTGACCTTCCGACAGGCCTAACAGCCCTCACAGGGGCTTTCCTGCTGGGAATGATTTCCATTCCTACTATCGTATCGGTGGGGGAAGACGCATTGAACACGGTCCCGAAATCTTACCGCGAAGCGTCCATGGCTCTGGGCGCCACCCGCTGGCAGACCATCTGGGGAGTGACACTTCCTGCCGCGAAATCCGGAATGATCACTGCCATATTGCTTGGACTGGGGCGGGCGATGGGTGAAACCATGGCTGTGATGATGGTCACCGGCAATGCCCCGGTGATGCCCGCGGGGTTTCAGGCAATTGTTGAACCCATCCGCACTATGACGGCCACAATCGCCTCTGAGATGGGCGAGGTGGCTTCTGGAAGCACCCACTATAGTGTTCTTTTTCTGATTGGAATCATCCTTTTCCTTATATCTTTAGTAGTGAATGTGATTGCCTTCACCCTGACATCGCGAAAGACCACCCGCAGCGAACGGCTGCTTTCATAAAAACCTATGCAAAGACAACGGATTATTCCTCAGCAGGTACAAAAGTTTGGTTTTGGTCTCTTAACTTTCATCAGCTTGCTGACTGTGTTGCTCATTATTGTCATTGTGATCTACATTTTCTTCCAGGGAATACCATCCATATCCTGGGAATTTCTCAATGGTATGCCCACCAACGGCATGAAATCTGGTGGTGTTTGGCCGGCTATTATTGGCACGTTCTACTTGACCATTGGTACAGCCATTTTTTCTGTTCCACTGGGTATTGCAGCTGCCATTTATATTGCGGAATACGCCCCGAATAATCAGTGGACTCGCCTGATACGTATCGCCATCATCAATCTGGCAGGTATTCCTTCGGTTGTTTATGGTCTGTTTGGTCTGGGGTTGTTCGTTGTTTTCATGAATTTTGGTACCAGCATCCTGGCCGCTTCGTTGACATTATCCATTATGACCTTGCCGGTGATCATCAGTACCACAGAAGAAGCCTTAAGGTCTGTGCCCACGTCCTTCCGGGTGATCAGCATTTCATTGGGTGCCACTCGTTGGCAAACGATCAAGCAGGTCGTCTTGCCCCAGGCTCTGCCGGGAATTATCACCGGGGTCATCCTTGGACTGGAACGCGCCGCGGGTGAGACAGCACCAATTCTTTTCACCGGCGCTGCGTTTTTTCTTCCCCAGCTTCCTGCGTCTCCACTTGACGCGACAATGGCTCTACCCTATCACCTGTTTGTGATATCCACATCCGTTCCAGGCATGCCAATACAGATCCAGTATGGAACAGTACTGGTTCTTTTATTGTTTGTTCTGGGGATGAATATCGCGGCAACGATTATCCGATCGCGCGCCCGCGCCAACCGCCAATGGTGACAACATGGATAAGATAGTCATCGAACACCTGAATCTAAAATACTCTGATGGAACAGAAAGCCTTAAAAATGTTTCAATGAACATCAAGGCCAATGCCATTACCGTATTATTCGGACCATCCGGCGGTGGTAAATCATCCTTCCTGCGGGTGTTAAACCGCCTGAATGACCTGGCTGATGTTACCGAATTGAGCGGCAAGGTCTTGATCGATGGACAGGATATTCTTTCAGAAGAAATGGATGTCAACGCGTTGCGTCGAAAAGTGGGAATGGTCTTCTCACGTCCAACAGCCCTGCCCCTGAGCATCTATGACAATGTCGCCTATGGACTGGTCATGGCTGGTATGAAGAATAAAAAGAAGCTGGACGAAGCCGTAGAGATGGCCCTCCGGCAATCAGTTTTATGGGATGAGGTAAAAGATCGTCTTAAAGATCCGGGGGCAGCCTTATCCGGTGGGCAGCAGCAACGGGTATCCATGGCACGCGTTTTAGCATTACAACCTGAAATTATCCTGCTGGATGAACCTACCTCTGCCCTGGACCCGTTGGCTACAGCCAAGATCGAAGAATTGCTTCAGGAATTAAAAGCAACTTTTACAATTGTCATTGCGCCGCACAACACACAACAGGCAGCACGCATAAGCGAGATGGCAGCATTCTTTCTGCAAGGGGAATTGGTGGAATACGCTCCAGCTGATGTGATGTTTACCGTTCCCAAAGACTCCCGCACACAGGATTACATCACTGGCCGGTTTGGCTAATGTCTTTCTTGGCGAAAAAAAGGCCGAACAAGTCAATGTTCAGGCTCGGGAATAAGCTTATAAACGTCGCAGATTATGCCAACGTTTCAAATGTTGTCCCATCGGGAAACATTCGCGGCTGAGTTTCTTGTGCATGGGTAGATCGTTCACTCGCTGACGGGGCGTTTTTTTTCTTTTCCAATCCACCGCTCAACTGAATCTCATCTTCATCCATGATCTCTTTAAAAGATTTCACTTCCGCGTTTGGATTCTGACGTTGTTTCTCGACCTGGTGCGTTAATAGAACCAGCCGACGCGCTAAAATAATCGATTGAATCTGATCCGATCCTACATTCATCCAAGCCTCCCCGCCAGAAGGGCAATTTTCATGTATTTGTTTTCGGCTGGTCCGGATAAAACTGAGCCTTTCTTCCGTAAATTTTGCATTAAGATTATCGTATGGCTATTTGACAATCCACCCTCACTGAAATACACTTGCTCTGTTCTTGGGTCCTTATCTGGGATAAAAGGGAAGCTGGTGATCAGGGAATGACTGAGAATCCAGCACTGTGCCGCAACTGTGAACGGCTAATAACGCCGCAAGTCAGGATACCTGCCCTGGAATAGCCGTATAGTCTTCCCGGACCTGGAAGAAATGGCACTGATACATGAAGCAGTTGATTACGCCGTCCGGTCCATCGGGCGGCTTTTTTGAAAGGAAAATACTCTCCATGCTGCGTATTCCCCCTATTCCGGTTCCTGATCACGAATCTTCCAGCAGCGCCCGCGCCCATCAGGGCAGATTAACGAAACCGGCAGGCAGTCTTGGCCGGCTCGAAGAATTATCCATTCAGATAGCCGCCATCCAGGGGACAGGCA
>JAAYYW010000141.1 GCA_012515195.1 Leptolinea sp.
CCGATGGCTTGCAACATATGGGTTTTCCCCAGTCCGACACCTCCGTAGAGGAACAACGGATTATACGCGCGGGCTGGATTTTCGGCGACAGCCAGGCTGGCCGCGTGAGCCAATCGGTTGCTGGCGCCAACGACGAAGGAGTCAAATGTGTAACGAGGATTTAGAGTGCGGTTTGTGCGCACTTCTGTTTCATGCTGTTCTTCCTCAATCTCTGATTCAATAAGAGCTTCATCAACAGCTGGTTCGATATTCTTCTGCCAGACAACAAACCGCACTGTCTGACTCGAATCCATCAGACCAGAAAGCATCCTGGATACGGTGCTGGTCAGGCGTGTTTCCAGCCAGTCACGGGCGTACGCGTTTTGTACCCCGATAGTGAACAGATTCTTTTCGTAATTGATTACTTCCGTACTTCGGACCCATGTATCAAAGTTGGCTTTGGGCATCTCCATTTGAAGTTGGCCTAGTGTTGCCTGCCATGCCGATTGTGGGTTCATCATCAAATGGGCCTCCGATCAAAGATTCAGTGGTGCTTCCGGAAATGGCAATCGATAAGTAAGCCCATTGCAAAGCAATGGGAAAAAAACGTGCCTGAATTTTCGGATATGTGGGGTGAAAAACCTGGGGTGGTTCCCCTCTAATTCACTATCAAATTCTATCAAAAAGGGCCATGACAAACAAGGCGAATCGGCTACGTTAGCCTAAAAAAAACCGATAATTTAAGGTAATTAATCTTAAAGAAAGTTCCTTTTTGGAATCCTTAAGATTTGATCTTCGAATTTGTGTTCTTACCAAGTATCGGAAATTATGTGTTTGTATACCCCTATATATGGGGGTAAGGGCTTAAAAATCGATTCTCACCCCTTTAATTGGGGGGTGTGGAGAAATAATAATTCTAGAATAAACTCGAATCAGGATAATGAAGGGAATCATTTTTGCGAGTCCGTCAGAATGAGCCTGGCGGCTTTGCGGCCGATTTCGACAGCAAAATTTGTTCCGCGATCCCAGGGATAAACCTGACTCATGCTGGCAAAGTACAAACCAGTAATCGGGGTACGGATCGCGGGAATATTTGCGGAATGGTCAACCAATGGGACAGGCTGTGCATAGTTTGTGCGGAATAACCATGTTTTGCGTACCCAGTCTGGTTTAAATTCAGGATTGATACGCTGTAAAGCGGGAAGAAACCGCTGTAAGAGCTCATCCTGGCTGAGTTTGAAATACTCATGGTCGGTTTCAAGGTAATCACCGCAATACAACAAATGATCGCCGCCGTAGTACTCTTTGGGGAGGAATTTGGTATGTTCCACCAGGGCCAGGAAGGGAAACCCGGCTGACTTGGGAAGATTGAACCAGTAATATCCTTTGGATGAAAGCGGTTGATTAATGGCCAGCACCATCACTACTGCCCCCAAACTCTTGAGGTTCAACAATCCCTGCAGATAATCGTTGGGAAGCTCCGGGGCAATTTTCGTCATTAATGCTGGAGAAAGGGTAACCAGGCAGCGGTCAAACTCACGGCTCTTATCTCCATAGGTCAGGACGAATCCTCCGCCTTCCCGTGTATGGATGCCTGTAGTGGATGTGTTGTAATGGATCACAGCGCCGCGTTTTTGAAGTTCTGCCGCGAAAGCATCAGCAAAAGCCTGGAAACCGCCTTCGAAAGTCGCCAGTTTTGTCGTTCGACTGTGAAGGCGTGCCCACATCCATGCCATGTTGACCTGACGGGCATAGCGTTCACCGAACTTGCCATCAAGCATGGGCAGCCACATCTGGTTGTAGGCAGTTTCTCCGGCCCACTTACGCATCCATTTATCAACGGTGGTGTGTTCCATCGGTTTCCAGTTGCGGGTGAGGCGGATATACAGGGTGGCCAGACCAAAGCGGATCTTGTTCAAACCCCAGCCAAGCCCTGGATAAAGAATGGCTGCCGGGATTGAATCAAATGGATAGAACTGTCCATTGTGGTACATGACCGTTTTGGGTTGTTTGATAACTACCCGATCACTCAGACCGAGCTCCTCGATCAGTTCAAACATATGGTGGTCAGAAAGGAACCAGTGATGATAGAACTTTTCCAGGGACCAATCCCATTGAGGTTCTTTAAAACCGCCAGCCAATCCACCGGGTTCCGGGGAAGATTCGAAAATCTCAACTTCGTGCCCTGCGTTTATAAGATCGTACGCGGCTGACATTCCGGCTATGCCACAACCAACGATCGCTATCTTCATTCCGTTGTCTCCGGTTCTAAGTTCCATTTCAATCCTTCACGGGCAAAATAGTACACGCCAAGAGCTGTGATTGGTAACCACAAAGCGACATGAAGCAATAATGTGTATCCGGCGGCTATCTCCCCGGGTACACCATAGGCGCTCAATAAGGCGATGCCAGGCGCATCAAATGTTCCCACATATCCGGGAGCAGATGGCAGCGTGGTGGTCAGATTGACAATTCCATTCATCAACATTAGTGCGAAAAAGCTGACTTCGAAAGGAAAGGCGTGCATTACAAACCAGTATTTGCCGGTTTCAAGCAGCCAGATCACAATTGAGGTGAAGAAAACCATTAAGGCTTCACGTGGGCTGCGCAGCGATTCCAGGCCGGAGAGAAACCGGCGTGCCAGGTTCAATACCTTTTCCCTGAAGCGTTCTGGTAGAAAACGAATGAGAACAGTCTCGATCAGGCGTTCGCTGGCCGCCGGGAAAGCTGCTGCCAGCAGGAAAACGATTAATGCTCCAATAAAGGCTATGGCACCCCAGATCGACAGGCTTTGGATGCTTCCAATAAAACCCGAATCAGAATTGAGGCGTGTTAATTCCGACAGGTTTAAGAAAACAAAACCCAGCATGACAACACCATCAAACACACGTTCAATGAACACAGTTGCCAGTGAAGCGGATATTGGTACCCCTTCATGTTTTTTCAAAACGATGGCTCGTAGAACTTCACCCATCCGGGCTGGATATATGTTATTTCCCATATATCCAATTGTTACAATTGGGAACATTTTTACGGTCGAGATGGATTTTAAAGGCCGCAAAAGGTAATGCCAACGCCACGATCTTACCCAGACTCCGACAAAATACACCAACACGCCAGGAATGAGCCACCAGTAATTAGCGGTTTTCAAGGAATCCCATACCTGATCCAAATGTAATCCCCGCAGGGCAATATACAGGAATGCCGCACTGATCAGCAGTCCCACCCAGAATTGCCAGCGTTTCAAATGATCAACCTTTCACCAGGTAAGAAGAAAAATTCCGGAATATATGTACATAACCGGTTAGAACGGCGCGATAAGCGATATGACCCATGAAAGAATAATAATAATGGCCAGGATACTGAAAACAGTCTGCTGAACCTTCCGTTTCCGTTGTTCCGACGACATGGTTGTACGTGCCTGGTTTTTACCTGCCATACGATTCCTCCAATGCACAATAATTTTACCATTCCATGATTATTAAAAACGGGAGCCATCAGCTCCCGTCAAAGGTGTTTAAAAGAAAGTGGTTATGATTTAGCTTCGGCCTTGGTTTCAGCCGGTTTTGATGCTGCTTCGGTTGGTTTGCTTTCAGAAGAACTATTCTTCTCTTCGGAATGAGCTCCGTTTAGACGGCTTTGGCCTGAGGGGGATTTGTGGTCTGTGGAATAGAACCCTGAACCTTTAAACACAATTCCGACCGGGGTATACACTTTTCGCAATTCTTTCTTCCCGCACTCCGGGCAGCGGGTAAGAGGGGTGTCGCTGAACTTCTGTATCCTTTCAAACTGAACCCCGCAACTTTCACACCGATAGGTATAGACTGGCATAACTTAAACCTCCAATCGAACTGAGGACAATCCTTATTCAACTAATGAATATAGCACGCCATTGTATAAAAATCAATAGAAAAATGAGAATCAAAGCGATTCTTACACATTTTTTATATATTCTTTTTTATTTGATCTTCATCGGGATGCCGGCGGTTATAAAAAAGACTTCGTCAGCCATGGCAGCTAGCCTTTGGTTGGCGCGTCCCTGAACATCACGGAATACACGTCCCATCAGTGTTTCTGGCACAATACCCATTCCGACTTCATTACTGACCAATATCCAGGGAGACGAGTGTAATTGGATGGCGCTAATGAGATCTTCAATCGCAACTTCTGATGATTCTGTCATCTCAATTTCATCCGCGTCCTCGGGAAGTGACAGGAAGGATTCATTGAGCAGCATTGTGACACAATCCAACAGGATGACATCGTACACACCCTGAATATCTGTCAATCCGGTGGTTATTTTTTCCGGCAGCTCCAATGTTGTCCAGCTGGGTGGACGACTTGCCCGGTGAAGGGCTACTCTTCTTTCCATTTCATCATCCAGAATCCGGGCAGTGGCAATATAGAGTACTTTCCCATTGGACTTTCCGGCTAACTGCTGAGCGAACGTGCTCTTTCCACTGCGTGCGCCGCCTAGAACCAGGGTCAATTTCGGTGTCATTGTTTATCCTCGAATTCGATGGATGCTTTCATGAATAGCTTCCATGGATGTTGTGAAATCTTCATTTGAAAACACCTCTATGGTCAATACGCCGGTAAATGGATGTGAAAGCAAAACCTCAAAAACAGCATCCAATTTTTCCGGCTCAATATGTCGCAGCGATTTGTGGTCGCGTTCATTGATCCCATGAATATGCAGCACACTGGTTTGTCCGATCCGTCCGGGGAAGTAATTCAGGGGATCATGACCATCCAACCACAGGTGTCCAATGTCAATACAGCGAGAGCAGCCGCTGCGTTTTATGATCTCGTCATTAAATGTTACCGGATTACTTTCCAGATTCTCGACAGCCAGCAGTTTCGCGTCACCGGTCATCTTGGAAACAATCTCGATGGACCGTTTCGCCTGCTCCTGCCATCGTTGGATTATTTCTGGATCATGGGATTCCTTTTCCTCCTTGCCGTCCACATGAGCGATATAAGCGCGGGGAGATAGGTCTCGCGTGGCTTCGATGACTCGTTGGGCTTTCTGCAACGAAATGTGAATATCTCCCTCTTTTGCCGCCAGCCGCAGGTCAAGCGGGAGGTGCACTGTGTATGAGAGATCCTTTTGTGTGGCAATTGTTCTTAACTCACTCACCAGTTCCGGGGTGGGCAGGTTGCTCTTATCCTCGTCCAGTTCAAACAGGACAAGTTGCACGTCACGCACTTTTCCGGCAAGGTACCGCACATTGGGCAGAATATCATCCGGGATGATATACGAGGTTGTGCCAATACGAAAAGGAAGGTTAGCGGGCAGCATAGGTCATTAATATTGTCAGCTCTGAAATTTCAATGATCGATCCAAATACATCACCTGTTACTCCACCGATGCGGGAACGTGAGAAGATAATGATTCCGGAAGCAGCAAGGCTAGCCAGCATACCGGCCAGCAGAGAATCCCATCCGCCCCAGACGATAAGCGCCAGTGGAATGACTGCCGCTGCAAAGATCGATTTTCTGGAAAGGCCGGCAGCAAAATCAGCTGCCATTCCTTCCGTACGGGCGAGGGGTTGTTTGGCCGCCAGTAGGACATACCACCGGCTGAGTGTTAGTGCCAGCAGCACAACCTGAAACATCCTTGTTGGATCGATGGCGTAAAGCGCAGAAAGTTTTAAAAGAAGAACAAAAACCAATCCCACTATTCCGAATGTGCCAATGTGTGGGTCGGACATGATCTTTAGACGGCGCTCTGGTCTGGCTGCGGAAAGAAGCCCGTCGCAGCAGTCGGCCAGACCATCCAGGTGTAAACCCCCGGTCAGAATGACCCATAACGCCAGAGTAAGTACCGTCGTCGGGATTAAGGGGAAGATCAATTTAAAGATTCCCCATCCAACAACAGTAATAAACCCAACGGTAACTCCCACCAGGGGAAACCAGAACGCTGCCCGGCCAGTATCACCCGGTTCAGTTTTTCGCAGTGACCCTGCCGGCAGTATGGTCAAAAGAGAGAAAGCCAGCTGTAAGTACTTCATGATTTGTCGGTAACACCGGCATCTTCGAACGTTGACATCTCATTAAGTATACGCACAGACGCCTCTATGATGTGAAAAGCCAGCACTGCCCCGGTTCCTTCACCCAGGCGCATGTTGAGGTCCATCAATGGTTCGATTCCGATCTTTTCCAGCATCACGTGGTGGCCGCTCTCAACTGAACGATGGGCGGCGATCAGGTAGGGTTTGATGCCAGGTTCAATCTCATAGGCCAGCAAAGCGGCTGCGGTGGAAATAAACCCATCAATAACAACCGGCAGACGGCGCGAGGCTGAACCAATGATCAGTCCTGCCAGTCCACCGATCTCGAAGCCGCCAACCTTGGCCAGAATATCCAGCGGATCGTTCCTGTCCGGACGATTGACTTGGATTGCCTGTTTTATAACGGCGATTTTGGCGGCAAGGCCTGTTTCATTTAGACCTGTCCCGCGACCGGTAACTTTCTCGACCGGAAAGCCGGTGATAATAGCGGCTATTGCCGATGAAGGTGTAGTATTCCCAATACCCATATCTCCGGTAGCAATAAGGTCAAGACCACGGTCGAATTCCCGGTAGGCAACTTCAATACCCCTTTCGATACACTGTTCCGCTTGTTGGCGGGTCATAGCTGGCCCGCGGGCGATATTGCCTGTTCCATGATCAACCTTGGCATCGATGACCCCGCATCCCGGCGGGAAATCAACTGACACACCCATGTCTACAACACTAACCCGGGCGCCGGCCTGACGGGCCAGCACATTAATGGC
>JAAYYW010000142.1 GCA_012515195.1 Leptolinea sp.
AGGATTGTGTCGGTACCTTCCTCGCCGCAAATCCCAACCAGATCAAGAGCTTCCTGTTCACTTGTGAGCACCCCACCACCTGGGAGGCATTCCATAATGTTTCTTTTTATCAATCGGACTATTCTATATTCCATCATCGGCTCACTTGACTATTTTTTTTGTTAAAGAAGGTCGCTACCATGTGTCGTTGTGGATTCTTTCAACTAAATCTATCTCCAATTGACTGGCACGTCGAGCCCCTTCAGCTGGATATCCGAGGGCGATCCAACAGGGAATCTCATAACCCGCTGGAATTTGGCAAGCATTTTTTATTTTGGCGCGCTCTTCTTCGAATGGGATCCGGGTAACGCCAAATATTCCTTCCGCTGCAGCTGCAAGCAACAGGTTTTCAATCGCCAGCCAGATAGACGCGAACCCATTAAGATCGGAAAGATTGTTGGGTTTCAGAAGATCTGCCTCCTGACGGAAACAGGGAAGGATCAGACACTGACAATCACGTAACATTGATATTTGTTTGGGAATGGCATCGATATACATATCCCGCTGTTTGTCATCAATTAATTGCCACCGGTTAACAATGCCTATCGCGCCCTTTCGTGAAATTGGTTTGAGCAACTTGTTGATGATCTCAAGCCGCCTTTCCCGGTCATTCAGGAGTAGAAAGTGCCAATTCCGCAAATGATTATTTGAGGGTGCTTTGAAGGCTGAGCGCAGGATTTTTTTTATGGTTTCGTCAGGGATCTGTCTTGACGAAAAATCACGAATTGTTTGCCTCTCATCTATGGCTTGATAGATGTCCATTTAACCCTGCCTTTTTAGAATGTACGATCTATTATAGCGGAAATTCAAAAAACATCAAGAACAAAATACCTAAAAAGTTATTATTGACAAAATAATATATTGATAATATATTACTAATATATTAGAAGATGACTATGAAAAAACAGAAAAATGACCTTCTCTCTTCACAGGCGTATCGTTTCATCAAGGATGATATTGTTTCCTGTTCATTAGCTCCGGGGCAATTTATTGCGCAAATGGATCTTGCCGATCATTATCAGGTCGGATTAACACCGGTGCGTGAAGCCTTGCGGCAACTTGCACAGGAGGGATTTGTACAGCCCATCCCGCGGATGGGCTATATTGTCAGCACGATTACTGAGCGCGATGTACAGGAGATCTATGAAATGCGGATTATTTTGGAAACATCATCAGTCCGCCTTGCTGCCAGTCGGGGAACCGAAGTTGAGATCCGTTCTCTGTTGGAAGCTGCCGATTTTTCCTATGTTTTTAAAGAGCTGGGAAGTTATTCTCAATTCCTGGCGCAAAATAAAGCATTCCATGAAAAAATCGCCATGTTGGCTAAGAACAGAAGACTTGTTCAACAAATTTCACGAACAATGGATGAATTGACCCGTGTTTTTCATCTTGGATTGGATATCAGGGACAGCGCAGAAGAGATGCGCAATGATCACCTGTCTCTGGCACAAGCATTACTGGCAAGGGATGCCAATCTCGCTGAGCGAATGGTTCGATCTGAAATACTCCTCTCACGCGAGCGGGTGATGGAAGCTTTGCACACTCTTTCGGATAACAGAGCTTCCACGGAGAATCTGGCGGATGCCACATTCGGGAGTGGATAATTCTCTTTTTAAACCTTTTTTTGGCATGTTAATTGAGATACAACCAGGAAGGAACCGACATGAAATTTTTCCAGCAAAAGTCAAATTCAGATTTTGATTCAGAATTTGTTCGAAACCTGAATGCAATAGATCCGGAGTTCCTTGCCATTTATCCAGAATATGCCAGTACATTTGGTATAGACGACTTGAGACGCCGGGAATACAGTCGGATAGACAGACTGGGTCATATTTACCTGGACTACACAGGTGGTGGTCTTTATAGCGAGACCCAGATCGACGCCCATATGAAACTGCTGGAAGACAATGTTTTCGGTAATCCACATTCAACCAACCCCACTTCTCAGGCTATGACCCGGCTAGTTGAGCATGCACGGGAAAGCGTTCTAAAATTTTTCAATGCCTCACCAGATGAATATGTGTGTATTTTTACTCAGAACGCGAGCGGCGCGCTGAAGTTGGTCGGCGAATCCTATCCATTTGGGCCGGGCGATACATATTTGTTAACCTTTGATAATCACAATTCAGTGAATGGAATACGTGAATTTGCTCGATCAAAAGGCGCAACCATTCATTATTCGCCTGTACTACCTCCGGAAATGCGTATAGATGAAGATCGATTGGAAAATTATCTAGAATTTAAAAAGACCGGAGGGAATAATCTCTTTGCTTTTCCGGCTCAGTCCAATTTTTCCGGTGTGCTGCATTCTTTGGATTGGATTGAAAAAGCACATATTCAAGGCTGGGATGTACTGCTTGACGGGGCTGCTTTCGTCCCGACCAATCAACTGGATTTGAGCAAAGTTCATCCGGAATTCGTTTGCCTTTCTTTTTACAAAATCTTTGGATACCCCAGCGGGATCGGCGCGTTGATTGCTAGAAAGACAGTTATGCAGAAGTTGCACCGTCCGTGGTTTGCCGGCGGGACTATCACCGTTGCTTCTGTCCAGGGTGATACGTATTATCTTCACAAAGGGGCGGAAGGCTTTGAAGATGGA
>JAAYYW010000143.1 GCA_012515195.1 Leptolinea sp.
CCAATCTGACCAATGCTGACCTTACGGGTGCGGATTTGACAAACGCTGATATGAAAGGTGTTGTGCTCAGGGGAGCCAAAATGACCAACACCAATACGAATGAAGCGGCCATCGAAGAATCCAACGATGATGAAAATAAGTCGAAAGAGAAACGAATGTCGATCCTGGACCGCTTGTTTGGCACAGGTCGATAAAAGACTTCTGTTTTACTTTTTCTGCAGCCCCGGGAATACTTTCCGGGGTTGTATTATTGGGGTGTAGATAAATTTCAGAAGGTACCAGGGAATATCCCTTGTTAGTTTATTTTCCAGGCGTTAAGGTTAATGTGACCGTCATTACTGGTGTTTGATGAACAACGCTCACATATACTTCAGGAATCCATCCAATCCTTCCATCTTTGTCCTTAATCTCAATCCAGACAAGTCCATTCTGGGTTTGGGTATGGTCCAAAAGGGTTACTTCATCCCCTGAATGAATGATGCCGATGACCGGACCGTTCGGAACTTGATACATCTTCATTTCTGGCAACAGGAACCGTTTGACCTTACCACTGGAAAGAGTTGGGGTATTTGTTGATGTTTTTGTTGGCGGCCGGGTTGGGGTGATGGTGGACGTTGGAGTTGGCGAACTGGTCGCGGTTGATGTGCTGGTTGGTGTTCTAGTGTAGGTTCCCGTTGGCAATGGCCCGGACGTCGCGGATGGTTCTATCATTGTTGTTGGTGTGAAAGTCGGCGGGATCATGGGGTCCAGATACTTGGCCAGAACCTGGCTGACTTTAAGAGAAACCGGTTTGTGGATACCATCCACGATATTTTTCTGTAAATTGACAACCTGATAATACTCAAGTGACGAACTGGTTCGAATGGTTATCCTCATATCCATTTCGTCTGGGTTTCTGATGACATCCAAATCAATCAACTCTGCGCCTGGTATCCTGGATACTTCTTCAGCGACAACTTCGCTGATCAGGCGGTTATCGGAGGCTTCCATGAAAAACTTGATACTGAAAAAAGATAGGGGACCCAGCAACCCTACAGTTAATAACAGGGAATAAAGCAAACTTCTCGGTACAATGTGGTCTCGTAGCTCGGTGTATGACGCGAATCCGCGAAGAAAAAAGACCAGAACAGAGGCGAAGGCGATGGTGATCGTGTTTGTTACGAAAAGAAGAGCAGCCCCGCCGGCAACATCAATGCGGTCCAGGGCAAAACCGATCCCGATGGTGCAGAGCGGCGGCATGAGAGCTGTGGCGATTGCCACACCAGGCAATGCGGTAGATATATTGGGTTGAATGATCGCATAGGCAGCCGCAATCCCGCCGGCTAGCGCGATCATAAGGTCTATGGGTGTTGGCCTGGTACGCGAAATGATCTCTTTAGACAACTCCTGAACGCTGAAAAATGGAAGATGATTATTAATGAATGTCAGTACAATAGAAAGACCTATCGCCAGTAACGCGCCGCGTAAAAGCGCGGAGATCGAATTCCTTAGCATTTTCGAATTGCCGGTCAATGAAGCCAACCCGAGCCCGATGATGGGAGACATCAACGGCGCAATCAACATGGCTCCAATAATTACAGCCGGAGAATCCGTTATCAAACCCAGCGTGGCGATACTACAAGAAAGTGTGACAAGCAGATAAAAATCAAAGCCGGGAGTAACCGATTCCGACATTTCATCAACTACTTCTCTGCGTCTTTCTGCAGGGATTTTTTTTATGATAAATTTTTGCCAGTTAGGTGTTCGCATAATCAGTAATGGGTTCCAAAGGTAATGACCAGCCCGGAAAACATCTATTCAACCAAGCTAGTCTGCCTGGCGAGATGATCAGATTCATAATGGTCAGTGTTATTTGTTACATATATCTTGATTATTACAGATAACTCAGAAAAGGGACAGCTTTGGAATTTTTGAATTATGCGTTTGCAAAAAACACGCATGTGAAACGAAACCCGGCCGATGTGGTTTAACGACCGGGTTATTTATGATTGGATTTATGAATTCAAGAATTCGTTTATGATACGGAAAAAGTCTACTGGTTGCTCCTGAAAGGAAAAGTGACTGGCATCGGAAATGGTCTCAAACCGGGCGTTGGGGAATGTATCGCTATACAACCGGCTGGCTTCCTCGCTCTGTAAGTCTTCTGTCCCGTGAATTACCAGTACGGGGGCAGTAACTTTTCGCATCAGTGGACAGTAATCATGGCGCTGTCCCATACTTATATACATTCCCCAGGTCATCCATCCGCCCGGTTCCCCCTGTTCGATCAATTTTTCGTCTGGTACATCCATGACTGACATGTAATACAACCCGAACTTCGCATCCATGGCGATCAGATCAGCTTCCGAGCGTTTGAAGAGTTGGGAGAAATCCATGTAGTCTTTCATAAAAGCGTCATATTCCGCCAACTTTTCTTTTGGCAGACGGGTACGGACACTGGCAAATAGGTCGCTTTCCTGATCCGGTTGGGGCATGACAAGCATATTTGCCGGTGAGATTAGAATAAGTTTCTCCACACGATCCGGGAATTCAGCCGCATAAAGGGAGGATAGAAAACCGCCCCAGGAGTGGCCAATAATGATGAGCTTTTCTTCACCCAGTATCTGCCGAATACGTTCAATATCCGCGACCTGGGCACCCAGTCCGAGGGTCTTATCCAACAGGGTCATATTCTCAACCATGTTTTGCGATTCCAACCGGTCGAACGGGCGGGTGGATTTTCCGCATCCACGCTGGTCGTAGTAATGGAAACGGTACTCACTGGTCAATGGTTCCAAGCCGGCCATCGGTTCACGAAAAGGCATTCCCGGACCGCCGTGTACAATCAATACATTCCGTCCCGTTCCATTGGCAAAATGGTACAGGTTGATATCACTTTCCATTTGCCAGTAATCGGGATCTGCCGTTTGAGCGGGTGGGACAAGAGGGGAGCGCAGGTTCTCATTACGGCTGACCATTCCCGGTGTATACAGCGGTTGCAGGGTCATCCACCAGAAGGCGGCTCCTCCGACGATCAATAAGACAGCGAGTATGCTGCCTGTGACAAGCAATTTGCGTTTCATTTGAGAACTCCATTCTTTCTTTTAAGGTGATTATTCCAGGTACATGTCTGCCGTTGCCTGCGCCCAATCCTGGACCATACATCTGACTTCCGGTGGTTCCAGAACCACAACTCCCGGTCCATAGGACAGGGCATTGCTGGCGGCCGCGTATAGATCAGGCGCCAGGAATGTAACAAGAATGGATTTATCCGGAAGTTCTTCCAGTGTTTCCCAGTATCCTCGTGCATACTGAGCCAGATGGGATAACTGTGGTTTAAAGAGCATCTTGACGCTGATTCGCGGGACGTCCTCCCAATCACGCTCGATGTATTCATGAAGATCAAAGTCCGCTGGCCTGGTAAAGGTCTGGTTGTTGTGTTTGATATCCATGATCCGGTCAACCCGGAATGTCCGCAGCCCGCCCCTCAGGTGGCAAAACCCGACGGCATACCACCAGCCTGATCGGTGGAACAAACCGTAGAGATCAACATCCCGTTGTTCACTTTCAGCATTCCGACTGCTCTGATACAGCATCGATACTCGCTGGCTGTCTCTGACTGCTTTCCGTAATTCAGCCAGGCGCGGAGAGAGCTTTTCCATGTCTGCCCGGTTTATCCCTGTGGCCACCAGGGAATTCCGCGCCCATGCGATTTCGCGGCGTTGTTCTGGCGGGAGGACGTTCTCGAGTTTGGCCTCCGCGCCAGACGCGGCATCGATATACAACTGCCCCCACAACTCCCGCACAAGGTTGGTTCCCAAAGAAAGGGTGACAGCTTCCTCCGGTGTGAATATCAGCGGGGGAAGCCGGTATCCTGGTACAAGAGAAAAACCGCCGTAGGGTCCGCGTTCCGCGTAGACTGGAATACCCATTTCATCCAGCATCACGAAGTAGCGGTGTAATGTGCGTATAGATATACCCAGTTCTGAAGCCAGGGCAGAGGCTTTTTGTCCGGGTTTACGCTGTAATAGCATTATGAGGGTGATCAGGCGGGTAGCGGGAGTCGGCATTTGTACCTTCCAAAAAGAGAATAGAGACGATATATGTCAATTTATGACATATATAAGAAATCTTTTCAATACTCTTTTAGAAAGGTTTATTGAAACTCTATCTTTATTCCCCGAGAAGATTAAAAAAAGATAAACCGGGTTTCATACGCTTTTAATTTTATATTGTCGGAATGTTGTTCCAATGGGGTTACATTTTGAAGAATTCGGATCGTTTCTGTTCCATCTGGCGAGGTGCGGGAAAGAGCGAAAATTTCAGGTCCCATATCTAGTAGTCTCTGTGTCCCATTTGGATGGAAAGCGGGTGATTGCCTTCTAATAGTAAGCAGTCTGTGATAATGGGAAAAGACAAGGGCACGAAGGCTCTCGTGGCCAGAAAGTTCACTTTCAAGGCTGGATAATTCCAGCTTCTGCCGATTGATTGTCCGGTTTTGTCCTGTTTGTTCAACCCCTGCCCGCCAACCACGTGAACCGAACAGACTGTGGAAATAGATGCCGGGAACTCCCCGCAGCATCAGCATAATCGCTTGCGCGGCCATAAAACGGTCAACCTGCAATTGCAACGGTTCATTTCCTGCCGGATCAGACAGCGCGTCAAAATAATTGATGTTCATCTCGTAAGGGCTTTTAGAGCCATCAGGATTATTCTTATAGGATATAAGACCGCCGTGATCGAGAGTGTGTTGAACCAGGTTCTCAATCTCCGCGTCTGTCAATATTCCACGCGCGGGATTTAAACCGATACCATCGTGTGATGCTAGGAAATTGAAATAGGTGGTCTGATCAGTCGGGTATTCAAGATTGTGTGCCCAGTTTGATAAGGCTGTCGAATCGCCGGTTAGTAGGGTATGAAGAACCAAAGGGGGCAGGGCAAAGTTATAAACAACCTGCGCTTCGTTTTTTCCATTTCCGAAATAAGAAATATTATCCTCATGCGGTACATTCGTCTCGGTGATGATCCGCACATGGGGAGCGGTTTCATTAAGTACAACCCGCAAGAGTTGGATAAAAGCGTGGGTTTGTGGAAGATGAAGGCAGGATGTACCGATCTCTTTCCACAGGTAGGCGATCGCGTCCAGTCGGATGAATTGCGCACCGCGGCGGGTGTAACCGAGAAGAATATCCAGTATTTCCAGAAGGACATCCGGATTTTGGAAATCCAGATCAACCTGATCGGAGCTGAACGTAGTCCAGACCTTACGCGTGCCAGATGTTGTTTCAAATTCGGTCAGCAGAGGCAGTGCCCGCGGCCGGATGACATTCGTAAGATCAGGGTTGCCTTCAACCGTCAGGAAATACCTGTTGTAGGGTGGAAGATTTTGGAGGAAGGATTGAAACCAGCTTCCCTGTACTGAAGCATGGTTGATAACACCATCGAACATCAACCGGAAGGACTGTCCCAGGTGTTCCACATCCTCCCAGGTACCGAGTTCCGGGTCAACCTCCCGGTAATCTTTTACAGAAAAGCCATCATCTGATGACCAGGGAAAGAAAGGCAAAATGTGGATACTACTGATAAGCCCCTTGAGATGGTCTTCGCAAAATTGTCCCAGGGTTTTTAATGGGCTGTTGTTCTCTGAGCGAATCTGATCGCCATAGGTGATCAACATCGCGTCTTTTTCTGTCAGATCAGTTCTGTCTGGCAGGGGAATGGTTCCCCGGTAATTATTAATTAAGGCAAACAGCCGGGCTTTCAACTGTCCGGTTGTTTGCCTGTCATACATCTGGCGCAGAAGAGAGGGAATGGTTTTGGTATTCACAATAACAATTGTACAGCCCCCGTTCTCTGATGGTGATTCTACTCATTATAGTAACTGCAGCTATGTTGACGAAATGTTTTGGAATTACTGTTGGACAGACATGCATGAAAGGAGATGACAACGAAGGATTAATCCCTGCCGTTACAGACGAGTGGAGGAAGTTTTTTCAGGTTTGAAATACCGCTTCCTTTGTGTGATTCAGAGAGCATTGCAGCATATCTGAAACGGCTCCCGCAAGAACAGTGTCAACCATCAGGGATCTCGTGGTTATTTTTCCTTCTGTCGGAGAAATTTCCAGCGCTCTCACACTATCGACGATGATATCAAGTGCCAGATCAGCCGCAACTTTATCCATGTTGATCACAAGGTCAAAAGCCCGTGCGTTCTCCCATGAAACGCCGTAGAAATCCTGGACGAATTCCGACCTGACCTTATCACCATCCTCGCAGATCGTTTCAGCTTCCAGCTTTGTCAGGTTTTCGATTTCCATGAGCCTCCTAACCCTGGATTCGAATGGCGATTGCAGTCGGATGTGGAACACATCCGCGAACCCAGCAAGCACCGTGAAGCCGCTGCGACCAACGATCACTGAATTCCCATGAATGGCAATGGCCTGTATTACTTTGTCGAGCATTTCTACCATGAGATCGCGGCGCCTTCCCCGCTGGGCGTCAAATTTTGCCCAGAACCCGAGAATTGACTCGTATTCACGGCCGAACTCGACGAATCCATAGTTGTTTAGCAGGTCTTCGATGGTTTCCTTATCGACAAAATGATAGCCCAAGATATCAGAAATCTTCCGGGCTAGATTGTCCCCCTCGCTGCCAAAATCTCTGGAGATGGTTACGGTAGTCATATCGCACCTCCTGCTGAAAATGTAGAAAAGAGGAAAAAACTATTCAGTTACATATATTATAGCAAGCCAATATCGAAAATGCATTAGTTTTATATGAAGGTTGATCGTGCAAGTTTTTATTTTGATCAGAAGCTCGAAATTGTATTAGTAATTGTTTTTTTACTGGTTTCCTTTTGGGAAATCTCGGCATATATCCTCTTCCAGGATTAGATGGTTGTCCCATTAGTCTTTGCAGATGAATGCTCTTATCAACAAAAATTGATCTCGATTCATTATTCTGGTTAATAGGGGTAGGATAATGATTGGTTATCCTGACCAAATTTAGATTCCAATGCATCGCCTGTTTTAAGGGGTTTAATCCGATCTCATTGGTTAAATCATTGTTAAGCAAATTGTCCTCTGAGAAAGGAATCTCTTCGCACTGATCTAATTTTGATTGAACAGTCTTCTGTGCATCTAAAAGTTAGGTGTGTATTTTTGAGTTTTCCATAAATAATCCTTTATTGCCATCCTGTTTTTTTTTCTTCATTCCTGATATATCAAGCCTTTTATTTTTGAATACCCAAAAATTAGATTGACAATAATCTCCTCTGCATCAAGAGCTGGATAGCCGAGAAGAAGTTAATAACATGCTACAGCGGATGATCTTTTGGTACATCCACCCTTAGAGGAGCTTTTTTTGACGGATAAATGTCACTTTCTCCCGGTATCGTGTTAATAAATAACCAGAGAAAGATGATTGTCCGGGAGACGAAATAGATTAAATCCATTATTGAAAAATGATTACGTTTAACAAGGATAAATAACGCTTTGACAAAAAGATGGTGAATTGTCAGATCCACCATCTTTTTGATTAATGCTTTCTATTTTTTGTTGAAATCATACTAAAAGGGAAAACTATCCCCCATCTTGGTTACTTCTTTACTGACACAAGCATGGGGTCATTGCGTTTTGCTTGCTTCATACGGCGGATGTGAGTCCGTTCACTTTTGGACAGACGTTTGGTGATTCTCTTGCTATTCTTTTCAGCCATTTTGAAAAATCCTTGATTAGTCTATGAACCAGTATCTATGCTTTTTTCGGTCAAGCAATCTGATTTTGAGTTGGCTTATTTACTTTCTGCCCATGGATAACATCCCTGGAATGGGATATTTTTCATGGTTGGATGGCTTAAGCCACAATACCATCTATTCACAATAGGGTTTATGTTTCCCTACAGAATGAACGCCTATTTTTTATTCGACATTTTACGGATGGATTTCTGCATTTTCTCTCATGCCGTTGTCGATAAAAAATGTGGTGAAGTACTATCAAATTGAAAAAAAAACCGCTCAGGATATTTGCCCTAGAACGGCGTCAATGCTTCAAGATGAATTTGATAGTACCACATAATGGATGCCTTGTTTAAATTTTTGAATAATCCTGGAAACTGGCATTACAAATACAATACACCCCTAAGGGGTGACAGTATCGGTTGCGCATCGGAAACCCATTTGTCCATCAAAGTAATGCTCTCCTTTGCCGCTGGCCCGTGACGAGGCCCGTAAATCTTTGGCCAGACTGGTCGCCCCGCCACCTTTGCGAACCCTGAAATCGCCAGTAACCGGGCCTTGTGGATTCTCTTGCGGTGAATTTGTAAAATAATCTGTCGAATACCAGTCGGAAACCCATTCCCATACATTGCCAGACATATGAAGAAGACCATACGGGCTGGCTCCGGCAGTCTGGGAATCCACTTTTTGGGTTTGGCAGGAACTGGTATAGCCACAGGGTGGAACATCCGGTCCGGGCTCGGGGCGGTTGTCGCACAGGTAGTAATTTGCCCGCTCACAATCCAGGCTCTCCCCCCAGGGATACATCCGTCCGTCAGTTCCACGGGCGGATTTTTCCCATTCCGCCTCTGTCGGAAGGCGGCGGCCTGCCCACTGACAGTAATCGATGGCATCATCCACGATAAATATCAAAGCCGGGTGCGATTGGTAATCGGGGTGAACCGCGTATGGGATATATGTAGTAATTGTGGTGTCATAGATCTCTGGATGACACGCACCCTCATCAATGCAACGGAGATAATCCGCGTTGGTTACCTCGGTTTTATCAATCCAAAAGGCGTCAAGATACACCTCATGCTGGGGTCTCTCGTCTTCACCCGCCGAGGTGTCTGTTTCAGCGGCACCCATCAAGAATTTCCCGGCTGGAACACAGACCATTTCTCTACCATCAAACGGAGATATCCAGGTTTGTCCTATCTGAAGACAGGCTGGTTGTGTTGTGTCATCTGATTTTGCGGGGACATCCATTGCAATACTACCCTTTTCATCAGCAACACTGGTCAGGGGATGTGATCGGGAATAAACCTTCTCTGTGGTTGAAGGAAGGGTGGTTGCCCAGAGAAAGCTCATCAGAAACAACGACACAGTGAATGCGCGATATATCATGATTTGGCACCCCTTAAATTTTTGTCTGGATGTAAACCATTCTATCACCCGGCGTAATTTACCGGTATGGTATTGAATTTGACAAAAACTCCGGTGATTTTGTGCCAATATTGATAATGGGTACAATAAGGCAATGATTGATATTAACAAAATGTTAACCTTTAGCAACGGTTATTAGATAGGGCAAACTATGGGATTACGTGATGTATTCAAACCGAAACCGAATAAATTCCTGCTTATGCTGGTCAATCAAACTGCGATCACGGTTAAAGGATTGGACCTGTTGATCCATTACCTTAAGAAGCGCAGCTCAAATGTGGCAAAGCAAATCGTTGAAACAGAAAATGAAGCTGTTGAGATGCGCCGCATCATGATCGAAGAATTGATGAACACATTCATTACACCGTTTGACCGGGAGGATATTTTTGCTCTCTCACGGGATTTTGATGATATCCTGCGATATTCCAGTACTACAGTAGAAGAAATGGAAATCCTGGATGTCACGCCAACCCCGCAGATGCAAAAGATGGCTGAATTACTCGCTGAAGCCGCGAGAGAACTACATCTGGCCGTGATGCGTCTTCAGGATAAGCATTACGCAGTGGCGACCGAACACGCGAACACGGCAAAGCGGATTGAAAACCAGGTTGAAACCACATACCGGGAAGCCATCGCGCAGCTCTTCCAGGAAACGAAGGATGTCAAACACGTAATGAATGTTTTTAAGATCCGTGAAATTTATCGGCATCTAAGCAACGCAGCCGACCGGCAGGACCAGGCGGCAAATGTGATCTCTGACATTATCCTGAAAATTGCCTAGGTCAGAGGATGGACATTCACCTGACTGTTTTGATTATCATAGCGCTGGCATTTGATTTTCTGAACGGCGTGCATGATTCAAGTAATATTGTCGCCACGATCATCTCCAGTCGTTCACTTTCTCCACGTGCGGCACTCATGCTGACGGCCATCTCAGAATTCTGCGGGCCATTTCTGTTTGGTGTTGCAGTAGCCAAGACTGTGGGGTCCGAGATCATCCCACCCGGTCTTATGACCATGCCGGTCTTGATATCTGCCCTGACCGGGGCTATTCTTTGGAACATTATCACCTGGTTTCTTGGTGTCCCCAGTAGTTCATCGCACGCGTTGATAGGTGGACTCATAGGAGCAACAACCGCCGGAGTCGGATTTGATGTAATCCAGATGTCTGGACTGAATAAAGTATTCATTGCCCTGTTCCTTTCCCCAGTTATCGGTTTGGCTGCGGGCTTCGTGTTCACCCGTCTGGTGTATGTTCTGGCTGCCAGCGCAAGTATGAAGATCAATTTGTTTTTCAAGCGGGTGCAAGTGCTGACTGGAATTGGCCTCGCACTCAGCCATGGCGCGATTGATGCGCAAAACACCATGGGTATTATTACCCTGGGATTGGTGACCACTGGTGCGTTGGACAGTTTTGAAGTTCCCCTGTGGGTCATCGGGATTAGCGCGCTGGCAATCGCCATGGGTACCCTGTCGGGTGGATGGCGCTTAATAAAGACACTTGGAGCCGGATTCTTTCGGGTTCGGCCGGTTCATGGTTTTTGCGCGCAGATGACCTCAGCCAGTGTCATTCTGGGCGCTGCTCTGCTTGGCGGACCGGTAAGCACCACCCAGGTGGTCAGTTCGGCCATTCTGGGGGTTGGCGCGGCTGACAGAGTAAATAAAGTCCGCTGGCATCTGGCTGCCAATATTCTCACAGCCTGGCTTATCACTATACCGCTTTCCGGTCTCATGGCAGCTGGAACGTTTGTTATTCTGACTTACGCAGGTATCTAATTATCTACCGGTTGTTGACAGGTCTGGAGATTGTGGGATAATCATGCCCACTAATATGAGAAAGCATTTTTTGAGTAACTTTGCTTCGGTCGTTGTAAGCACATTCAACGCAGGGACGTGCCTGTCTGGTTTGTGATTCCAACTTTTAGTTGAATTTCATCAAGCCACGGGCACAGTCTTGTCCCGTGGTTTGCATTTAAGTGCTTAAGACGGCCATGCATTTGCATTTTTGACAGAGGAAATTGCTTTCAGCCTGACTGGCACCTGTTCTTGATCTTTTGTTGACTTGATATGCAGCCAGCCGCGGGATATCCACGCGGCTGGCTGTTTTTTTTGGTGGAACCATGAAAAATAAATATATATGCTCGGGGCATTTGACTCGCGGGTTTGATGACATCTATGAAAAGCGCATTTCGTCCGGGAACAGAAAATTTGATGATGTTCGCGGTGCTTCGGAGGAAAAAAATTACCGGGTTATTTACGATACACAAGACTTCAAATGTCGTAATTGTGGTTTATTTGTTTCAGCCAGTCGTGAGATCTCCGGTGTTAATAACCGCAATCATTGTCCATTCTGCCTGTGGTCGCGTCATATGGACCTGAATACCCCCGGTGATAGGCGTTCTGATTGCCTTAGCCGCATGGAACCTATCGGCCTGACCTTGAAGCATGTTTATAAAAAGTACGGAGATGGGAACCAGGGTGAGTTAATGCTGATACACCGTTGTGCCGGTTGTGAAAAAATCTCCATCAACCGCACCGCTGGAGACGACGATATCTTTCATCTTAACCGGGTCTTCCGTGAATCATTGGAATTGCCGCAGGAACTTGTTGATCATTTGGGTATGAAAGGGGTATCACTGCTGCGGAAAAATGACGAAAACCTTGTTGGGCTGCGTCTTTTCGGAAAGGAACAGGAAATATTCACTATGGTTTTGTAAAAAGCAATCGGTTTAGAGAGTGAAGAAATTACCGCAGGAGGAATGGAAATCCGTGAAAAACACCGAGAATCAATAATTTACATTGCTCCTGTGGTATAAAAAGGTACATTGCTATTTCCTAGATGTAATGTTCAGAATCTTGGGATTGTTGGAATTCGACCCATAAAAAGCTTGCTTTTAGCAATTCCTTTTGATATACTTACCAATTGCCTAACTATCGAAGGGTGGAAGGTGCTTGTCCCCCTTTCGCCACGTTTAACCAGGAGTAGACATGGCTTCCGAGTTTGAGACCAAAAGTTTCTCACGTATTCCAACCGTATTTAATTTACCAAATTTGATTGAAGTTCAGTTAGATTCATTTCGCCGCTTGAAGTCTGATAATCTGGGGGATCTATTTAATGAGATTTCTCCCATCGAATCATACAACAAAGGTATGCGGCTCCATTTCCCCAGCTATGATGAAAAACTGAAAGAGTGGGACCTAAAGTATCGCTTTGGAGAACCCAAACACACTATTGACGAGTGCATTGAACGCGACCTGACATATGCGTCTCCTTTGTTTGTGACGGTTCTTCTTGAAGGCCCTGAAGTCCCGAGTCCGGTCCGCACGGAGATATTCCTGGGCGATTTTCCTGAAATGACGGAAAAAGGTACTTTCATAATCAATGGCACCGAGCGCGTGGTGGTTTCACAGCTTATCCGCTCTCCTGGTGTGTACTTTGAATCCACGCAAGATCGTGCCACCGGTCATTTTCTGGCCAATGCCAAATTGATCCCTGATCGCGGCGCCTGGATGGAATTTGAAACCCGCAAGAATGATTACATCATTCTGAAATTTAACCGCAAGCGCACTGTTCCCATCACCATTTTCCTGCGCGCCCTGGCTGCGGTGAGCGATGGTCTTCTCGAGTCCCCATTAAAAACCGGGTCGGATGAAGAACTGATCTCCCTCTTCCAGGATGTTGACAACAATGTTGATCGCATGTTCATTACCAACTCGATGCGACAGGAACCGGTATGGAACCTGACTGGCAATCAAACCATCGCGCAGGCTGCGCTGCTTGAATTCTTCAAGCGTATGCGCCCTGGCGACCCGGCCAATCTGGATAACGCCAAAGCTTTCATGATCGAGCAGTTGTTTGATCAGCGGCATTATGATCTGGAACGTGTTGGCCGCTATAAACTTAATCAGAAGTTGGATCTCGTTGACAAGATCCCTGTGACCCATCGGACAGTTACCGCGTGGGATATTGTGTATCTTGTCCGACGGATGATCTTAATTAACAACGAAAAAGAAGAAAAAGACGATATCGATCATCTCGGCAACCGCCGTGTGAAAACTGTGGGTGAGTTGATCCAGAATAAATTGCGTATTGGTATGCGCCGAATGGAACGCGTTATCAAAGAACGTATGTCCATCCGCGATCAGGAACAGGTATCACCGGTTTCACTGATCAACATTCGTCCTGTCGTGGCCGCCTTGCGCGAGTTCTTCGGAAGCAGTCAATTATCACAGTTTATGGACCAGACAAATCCATTGGCTGAATTGCGCCATAAACGAACATTGTCAGCATTGGGGCCTGGCGGTTTGCGCCGAGAGCGCGCCGGTTTCGATGTTCGTGATGTTCACCACTCTCACTACGGTCGCATATGCCCCATTGAAACACCGGAAGGTCCGAACATTGGTTTGATTGGCCGTCTGGCGTCCTTTGCCCGCGTAAACGAGTACGGCTTTATTGAAACTCCGTACCGCCGGGTGGCAAAAGCGATGAATTCGAGCGATCCGCGTCTTGTTGACCGCCGGCTTCGCGAAGACCTGACCACAGAAAAGGGAGAGGTCATCGCGAAAAAGGAAGATCGAGTATCGAAGGAGATGCTGCCGGCTATAGCCAAATTGAACCGGACCATCTTCATCTTCCCGTACGTGACTGATGAGGTGGAATACCTTTCAGCGGATGCTGAAGATAAATTTGTTATCGCCCAGGCGAATACAACGCTGAACAAATATGCGGAATTTGCCGAAGACCAAAATTCATGCCGTCACCATAACGATTTTGTTATCCAAACACCTGACGCGATCAATTACATGGATGTAGCCCCGAACCAGGTTGTCGGTATCAGCGCGGCTTTGATCCCATTCCTGGAGCATGATGATGCGAACCGCGCGCTCATGGGTTCGAATATGCAGGCTCAGGCTGTGCCGTTGGTGAATCCTGATATCCCGATGATTTCAACGGGTATGGAAGGGTTTGCTGCGCTTGATTCAGGCCAGGTGGTTGTGGCTGAAGAAGATGGTGAAGTTACATCGGTCACTGGCCGACAGGTGGTAGTTCGTTCCGCCAGCGGTGTGAAAACATATACCCTTCGGAAATACCAACGCTCAAATCAGAGTACCTGTATTGACCAACGCCCGGCTGTTGTCAAAGGCCAGAAAGTGAAGAAAGGCCATATTCTGGCCGATTCCTCATCAACCGTTCAAGGCAATCTGGCACTCGGACAGAATGTTGTCGTTGCTTTTGTCTCCTGGGAAGGCGGCAACTTTGAAGATGCCATTCTTATCAGTGAACGTCTGGTTCAGGATGACCGCTTCACGTCAGTTCATATTGAAAAGTATGAAGTAGAAGCGCGCGATACCAAACTGGGTCCTGAAGAGATCACCCGTGATATTCCCAATGTGGGTGAAGATGCCATCAAAGATCTGGACGAATACGGCATTATCCGAATCGGTGCTGAAGTCGGCCCGAATGATATCCTTGTCGGCAAGATCACACCGAAAGGTGAGAAGGAACTGACTCCTGAAGAACGCCTGCTGCGTGCCATTTTTGGCGAAAAATCACGCGATGTAAAAGACACATCCCTCCGCATGCCCCATGGCGAGCGCGGAAAAGTGGTGGATGTAAAAGTCTTTACTCGTGAAGACAACACTGACCTGGCCGCTGGCGTTGACAAGATGGTGCGTGTGTCTGTTGCCCAGCGCCGCAAGATTACGGCTGGAGACAAGATGGCCGGACGGCATGGAAACAAAGGTGTTGTTTCTCGCGTCGTTCCTGTGGAAGATATGCCATACCTGGATGACGGAAATCCTGTTGATATTATCCTAAATCCGCTCGGTGTTCCTGGCCGTATGAATATTGGACAGGTATTGGAGACACATCTTGGATGGGCTGCGAAACAAATGGGCTTCCGTGCCATCACACCCGTTTTTGACGGTGCTGATGAAAAGGAAATTGAAGCCGAATTGGCACGTGCCTGGCTGATTGACCAATCCTGGAACGAAGTGGCTGTCAAGGCCTGGGAATGGCTCAATGAACAGGATTATTCGCCCGAAAGCATCCGTGATGATGACGAAGTCCGCATGTTGTACCTTGAACAGTGGTTGGGCGAAAAGGGTTATGATGTCAGCCAACTGGCCACCGATGTCACGTATGCCCGCCGGGCAGTGGTAGAACAGTGGCTTCGAGAAAAGGGATATGATCCTGCCTCGATCACCAATTTTAGCTACTTCCACACTGCGGAAGATTCTGACGTAAAAGATCCGGCAGCTATTACTGCGTGCCTCAAAATATGGCTGGAGGCAAAAGGTGCAGACGTTGCCGGTCTCGATGAAAACGGTATCCGTGAACGTGCACATGCACATATGGTAGAAACCGGCGCACCCATGCCTATCCTTGGCAAGCAGATATTGCGGGATGGCAAATCCGGTTCCACCTATGACCAGCCCGTGACCGTTGGCGTGATGACCATGTTGAAATTGCACCACCTTGTAGAAGACAAAGTGCATGCCCGTTCAACTGGCCCATATAGTCTGGTTACCCAACAACCGCTGGGTGGCAAAGCCCAATTCGGCGGACAGCGTTTCGGCGAGATGGAAGTTTGGGCGCTGGAGGCCTATGGTGCCGCCTACATATTGCAGGAAATGCTCACGGTCAAATCCGATGATGTTCAGGGGCGGGTTAACGCCTATGAAGCTATCGTCAAAGGCGAATCGATCGAAGAGCCCAGCATCCCTGCCTCATTCCGGGTTCTGGTAAAAGAACTTCAGAGCCTTGGTTTGGGTGTGGAAGCCGTTATGGAAAGCGGAGAAATTATCCGCTTTGGTAAAGATGAGGAACGGGTCAAACCGCCGCGTATGGGAATCGACCTGCTCGGTCTAGGAGAAGACCTGTCCGTTCTATCTAGAGGGGAGCTAGCTTGACGGAGGTATAACCCCGTGCTATAATCGCCCTCCGTTGCCTTGTATCCGCCCTCGTTTCTGAAACCAAATGGTTAAGGTGAGGCCATCACAGCAAGCTTAAGATGGCCTTGCTGTTTGGAAGAACAGGGCAGCGAATCGAAATTATTCGAGATGGTTTTATTTTGGAGAGAAGACGTGCCTACCATCAATCAATTGATCCGAAAAGGTCGCCAGACCAAGAAAGCAAAAAGCAAGGCTCCGGCTTTGCTGTATACCCTGAACACGGTAAAACAGCGCCGTGAAAAACAGGACGGCGCTCCGCAGAAACGCGGTGTTTGCACGGTTGTTCGTACCATGACGCCGAAAAAACCGAATTCCGCTTTGCGCAAGATCGCCCGTGTGCGTCTGTCAAACGGTATTGAAGTGACCGCCTACATTCCCGGTGAAGGTCATCAGTTGCAGGAGCACTCTGTGGTGCTTGTTCGCGGCGGCCGTATCAAAGACCTGCCCGGTGTGCGTTATCACATCGTCCGCGGCACCCTGGATACAACCGGAGTTGCCAAGCGTTCCCAGGCCCGTTCAAAATACGGTGCCAAACAACCGAAATCATAATTTAGAAGAAAACCGGAGAGAGTGGTATGTCTCGACGCAATAAACCTGAAGCTCGTGAAGTTTACCCGGACCGCAAATTTTCAAGCGTTCCTCTACAGCTGCTAATCCATCGCGTAATGCGCCGTGGAAAGAAAAGCACCGCTGAATCGCTAATCTATGATGCCATGGATATGGTGCAAGAAAAATCCGGAAAGAACCCGATCGAAGTCTATGACCTGGCCCTCAAAAATGTTGGCCCGATCATGGAAGTCCGTCCGCGCCGTGTCGGTGGCGCTACCTATCAGGTCCCCATGGAAGTCCCTTCATCCCGCCGGATGACCCTTGCCATGCGATGGATCATTGATGCGGCCCGGTCTCGTACTGGCCGTTCATTTGCCGAAAAAATTTCTGCTGAGATTCTTGATGCTGCCAATAATCAGGGTACGTCTGTTCGCAAACGCGAAGAAACCCATAAAATGGCAGAAGCCAACCGTGCTTTTTCGCACTACCGCGCCTGATCTCCACGGAATATTAAAAGAAGCTAGATATTTAAGAGAAGTAGGATTATTTGATGGCGCGTAATTACCCCCTAGAGCGATACCGTAATATTGGAATTATCGCTCATATTGATGCCGGAAAGACCACCACAACGGAGCGTATCCTGTACTACACAGGGAAAACGTATCGTTTGGGTAATGTCGATGAAGGCAATACTGTCACCGACTGGATGGTCCAGGAACGCGAAAGGGGAATTACCATCGTGTCTGCGGCTGTAACAGCGGAGTGGAAGGGGTATCAGATCAATGTAATTGATACTCCCGGACACATCGATTTTACGGCTGAAGTGCAGCGATCACTGCGTGTGCTTGATGGTGGTGTTGTTGTTTTTGATTCTGTGCAGGGTGTTGAACCTCAGAGTGAAACAGTCTGGCGGCAGGCTGACCGGTATAAAGTACCGCGCATCTGCTTTGCCAACAAAATGGATCGGATCGGAGCCAGTTTTGAACGGACGGTTGAAAGCATCCGCCAACGACTTGGAGCCAATCCAATTCCCATGCAGCTCCCGATTGGATCAGAGGCAAATTTTAAAGGTGTTATCGATCTTCTCTCAATGCAAGCCATCTTATATGATGACGAACTGGGAAAAGATGAGAAAATTGTTGAAATTCCAGCGGAACTGAAAACACAGGCCGAAGAAGCCCGTGCGTTTATGGTGGAGAAAATCGCCGAATTGGATGATGACCTAACTGTAAAATTCCTTGAAGGTCATGAGATATCGATCGACGAATTAAAAGCGACTCTTCGTAAGGGTATTCTCGAAAACCAGGCTACGGCTGTATTTACTGGCTCTTCATTGAAAAACAAAGGTGTTCAGCAAGTTTTGGATGCCGTGATTGATTATCTGCCTTCCCCGCTTGATGTTGAAGCAGTAAACGGCACCAATTTGCAAACCGGGGAAGAGGTCACTCGCCCCGCAGAAGATGACGCTCCTATGAGCGCCCTGGTCTTCAAAATTGTAACTGATCCGTATGTCGGACGCCTGGCGTACTTCCGGGTTTATTCCGGGAAGATCACATCCGGTTCCATGGTCTACAATTCGGTCAAAGGACGCAAGGAAAGAATCGGCCGTTTGATCCGTATGTATGCCGACCGCCGGGAAGATATCCAGGAAGTATTGGCTGGTGATATTGCTGCTGTTTTGGGATTAAAAGAAAGCTTCACCGGGGATACCCTGTGCGATGCTACTGATCCCATTACACTGGAAGCTATCACATTCCCTGAACCAGTCATTTCAGTGGCCATTGAACCGAAGACCACCAACGACCAGGATAAAATGGCGGAAGCCCTTCAGAAACTATCTGAAGAAGACCCGACTTTCCAGGTTGTTACAGATGAGAACACCGGTCAGACCATTATTAAAGGGATGGGCGAGCTTCACCTTGATGTCTTGGTAGACCGAATGCTGCGGGAATTCCGTGTACAGGCGAACATCGGTAATCCAAGGGTTGCCTACCGTGAGACCATTACACGGCCTGTGCTAAAGCACTCCTACAAATATGCCAAGCAATCCGGCGGACACGGTCAATATGGACATGTGGTCTTTAACCTTGAAAATGGCGAAACCGGTTCCGGAATTGTCTTCGAAGAAAAGATCACAGGCGGTGCCATTCCGCGTGAGTATATCCCCGCTGTTGAAAAAGGTGTCAAAGAAGCTGCGGAAAGTGGTGTACTTGGCGGATATCCGGTAACGGATATGAAGATCCAATTGATTGACGGTTCTTTCCATGAAGTTGACTCAAGCGAGATGGCTTTCAAGATGGCTGCTATCCTGGGTTTCAAAGAAGCCATGCAAAAAGGTTCCCCTGTTTTGCTTGAACCGATCATGAAGGTTGAAGCAGTCGTCCCCGAAGAGTATTTTGGAGACGTTCTGGGGCAGCTCAGTTCACGCCGCGGAATAATTCAGGCCACAGAGGTCCGCACTGGTAACGCACAGTCAGTACGCTGCCAGGTTCCTTTGGCTGAGATGTTTGGATATGCCACTGACCTGCGTTCTTCTACCCAGGGACG
Organism: Leptolinea sp.; assembly: GCA_012515195.1. GTDB lineage: Bacteria > Chloroflexota > Anaerolineae > Anaerolineales > Anaerolineaceae > Leptolinea. The sequence goes on from JAAYYW010000143.1 coordinate 19,190, forward strand.
TGGTGTTTTTACCATGGAATTTGACCATTACGCGCCGGTCTCCGAATCGGTGGCGGAAAAAGTTTTGAAATAATCCAACTATTACTACCTGTACTAATCAAGGAGAAGCGTACCATATGGCGAAGCAGAAATTTGACCGATCTAAACCGCATGTAAATGTGGGGACCATGGGACACATTGACCATGG
>JAAYYW010000144.1 GCA_012515195.1 Leptolinea sp.
TCATGTAAAATAGCCCCAGAGTAGAATGAAAGGGGCGGGTACGCATAAGGAATTTGACTGATATTGTATGATGTAAATTCCGGAAGAACGAATCCGTTTTTCTCCAGGTCCAGGATCATGGTGTAGAACATCCCACCATCATTCAGGATGAAATCACCCTTGCCCAGATATTGCCAACGAAGGAATGTTCCCAGCATTGTAATTGCAAGAATTATAAGCAGATTGGAAATGTCTGAAATGGAGGATGCTTTCTTCCCGAAGTTCGTCATAGTGTATATCTCAAAGAAAACTGAATGATAATTGTTTTTTTCTGGTCAAAAGGACGCTAAAAGAATTATACAGTAGCCGAATTGCTTAAAACCAATTCTCTGTTTACGGCTGTCAGGGTTACATGCAAGATCCCTTTTCGGGGTAAAATCCTTTTCATAATGATCTCTATATCAAGGGGTACTGTATGCTGAAGAAGAGCCTTGTTCTGGCAGGGATGTTCATTGTCATATCCGCCTGCGTGATCACATCTCCGGCAGAGATCTTTGTTTCAACTCCAACCATCTGTGTTGAGTGTGTTCAGGCGACATTGTGCGCGGAAAACCCGACAGGTGATTGCGGTATTGATGTGCCGCCGCTGCCGGGTGAACAACCATCAGTGGATTTAACGAAAACCGCGGCAGACGACTCTGGACTGATGGATGCCACTGCCGCGGCATTTTTCACACAATCAGCCATCTATGCTTTGACTGACGAACCTGATATGGTGGACCCCACAGCCGCGGCTTTTCTAACACAGGCCACATTTTATTTCACCCCACTTGCTCCGACAGCCACGCTAACCCCGGTGCCATCAAAGACACCCTTCCCACCGACCAGCACACCGGAACCTCCGACCGCGACACCAACGATCACCAGAACTCCCAGAGACTGGTTGTATAGAGTGCAGCCCGGGTCTCCCAAGCATACGAAGAACTTCGGGCACCCGGAAGACGGCTGTGATTGGGGCGGAATTGCCGGTCAGATATTCGGTCCCGGCGGGGTTCCTCAAACCAATATTGTCGTGGTTGTTTCCGGTGAGGCAAAGGGAACACCAGTCAATCTTATGGGTTATGCTGGGACAGCACCGCAATACGGTCCGAATGGGTATGAGGTCAAATTCCCTCAAGGCCCGATCCGGACTGAAGATGATCTATTTGCCCAACTGTTTGACCTGAAGGGGAATGAACTATCGGACATGGTTCCTTTTGATACATACTCGGATTGCGCTAGAAATCTGGTCGTTCTGAATTTCGTTCTGGCCAGTGACGAGTAGAAAAATGGATTGCGGGCAGTGACATCTAATATGATTACATTGAAGGACCTTCTGTCATTTTCCAAAGACAGTTGGAAAATCCTTGTTATTGGTGCCATTCTGGGTGGTGTTGTCGGGTTGGGGGTTTCGTCTTTCCTGAGACCTGACTATGAGGCGACGGCTGTCTATTCTTTCAGTTTTGACTACGCCCGAACTGGTTTGATGACTGACATTGAAGAAGATCAGGCCATGGAAATGGCTGGCGATATCATCAAATCGACGGATGTGCACAAAATCGTGACTGTAAGAGCCGGAGAACTCGGGATCGATATTTCAGATGAGGATATTCGCATCGACTTAGTAGCCGAAAGGCGTTTCAGCCAGTGGCTTCTAAAAGTCAGGCGATCGGATCCGAATGAAGCAGCCCTTCTGGCAAATATTTGGGGAGAAGCCGCCCGAACAGCATTGCAGAACGCGCAGGAAGCTTCATGGCGCGCTGATGCTCTTCATCGGTATATTCTTTCACTGGAATCATGTTTCCAGCGTTCCACATCCATTTTCCCGGCACAACCTCTATGTCAGGCATCCAACCGGATGCAATTGCAGGAAGAGTTTGAAAAAGCCGGCGAAGACCTTGCTAATAGGCAGATGATGGCTTCGGGCTATTTTCCGGGATTGAATTTCTCGTGGACACAGGAAGCACAACAACCACGATCCCCGGTTCAATTTTCAAAGGGAAGTCTTGGTCTGGGCGGTTGCGCGGCCGGTTTCCTTATTTCTGCTTTATTATCCCTTTTCTTATTTAAGATCTGATCTGTATTATGCGAATCCTATCCCGGCTTCACTCTGTCTCGACGACAGTACTCTGGGGGTTGATGCTCATCCTGCTGCCTGTCACAAGTATGCCGGCAGTTCGCGATTTGCTTCACATTAGTGTGATTGCCATGCCCTCCATTTTTGCTTTGGGGGTGCTGGTTCTCTTCTGGCTTTTCCCTTATATTCTAAATGGGGGGGGCTTTCCAAGGGCAGTGTTCCCACTACTGGGCTTCGTCCTGATCGTTTTGCTTTCTCTGGCATTATCCAAATTTCGAGTTACCCCAACATTGAAGGGTGATGGTTTCCTTCGCCAGGAATTGTCCGCATTCATAACCTTACTGGTCGGTGTGGCGTTTTTTTTCGTTACCTTCACAAAAGTTTCACGTGAATCTGAACTGAAGGTTGCCCTGAGATGGATATACCTGGGCGGGACAATAATGATCCTTTGGTCATTTCTCCAATCGGCTGCCTGGTTGGGACTTGGGCGTTACCCTGACTGGATGCGGGATTTTCAGGATGTATTTTCACTGGGTCCGTTATATCGTCAGCGGGCAACCGGGTTCGCGCTGGAACCATCGTGGCTGGCCCATATGTTGAATATGCTCTACCTGCCTGCGTTGTTATCATCGGTCGTCAGTGGCTATTCCGTTTTCTCTCTCCGATTGTTCAAGAAAATAACGGTAGAGATGGGTTTACTATTGGGTGGAATTCTTGTGCTGATCCTTACCCTTTCACGAGTGGGGTGGATCACTTTTTTTTGTATGGCAGCGTTTCTTATGGTCAGTTGGAACATCCGTCTGGTACGATGGGTCCAAAACCGATTCAATATACAAAAGA
>JAAYYW010000145.1 GCA_012515195.1 Leptolinea sp.
GATAGAGAAAGAGAACTCTTTGGCATCAGCGACGAGAAATATTTTATTGAAACACCGTATGGAACCACATTTATCCGAACCTGTGGCAACAAGGATGGCCATAAGTTGTTATTGCTCCCCGGGGATACCGATAATTCCCTCTCCTGGGGAAGTCTGATTGATGAATTAAAAAAGGAGTGTTTTTTAGTTCTGCCTGATCCCATATTTGATTATGGAAAAAGCACACTGAAAAAGAAAATTAGTAAAAAAGAAGATCTCATCGCATGGCTGGAAGAATTAATAACGAAATTGGATCTATCCAATTTTTCCATAGTAGCGTATTCATACGGGTGTTGGTACGCCGCTCTATTTGCCAGGAAAAATCCGGGAAGGATCGAAAAGCTGATATTAGTATCACCGGCCAGAATAATGATACAAAGTCCAATCTATTCCATATATCGAGCCATTAAGCAAGAAATATTTCGAAGTAATAAGAACATCACCGAATATATGGAATGGACTTGCTGTGATTCGCTTAGGAATGAAGAAACCAGAAAAAAAGTATATGAACAAATCGATTATCTGATCATGTGCAGGGATGGTTTTAAGAAAAAGCAATTTCTTCTACCCCGGGTTTTCTCCAATGAAGAATGGCGGATGATTGAGACCCCCATAAAAATTATCATAGGGGATAATGATTTCCTTTTTAAAGCTGATAAAGCCGTGAGAAGGATAAAGAATTTACGGAACGATATTGATATGGTTGTTTTTCCCAATGTGGGGCATGATATTTTGTTTTTGAAACCCACAGAGCTGGCCCGGGAAATCGTTGAATTTATTTAACATTCATTCTAACTTTCTTACCAATCCCGGTTCGCGCCATTCCATGGCACATGTAGGCATTGAACCAATCCGGCGCATTTCCGATTTTTGAACCAATTCGGTACATTTCTGGTTATTGAACCGAAGAAGTTCCTCAATCCGATATCGTCTGGAAGGCTGCAAGTCTAAATTTTTTTATTTCACTTCCGGCATTGAAAACAGGCCATCGATTTCACAGTGGTCAGTTTCACATTAGAATAAAGAGCCTCCAGCCGGATCCGTAGACTGTCAACCGTCTCATAGGGTGGGGTGAAATACTCCCTTCGTTCATAGTAATTCCGGATAAACCAGTCAGTCCGGCGGGTTTCACCCTTGATATAGAAGCAGCCGCAAAATAGGCCGCCCGGCTTAAGCACCCGCCAGGTTTCTCGAAACGCGGCGTCCTTATCGGGGAAGGCATGAAAACCGTTCAACGACAGAACAATGTCAAAATCCGCATCGGAAAATTGGAGCGAGCCGACATCTCCCTGCATAAAACGGACGTGAGGCAGCCCGATCACCGCTGCCCGTTTTTGCGCCACGGCCATCATATCCGGCGAATAATCCAGGCAGGTAATTTCCGCGTTGCCCAGTCTACTGTAAACCGGCATGGTCAGCACTCCGGTACCCACAGGCACCTCCAGCAGCTTGCCGGAAAAGTCTTCGGGTATCGCGGCGAGAGCAGCCTGGATATAACGCTCGTTATCCCTGCTATCCATATCCCACACCAGTTTACACACGGCTTTCCCCGAAAGTGTCGAGCAGGTGATCATGCCATCATAAAAAGTCGCACCCTGCCCAAGTAGTTTATAAGCTTCTTTGATCTCTGCATGTGCCATTTACATTCTCTCCTGATTTTTCGGTGCCTGGATTTTGTTTTTTTGTGCGATGAGGCAGCATAATGGTCGGATAGCGCTGCCAAAGACATTCTTTTCGAGCACGTCAAAACCATGAGTTTCCACAAAACCGGATAACTCGTCCGCGCGCCATCGATGGAAAACACGAAAACCGACCCGTTCCAGCAGCGACGCGCCTGCCTGTTGCCGGGAGTCATCACCCCAGATAAACGTCGGAGATAACAAAATTCCACCGGGTTTTAGAACCCGGAATATCTCTGTGACTGCCTTCTCCGGTTCCGGCATAATGTGCAACGCGTTGGCGATTATGACCGCGTCATAGGCCGCGCCAGGGTACGGCAATTGTGTCGCGTCCCTTACCGCGAAAGACACATTCGCGAGGCGGGAGCGTCTTTGAGCCTCCGCCACCATCTTATCGGAAAAATCAGTGGCTTCCCAATGCCGGGTGTAACCCGCCAGGCGAAAGGTAAGCTGACCGCTGCCGCAAGCCAGCTCTAGGACATTCATGTCCCGGTTCAGGTATTGCTTGCAGTGTTGGACAATATCTTCATAGAGTTTGTCTGAACCTTTCATGAACGGGGCATAGATCTTCGCCGTACGCTGCCAGAAAAGTTTGTTGGTTTGATCATTCATCTTCAGATCTTTCTTTTTGACACGAACCTAAATCAAAGGCAGCAGTCAATAATGAGATATGCGTGTTGGAATGCGCAAGGATTATTATATACTGATATTGAAATTAGTACGTAATAATAATATCTTATTGCAAAAAGGTATGGTTCAAATGGACTCTACACTCTTCCGGTCCATTTTTACTGCGATCTAAGCCGATAAAAATCATCTCCCACAGTCCGCAACTCGGCTCCGGGATTACTCCACCGCTCGCATTCGACCCTGTTCCAGGTGCAGCACGCGTGTGACCGACCGCGGCAGGTCATCCAGATGATGCGTGACATACAACAGGCTGACGGGTGTCTGTCTGCACAGCTCGTCCAACACATGGAGGATACGCCCCCGGTGGAAAGCGTCCAACCCCTGGCAGGGCTCATCCAGGATGAGCAGCCGCGGCTGTTTCACCAGCGCCCGCGCCAGCAACACCAGCCGCTGTTCACCGATCGATATCTCCTGGAAAAGCCGGTCGGCCAGTGCGTTGATGCCCATTACCTGCATCCACTGTTCCGCCATGTCCGCCTGTACTGGTGTCACGGTATTAAACAAACCGACTGAGTCAAATATCCCGGAACTGACTACCGCACGGCAGTCGACCCGATTGGGATAATACATGTGGATTTCCGGCGCCACCCACCCGATGTGCCTTTTGATATCCCAGATGGATTCCCCACTGCCGCGCTGCCGGCCAAATATCTTCACCTCGTTGGCATACGCCTGCGGGTTGTCAGCCAGTATCAGGCTCAACAGGGTAGATTTGCCCGCCCCGTTCGGTCCGCGGATGGCCCAATGCTCCCCCTGCCGCATCGTCCAGGAGATGTCCTTTAATACCTGCACACCCTGGTACTTCACGCGCACGTTATGAAATTCGATTAATGGCGATCCGGGCGGCAGCGCCGACCATTCCACCGCGGGCAGATGGATGGTCTCCCGCGCCGGTGTGGAGCCCGTCTTGAACACTCCCCGGGCAAAGGAAGACCCGCACACCTCGGTCTTTGGTCCTTGCGTCACAATCTGATGGTCGGCGATCCCCAGCACATGCGTGATCCCCTGGGGAATCTCGTCCTCACGCGCGGCGACCAGCAGCAGCCGCTGTTGCCCGCTTTCAAGAATGGCGGTCAGGCTGTTTTTTAGCGTCTCACGTGAGGCGGCGTCCAGGCCGCTGAACGGGTCGTCGAGGATTAGCAGTTCCGGCGACTGCATCAGGGCATGTGCCAGTAAGACTTTGCGCCCCTCGCCGTTCGACAGGTGGATGAGCTTGCGATCCAGTAAATTGCTGATTCCCAGCAGTTCAACAGCCTGCGCCCGGCGGACAGCCCGGGTCGCGGCATCCGGTTTCATTGGGTCAAAGTCATAGGTAACGCGGTCATCCACATCCGGCCCGTCAAAGAAGGCTGAGACTGTCGGTGTTTCATCCCCCGCCAGGCTCTGCCAGCGTGCCTGGTGGAACCCGGCGTGTTGCTGCAATACATCCCGTTGGGTTTCAACCGAAACCAGGATGATCTCTCCACGCTGCAGGTAAGGGCGGCCTTCCGGAGTGCCGTCAAAGAAATTGACGATCTGTCCCTGAACCACCGGTAATTGCCCGCTCAAGGCTTTAACAAAAATGGATTTACCCGATCCGGTTGGACCGATCAACGCCCATTGCTCTCCCTCGTACATGCGCCAGTTAGTCCCGGCAAAACACAGGCGGTTTTTCGTCCGGATGGTCACATTCTCCAGACTGAGCACAGGCATTGGTGAAGCGATGTTGATTTCCAAAGCGACTTCCCAAAAAGAATATTTACCATTGGCCTGCATGAACCAGACCATGTGGCGATTTACATTCATAGCCGATTCTACCCGCACCACCCGAATCCTTCCATCGTCCAGTTGACCGGAAAAACCGGCTTCTTTGCCACCAGCTGCCGGAATTTGATCGGCAAATCCGGATAGAAAAACCGGCAGTAACGATGTAGAATACCGAAGATTTTAATTTCAAACTCTGTCAGGATACCGTATGACGAATCATTATATTTACAAAGACATCTTAAAAAAGACTCTGGATCATTCATTGAATTACCTCGGATCCCTGAAAAACGCCCCTGTCACTCCGACTGCCGGTTATTCCGAATTGTATGCGCGCCTGGACCATCCGCTGACAGCCGAAGGCACAGACGCGGAAACCGTTCTGGCAGACCTGATCTATGATTCCCGCGACGGGTTGCTGGGATGCGCGGGCGGACGGTTCTTCGGCTGGGTGATCGGTGGATCGCTCCCGGCCTCTCTTGCCGCGGACTGGATGACATCCGTATGGGATCAAAACGCCGCCATATTCGCCGGAGGACCTGCCGTGGCTGTGATGGAAGAGATCGCCGGGAAATGGATCAAGGATCTGCTGGTGATTCCTCAGACAGGTAGTATCGGTTTTGTGACCGGCAGTCAGATGGCGCATGTCACCTGTCTGGCAGCCGCGCGCCATCAGGTGCTGGCACAAAAGGGCTGGGACGTGGAAGAAAGCGGATTGTTTGGCGCGCCTGCTATCCGTATTCTGACCGGAAGCCACCGGCATGGTTCCATAGACCGCGCCGTTCGCCTGCTGGGGTTGGGCCGGAATTGCGTGAAAGAGCTGCCCATTGACACGAATGGCCGGTTGACCGCGGACGAACTGCGGAGATCGCTGGAAGAGACTCCGAACCAGCCCACCATCGTTCTGCTTCAAGCTGGAGACCTGAACATCGGCGCGTTTGACCCCTTCGATGAATTGATCCCGATCGCCCATGAATTTGGAGCCTGGGCACATATTGATGGGGCATTCGGATTGTGGGCTGCCGCCAGTCCAAAATACAAGCACTTGCTGAATGGATATGAGACTGCCGATTCCTGGGTGGCAGATGGGCACAAGTGGTTGAATGTTCCGTATGACTGCGGTTATGCCATCATCGCGCATCCGGATGTGCATATCGCGTCCATGTCTTACCGCGCCAGTTACATGGTGCATGATCTGGAAGCCCGCGATCCGATGGACTGGAACCCGGAATGGTCTCGCCGCGCGCGGGGTGTGCCCACCTATGCCGCCCTCCGACAACTGGGACGCGATGGTGTAGCCAATCTTATCGAGCGGACGTGCGCTTTCGCCCATGATCTTGTCACGCGGATTGGGGAATTACCGGGGGCGGAAATGGTCTGGGAACCGCAGATAAATCAGGGTTTGGTCCGTTATCTTGACCCGTCTCCAAACGCGACGGATGCCGACCATGACGCGTGGACAGACCGGGTCATCGCGGAGATTCAGAAGGACGGTGAGGCATTTTTTGGCGGGACCACCTGGCAGGGGAAACGCTGTATGCGTGTCTCGGTCTGCAACTGGCAGACAACCGCCGGTGATGTGGACAGGGCGGTCAATGCGGTAGAAAAAATACTGGCCAATTTACTGCTGGAGAAATCTTCAGAAACGTCGGATGGATAAATCCTTGATATGCTCAAAACCGGGAGTTTTCGCCAGGGTACCTGATTACCGATGAATATTTGTCAGGCTATTTCTTGCAGAAATAAATCTCACCGCTCGAGCGGGTGATTCGATGTGATCCGGCCGTTCCTGCCATACTGCACGTGGACGAACAAAATACCCTTGACCTTCCTCATTCCCGGCGCGGCGCAGGCCCTTTTCAGCCCCGGGCTGATGACCGGCCGCCTGTTTGCCGTCTTCCTCGGGTTGGGGACGTTCGCCACGCTGTGGTGGTTAAATAGACAAATTATCACCATCCATGCATTATATTCATGACCGAAAGAGCGCAAAAGAATTATGTACCGTATGACAAAATATTACTGACAAAACCAGAACAGCTTCTCAACACTGTTGACACGCTCACTTCTCAATATTTGATCAAAACAACTACGTCCCTGTTTCTTTACTAACAATTATTGTCAAAACTTCACTTTGAAGAAATTATTTCTTTGCTTTATAAATTTTTTCCCCCCACTCACCCTCATACTGAAATCATTACCGATTAATGAATAAATAGTATCTTGTCTGATAAGGTGGCATCTATTCCACTATCGGCTCAATAATAACTTCCTCACTTTGATTTCGTAAAAGACTAAAAAGCTCTCGCCCATCAATCAGCATCCATAGTCCACCCAGCAAACTAATGATGATTGAAATCAGACGATATATCAAAGCAATTGTCCAAGCCTGGTCATAATTAAAATTCAATAAAGTAAACAGATAAATATAACTACCTTCTTGAACGCCATAGCCATTAATGGATATTGGCAAAATAATTGCAAAGTATGTAATGATACTCATGCATAAGACTTGATCAAACCGTATCGGGATGCCAAAAGGCTGAGCGACCAACCAATATCCAGTGATAGTAAAAAATAAAGATAGCCAGGACAATGCAAGAATCCCTGTGATCTTCTTCACAGAAAACCAAGGCTTAATTGCAATCACGTAATTACGGGCTCTTCTGGTCCATTTTTCAGGAATAAACGAAAAAAGAAGGTAACCAACTTCCGACACCTTAGAGATATCATTCATATTTTTCTGTAAGAATGGGATAGCCAAAGGTAAAAGTAAAATTTTGGAAGCCATGCTAAATACTCGGTCAACAAATACTGATGTGACCTTAAGATCTTTTTTTGCATTGTCAGTTTCATTAAGAATACCAACAATTTTTACCAGATCACCACCTACAGAAGATGGCAAGAAATTTGAGAGAAATAAACTAAAAAAGACCAGTCTTACTAACTTAAAAAATGTAACACTAATCCCGATACTGTTTAGAATATATTTCCAGCGAAAAGCGAATAGTAAATTTGCAATTATGATACAGATGCTGGCATATAAAACTAACTCAAGTGGGTAAGTTTTTAAGTGGGAAATAAATGTATTGAAATCAACCTTGAAGAATAACAAACCGAGTAGTACAACCGGAACAATTATTCGAAGGATATGAATCGCTTTCTTAACAATAGGTTTTTCGAAAGAATCCATTTTTATCCAGTCTTCTGAACGAAGACCGTATTTTACCACTTAGATTCAAGTTGCCCGCGTAATACATAATAAGACTAAGTTCGAAATCTTTTTTGTTCAAATGATAGAATTACATCTAAATGATAAGAAAAACCATTGACCACCAAATCTCCCCAATATTCATCTCACTGTTATTCGCACTGATATTTACCATTCAGTCTTTGGTTTACATCCACCAGCTGCCATCCACGCTGGATGAGGGCAATTACCTGTACAAGGGTTACCTGTTCATCACCGGTGTGATCCGGCCGTTCCAGCCCTACGGCGTGTGGACGAACAAGATGCCCCTGGCATTCCTCATTCCCGGCGCGGCGCAGGCCCTTTTCGGCCCCGGGCTGATGACCGGCCGCCTGTTCGCCGTTTTCCTCGGGTTGGTAACGCTCGCCGCGCTGTGGTGGTTCGTGCGCCGTGAAGCCGGTCCCTGGTGGGCAGCCGCCGCTGTCAGCGTGATCGCCGTCAACCCCGGAGTCATCCGCATGTACGCCCAGGCGCTGTCGGAAGGCGTGGTATGCTGCCTGCTGATGCTGGCCGTAGCCATCGGCGTTGGACATGGACGCCTCCTGTGGCACCTGCTAACAGCCGGGGTCATATTTGCCGCCGCCATCCTGGCTCGCGAGAATATGCTGCCCGTCTTCGGGTTATATCTCATTTACGTGGGCTTCGAACACGGCTGGAAGAAAGCCCTGCTCACGGCTGTCCCCGGATTATTGCTGCTGTCTGTCGTCCATGCCATCTACTGGCCGGATATCGTCACCAACATCTGGCGGCCGTGGCTGCCCGTATCGCTCAAACAACTATTCCCCGGACTTCCCACCGCCGAAGCCATCTGGCACCCAACCATCAGCCTAAACTCCCGGCTGTATTCCTTCTGGCAGGGTGTGCGCTATCACTTCGCCATGATGTTTGGTTTTGTAATAATTCTGTTGCTGTGGCCTGATAAAACCGGCAGGTTAAAGATTTCTTCCTTCCGTGTAGTGATTTTCTCATTAGCTGTGACTGTGCTGATGACTATTGCCCACGCCTGGGCAGCCCTCTGGAAGAATTACTGTGTATTCTGCTTCGCACTGTACCTCAATTTTTTCAGCGTACTCGGTGTGGCGCTGGTCGCTATCGCCGCGCCGCTGTTCCGCCGGAAAACATCTGCCGCGGTCAATACGGTCATCGCCGCGGTGATACTCCTGACAGGCACCGGGATGGGATTCGGCGCGCATCAGGAATTGGACGATTCATTGATGGTACTCACCGTGCCGCGTGTCAAGAACCTGCAGATCCAGCCCGGCAGCACCGAACTGTGGCGCGCTCTCTCCAACAAATTCAACTGGACGTATGACCAGCTGTCGCAGATCATCCCCGCTGCCGCCGGTCTGCTGGCCGCGGTGGTCTTCCTTGTGATCATCACCATCATCTTCAGGCAGATGAGAAAACGCCCGGCCGGAGCAAGCTGGGGCGCCTTTGCCCTGCTGTCCTTCTTCATCCTGGGATTGCTGCTCAGCCCCACACCCGTCTTTGGCAATGTACCCGAGCCGGACTGCGGCGGCGACGTGATCGCCACCACCGAAGCGGCCGGACGCCACCTGGCATCCCTTGTGCCGCCCGGCTCCACGGTTTTCTGGGAAGGCGGACTGTCACCCGCGCCGCTGCTCTATTTGAAAGACATCAAGATCTTCGGCGCGCAGTTGAACGATGGCTATTCCTTCCGCCGCGGCGGTGACTCAGACCAGCTCTACCGCTACGGCTTCTGGAATGAAGAGCTGAAGCGCCGCTGGTTGGACGAGGCCGACTACCTGTTGATCGTCGATTACGGCTATAAACAGGGATACAATAACGTGATAGACTTGGACAAATTTGAGGAACTCCCCATCACCGGCTATATTGCCACGTGCCGGGATAACTCCAGAATTCACACTTTCAAGCGAATACAATGAAAATTTCCGTGATCATCCCCGTTTATAACGAAGAAGCCAACCTGCCGGAGCTCAAATCCGTGCTGGATGAGGTCATGCAGTCCAATCACTACGACTGGGAAGCCGTGCTGGTGGATGACGGCAGCCGCGATAACAGCGCGAAGGTCCTCGAATCCTTCGTTCAGGCTGACCCCGCCCACTACCATGCCGTGATCCTTCGCCGCAACTTCGGGCAGACGGCCGCCATCGCCGCCGGAATCGACTATTCTTCCGGCGAGCTGATCGTATTGTGCGACGCTGACATGCAGAACGACCCGCGCGACATCCCCGCCATGATCGCCAAAATTGAAGAGGGCTATGACGTGGTCAGCGGCTGGCGCCGTAACCGCAAGGATACCTGGCTCACCCGCACTCTGCCCTCACACATGGCCAATGGGCTGATCAGTTGGGTAACCGGCGTGCCGCTGCACGATTATGGCTGCACCCTTAAAGCCTACAAACGCGAGGTGATCACCGGCTTCCGCCTGTACGGCGAGATGCACCGCTTCATCCCGGTGTACGCCAGTTCGGTGGGGGCGCGTATCGCCGAGATGGAAGTTCACCACCACCCGCGCCTGCACGGCAAAGCCAACTACGGGCTGGAACGTACCATCAAAGTGGTGCTCGACCTGGTGACGGTAAAATTCCTGACCAGCTACGCCAACAAACCCATCTACCTGTTCGGCGGCTCGGGCTTCGGCCTGCTGGGATTGAGCTTCCTGACCCTGCTGTACATTGGTTTCCGCAAGATCGAATTCAACGAATCAC
>JAAYYW010000146.1 GCA_012515195.1 Leptolinea sp.
AGAAGCAGAAAGAGTTTTTCTTAGCTTTGTTTTTAAGAGAGGGCTTCATAAGTTAACGTTTCCAATTACTCAAATAAGAGACAGGATAAATCGAATTTCAAGGATAGTACCAGATAATACTGGAACATTGGATAAATATCAATTTGCGATTGAAGAGATATATCCTATCGAAGCAGAACTTGTTTTTTCACAACTATCGTTTCTTCCTTGGGTTATTGAAAAAAGAATAAGAAATTCCGTAAGGTTGATCGAATCAGGCATCCTTCAAGACTTGGGATTTAGAGTTCCCAATCCAAATGATTGCATTTTTACGAAATTTTTGGTTTCTCACTCAGATTTTCGCTTTTCAAAATTTGTTCGAACTCATTTAGAGTGTAATGGCATTGAAACAGAACAATCATACACCCCGCTTTCAATGAGAGAGTTTAACAAAGTTTCAAGATTGGTAAGTACACCAAATACAGATACGTTTTGGAAAGGTGCTTTTTGTATTCCAGTAAACCCATTACTGTCAACAGAAGATATTGATAGAATCGTTGCTATTCTGAAATCTGTAAAATCTCAAAAATTCTCGAAATGACTACATATCCATCAAAAAAAAAATCTAACAAGAGCAAATTCCAGAAAATCACGAAAGTAATTAATCCATTTATTGCTTTTCGGTTTCTGGCAGAATTCACGTCACGTGCCAGCACATTAATCACATTCCCGCTTTTAGTAAAGTATTTAGGCACTGAAAGCTATGGTGTAAACACTCAGGCAAACACAATTGTGGGCTTTCTTATTCCGATCGCTACCCTAGGTTTAGGCTTTGGTGTGGTTAGGATTGTAGCCGGAAATCAAAGGCGGGAGGATATCTCATCTCGTTTGCATACCAGTCTGGCCGTGGTGGGTATAGCTTCTTTTTTCTTAAGCCTTATCGTATATTTTCTGGCTCCGACTCTAAATGACTTGTTAATTCGAGTTGAATGGGCGCCAGAAATAATAAGATGGTCAGCACCATTAGTATTTCTTACAGCAATTGAATTAACTATAAAAGACTATTATAGAGCTCGTTTAAGAATAATTGCATATTCGGTTTTTCAAATTCTCCAAACGGTTACCTATGTTTGTGGAGTTACAATTGTATTGATTAATGGGGGAAAGCTTTTACAGGTTATTTGGCTTTGGTTAATAATTAGAATAATTTTCAATATAGCAACATTTATATACTTAATTGTAATAAAAGAAATTTTTCTTTTCCCTTCCTTCATGTCAAAAGCAGATTTTTTTGATCTTTTAAAGTTCGGTTTTCCCATTGTCATTGGCGGTTTACGCACCTGGATCACTAACATGGGCGACCGTTGGGTTATAGGTTATTTTTTGACTATTGATGATGTGGCTGTTTACAACGCAGCGTACACATTGGCAGGTATTCTAGCTGCTTTAGCTGCCCCGTTCTGGAATCCCCTTTATCCACTGATGTCCACATCTTTAAATAATAAGGATATGAATGCAGTTTTTCATTCCACTCGAAAATATACAAATGGTTTCACGATAATTTCTTTGCCTGCTATGGCTGGCTTAATAGTGTTATGTAACCCACTATTGGTCATTTTTGGATCGACCGATTTTTCCATCAACCCTTTGACTTTTACGTTCATTATCTTTGGCCTTTTTCTTGACCAATTTAGTGCCAGTTTGCACTATTTGGTTTATTTACACAACGAACCAATATTTATGCGAAATATCGTCCTAATCAGTGGATTTGCAAATGTTAGTTTAAATATTTCACTCGTTCCCATAATTGGGATAAGTGGTGCTGCTCTGGCAACATTTTTAACCTATATTCTTTTTGATTTATTGCTTTATAAACGCGTAATGTCTTACGGAATAAAAATTACTGATATTTATGACTTGAAAAATACATTTAAATACTCAGTTTCTTCATTAGTAATGGCTATTGCAATTTATGTTTTGTTACCTTGGTTAAATCCAACATTATCCTCATTAATACTTTTTACAATTTCTGGTGTCTTGCTTTATTGTTTGTCCTTGTTAGTGTTTTATAATTTCGATGTTAAGAAACTCATAAATTCAATTTAGGGATCATTAATGCCTGATAACACATATGAAAATGAAATCCGCGATCACATCCGTGAAAAATACACCGGCATCCTTACCCCGGAACACATGGAGCACCACTTTCAAAACCCTATAACTTTTAAATTGGCAGAAACGCCACTCCGCCAGATGCCGGACATAATAAGGAATAAACTGGACAATCTGGAAAAAATTCATTCCGTTCCGCTCCGCGAAAGGGTGGAGAAGATTAGAAAAATGCATTTTATTCCGTTTCTGAAGTTCTATTACTGGATCTCATACAATAATCCATTTAAACCTGTTGTGTATTTTGTTGCAAGAAAACCGGAATGAACAACATCCCACTAACTATTAAGATCATCGACCGCCTGGGCAGAATCATTCCCCGGTTCTTTTGGACCCGGTACAGCAACCTGGCCCGCACCCAGGGTTTTGACAAACTGTATCTACTCCTCTCATTCGACTGTGACACCCCGGCTGACGCGGACGCTTCTGCCAGAATTGATGAATGGCTGGTAAATAATGGCATCCAACGGTCATACGCCGTACCGGGAACTATGCTGGAAACAAATCCGGACATCTACAAAAAGATTCATGACACCGGTGCCGAATTTCTGAACCACGGATACCTCCCCCACACTCAATTGATGGATGGGGTATACCGCTCAACCACGTTCTATGAACAAATGGCCTCAGTCGACGTAGTTTCCGATGTGAGAAAAGGGCATGAAACGGTTGTCCGCGTTCTGGGAATACCGCCAGCTGGTTTCCGGGCACCCCACTTCGGGATGGTTTCACAGAAAATAAAAACAGATGTCATTCAACCGGTTTTACGGGAACTGGGTGAGGTTTATTCTTCCCAATCAACCCCCTATGACGCGATCAAACATGGTCCGGTTTGGCGTGTGAATGGATGGCCGGAATTTCCCGTCATTGGCAGCGCGAATGCACCTTTCTCGGTATTAGATTCATTCACTTATCTGGAAAACCTGGCAGTCCGAAAGGTCAGTCCCCGGTTTTCACAGGCTTTCCGCGAGACTGCTGAAAGCCTGATCAATTGGGAAATAAACGGACTGCTAAATTTTTACGTGGATCCCTCTCACGTTGTAGATGATCCAGGGATTCTGGAAACGCTGGTTTTTCTGAAAGAACAAGGTATTCAATCTCTAACCTATACGCAAGTTTTGGAACGTGCGCCTGGAGGTGGGAAAAAATGACCCGCCTGTTGGCACTTTCCTGGTGTATGCCGCCCATCGTGATGCCGCGGTCAATACAGGTATCACGGCTGCTTGCGGCACTGGCTGATCTGGGCTGGGAGACCGATGTTGTATGTGTAGATCCCGATTCACTTCGGCAAGGTACCATATTGGACAAAGAATTAGAACGACCGGCTGGTGGAAAGGTTAGGAAATATCGGGTTCCCTCTCTGGAGGATTGGATTCCAGTCCGGGGACTCATTCGCCTCATTCCTTCTCTCGGACAGCTCCCGGATCCCAAGTGGGTTTGGAAAAATGCGGCATTTCGACAATGCCGGCTGTTGGCAGAAAAGAACAATTATGATGCGTTTATCAGCTTTGCCCAGCCATGGACAGATCATCTGGCCGGATTGAAGTTTAAGCAACAAAGTCGGCTTCCATGGGTGGCACATTTCAGCGATCCATGGACAGATAACCCCTACGTCCAGGCTTCGCCATGGGTTAAGCAAAGATTGTATGAGATGGAACAGGCCGTTATCAGCACAGCTGATGCGGTAGTTTTTGTCTCTTCACAAACAACCGACCTTGTTATGGAAAAATACCCGGAGGAATGGCAAACCAGAACACATGTAATCCCACATGGATTTGAGTCTCTCTCTCCTGCAATTAAACAAACTCGTCCAGCATCCAATTCCAGGGTGGAATTTCTATATACCGGTAATTTCTATGGCCTTCGCACACCGGAAAACCTGCTTCGCGCAGCAAACAAATTGAATCAGAAACCCGGGTACAAAAACAGTTTCGGGTTGCGGTTTGCCGGACATAACATGGAACGGTTCAAACAAACGGCCCATGATCTGGGATTGGATAATCTGACTGTATTTGAAGGACCGGTCACTTTCGCCCGTTCCCAGGAATTAGCCGTACAGGCTGATGCACTTCTGGTGATCGACGCGCCATCGGTAACCCCCAGCGTTTTCCTCCCCAGCAAATTGGTAGACTACCTGGCGTTTGAAAAACCGATTCTGGGTATAACACCGCTGATCGGCAGCTCGGCCGACTTGATCCGTAAGCTGGACTGCCCGGTTGTCGATCCCAATGATATCGAAGGAATATCTGCTAACCTCGCTCGAATGATCGATAACAAAAAAACAGGAACAGATTTACTTCCTCCAACATTCAAGCAAGAAGCCGAACAATACAACATATCTTACGCCGCAAAACAGATGGATGAACTGTTAAGGACTTTGATTAAAGAATAGCTCGCATTGGTACTGCGAGTAAACCTTGTTCTTCCATTCCTCGCTGGCAGATGTATTACCTACCCTGATCGTTTCCAATCTGCGCCAAACAGAACACAGTGAACCTTCCATGTTGTTGGTCAATTCCGCTGCTCTTTCTGTCAGGTTAAACGCCGTTTCCCATTGTCCGGC
>JAAYYW010000147.1 GCA_012515195.1 Leptolinea sp.
TCGCGGAATTTAACCCAGACTCAATTAGCGCAAAAGTCGGGGGTTGCGTTTACAACGGTAAAAAGACTCGAAAGCGGCAAGAGTGTCTCATTAGACACCTTTATCCGAATTTTGATGGCGTTAGAACTTCAACATAACCTTGAAAGACTTCTGCCTGATCCAACAATACGTCCCATAGAACGTGTTGCCACGGGTGGTCGTGAACGAAAACGCGCCCGTCCCAAACAACCTGACACGGATCATTCAACCTGGGTTTGGGGAGACGAGTCGGGGAATAAGAAATGAGTGACGCAAAAGTAATCCTTTGGGACAGTGAAATTGGTGCGGTTTCGTGGGTGGAAGATCGACAGGCGGCTGTTTTTCAATACGATCCTTCCTTCATCCGCAGCGGTATTCAAATATCACCCCTGATGATGCCATTACGAGCGTTACCCTACGAGTTTCCGGCCCTTTCGAAAGAAACCTTTAAAGGCTTACCGGGCTTGCTGGCGGATTCCCTTCCGGATAAGTTTGGAAATGCGGTCATTGACACCTGGCTGGCCTCTCAGGGACGAACAGCAGCCAGTTTTAATTCCGTTGAACGCTTATGTTATATAGGAAGCCGGGGCATGGGGGGACTCGAATTCAAACCAGCCCTTCGTATCCCCCACTCAAAATCAGATGAAATTGAAGTTTCCAAACTTGTCGAATTATCAAACAAAATTCTTGATCAACGGGCGGGATTGGAAGGAGTTTTTTCAGGCACAGATGACCAGGATGCAATAGAAGATATCTTGCGGGTCGGAACCTCAGCGGGTGGAGCAAGAGCAAAAGCGATTCTTGCCTGGAATCCAAAAACGAATGAATTCCGTTCCGGTCAGGTAAAAATTCCATCAGGTTTTGAGTACTGGATTATGAAATTTGACGGGGTCAGCAACAATCGGGACAGGGAACTGGCCGATCCGCAAGGCTATGGAATGATTGAATACGCGTATTACCAGCTGGCGGTGAAAGCGGGAATTGAAATGACAGAGTGCCGTCTTCACCATGAAGGCGGACGAAGTCATTTTATGACAAAAAGGTTTGACCGGAACGCAGACGGTTCCAAGATCCACATGCAATCGTTATGCCCCATTGCCCATGTTGATTTCAACGAACCGGCACTCTACTCCTATGAACAATCGATCCAGATCATGAAACGCCTGGGGTTACCTCAAAGCGATTTGGAGCAGCAAGTTCTACGGGCCATGTTCAACGTGGTTGGACGAAATCATGATGACCATGTCAAGAACATTGCCTTCCTGATGAATCGCATTGGAGAATGGAAACTCTCCCCGGCTTTTGATGTCTCGTATGCTTACGATCCAATGGGATATTGGACCAGCCAACATCAGATGAGTATCAACGCAAAAAGGGAAATGTTCACCAAACAGGATCTGATCGCATTGGCAAAGATCGCAGGGATCAAGGCCAGGCGGGCTCTTGAAATGCTGGCCTGCGTGACCACGGCCATGAAATCCTGGCCGGACGTGGCCGGAAGCGTGGGTATCGCAGAAGATCGTATCCGTAAAATACAGGCTGCCCATCGAATATCTCTTTTGAATTGAACATGAATACTGGCTTAATTCAAGCTTTTTTCCCATTTGCGTTTCAAAACCAGTTGTCCCATCATGAGGTTTTCTACACAGCGGTTGCAGATCCGGTTCAAAATTGACCAAAACGTGGTTAGAATTAGTACGTCACACGGAAACAACAGAAACCGCACAGTATGAATACCGATCAAAATTTGCGCACACTGAATCACGGGGATTTATGGCAAATAATGAGAGTCTGAACAAAGCGAACCTGAATAAGAAGGATGAGTTTTACACGCAACTGTCGGATATTGAAGCCGAGATGCGGCATTACAAGGACCACTTCCGCGGCAAGGTCATCTTCTGCAATTGCGACGACCCGTACGAGAGCAATTTCTTCAAGTATTTCGCCCTGAACTTCAACTTTCTGGGGTTGAAAAAACTGGTGGCCACCAGCTATTCCGGGTCGCCCGTCGCCGGTGACCAGCTTTCGCTGTTCGATGTAAAAAACAGCGGTGTGGGAAGTGCGGATACAAAACTCCCCTACAAAATTGAGA
>JAAYYW010000148.1 GCA_012515195.1 Leptolinea sp.
TATCTTCAAGGTTTGCTGATTCGTTTTCTCTTTTTGCCAATTTCATAAAAAAATCGTTTTCTGATACGGACTGGTTTATGGAACCCAATCGGGGTATGCCTTTTCCCAGAATTACCAGTGAGAGGGAAGCTGGTTCGATCGAAATGCGTTGAAAATCGTCCAGTGCCATATTAAGGAAATATGCCAATGCCAGTTTGATTGGATCGCAGTGGGAAAAGCAGACAGCTGTGTCGTTTTCTTCCATGGCAGACGCGATCTCTTCCAGACTGGCAACGATTCTCTGTTGGGCTGTGACAAATGATTCACCGGCCGGGAACGTGACCAAAGACGGTGTTCGCTGGATCGCCCGCCATAACTTAAGCTTTTCCAATTGCCTGTAAGGACGGCCCTGCCAGGCACCGAAATTGACCTCATTCAGACCGTTGTGAGGGCTGACCGGTATTCCCAGAGCGTCAGAGAGCGGTTTTGCGGTTTCCATAGCTCTTTCCAATGGACTGCTGAAAATGGCACCGATCTTCACATTAATAAGTTTGTCGGCCAGAGCCATTGCCTGGACACGCCCATTAGCCGTAAGATGGACACCCGTAATTCGGCCAGTCAATTTTTTCCCAATGACTGCGGTTTCGGCATGCCTGGCAAGGATAAGGACGGCCATATTATTTCCTTTTTGCCTTTGTTTCAATTGACTTGCGGATGTTATCCACCTGTTCACGCCAGAAGTTCAAACGTTCCCCAATTTGCTTCTCGTACCCCTGGTCAGAAGGTATGTAGAACGTTTTTCCGGCGGCTTTACGGGGCAGGTATTCCTGGGGAATGTAATGACCGGGATAATCGTGGGGGTACAGGTATCCCTGTCCATGCCCGAAGCCTGCCGCGTCGCGGCTGGAATCCATAAGATGGACGGGGACAGCCCCCATACCTTCCTTCTGGATCAACCCTATTACGTCATAGATGGCGGTGGCGGAATTGCTCTTGGGCGCTGTGGACAGGTAGAGAGTTGCCTCTGTAATGGGATATACACCCTCCGGCATCCCGATAAATTCAAATGCGGTTACAGCTGATGCCGCGATCACCAACCCTTGCGGATCGGCCAGACCGATATCTTCACTAGCCAGAATTACCAGACGGCGGAGGATAAAGCGAGGATCTTCTCCGGCGGCCAGCATTTTCGCCAGCCAGTACAGGGCGGCATCAGGATCGGAGCCGCGAACGGATTTGATAAAGGCGGAGATAGTGTCGTAGTGGTTGTCGCCTTTTTTGTCGTACGTGAGGGCGCGTTTCTGGATTGATTCCTGCGCGATATCCATAGTTATGTGGATGATTCCATCCTCAGACGGGCGGGATGTTTCCACTGCCAATTCGATGGCATTCAGCAGGTTGCGGGCGTCATGATTGGCCATGCTGATCAGGTGGTCGCGGGATTTGTCCGGTAAATCAATTTTCTTACGGCCGTAGCCACGAACTTCATCTTTTAGGGCAGACTCGAGAATTCTACGGAGGTCTTTATCACTAAGCGGCCCCAGTTCAAAAATTCGGGAGCGCGAGACGAGCGCCGGGATGACTTCAAAATACGGGTTCTCTGTGGTGGCACCGATGAGTGTGATAAGACCGCGTTCCACATGCGGCAGCAGGGCATCCTGCTGGGCTTTATTCCAGCGGTGAACCTCATCCACGAATAGCAATGTCCGCTGATTGTGATGTTTTCGGCGGATTTCGGCTTCTCCGATCACCCGCCGTAATTCAGATACACCCGCCAAAACCGCGGATATGTTTTCAAAGAAAGCCTGGGTGTGATTGGCCACGATACGAGCCAGGGTTGTTTTCCCTGTACCTGGTGGACCGTAGAGCAGTATGGACGAGAACAATCGGTCAGCCTCAATGGCACGACGCAGAAGCCGGCCAGGAGCGGTGATATGCTCCTGACCGACAAATTCATCCATGGTGCGCGGCCGCATACGCTCAGCTAGCGGGGCTTCGCTTTGCATTCGGCTCTCCATTGCCTGACCGAAAAGGTCCTGTTCTGACATGGGTTAGGGTGTGGTCTCCGGAGTCTTCATACCGGGCAGCTGGAACATAAAGGGATTGTCGCTGGGCAGCAGCATTGTTTCGATCGTTGGTGAGATCTTGGTGATGTACTGGTAGGTTAGCAGGTCCGGGTTGGATTGCAATGCCCGCGCGATCAATTCCAGTGACTGGGCTTCAGCCTGAGCCTCGATAACACGGGCTTCGGCTTCGCCTTTGGCGCGAATAACAGAGGCATCAGCGGCGCCTTGAGCGGTTTGGCGGGCCTGTTCGGCTTCCTGGCGTTTTTGTTCCACAATAAATTTTGCCTGCTGGGCCGTCTGTTCGGCGATCTGTTTTTGCTCAACCGAAGCGGCATATTCCGGTGAGAAGGTGATATTGCGCAGGATGAAGTCAATCAATACAAGGCCGTTTTCATTCAACTTTTTCGACATGGTACTCTGAAGGTTTTCAGCCATTTCAAACCGTTTGCTGGTTACTACTTCTTCCACGCCGTATTGTGATACGACATCCCGGATCACACCGCGTGCCTGTGCCCGAACCAGTTCTTCGCCATAGCGGTTTTTCCACAGGATGTGAACGCGAACGACCTGTTCGGGATCGATGGCATATATGATAGAGGCGTCAACATATATCTCCTGCCCGTCGGCTGTCCGGGCGGTGATCGAATCGTCGCCCACTATCTGTCCTTCACTGGGCGCGATGCTCATTGTGTAGGATTGGCGGCTGATGGGGTATTGCACCACCGATTCCACGAAGGGAACAACCCAGTGCAGGCCAGGGGTTAATGCCTGTTCACGGTAGCCGGGCGTGAACGCGGTGATGACCACGCCGCGTTTATCTGGTTCAATAAAGACTAAACCTGCGCTGATTGTGGACAGTGCGACAGCGACCACCACTATGATCAGCAGGATAAAGCTACCACGGGCTACTGGTTTTCCCCGGGAAGCCTGCATGACAAAAAAGACGATCAATGCGATAACGGCCAACCATGCCGCACCGCTGACAATTGTGACCAATGATGCGATATCCATTCTCTCTCCTTATTGTTAAACCATGCGTAATAAAATTATACATTGTGATATAGTCGCATCTATGAAGTCGATACAAACATCCCTGTCCCGTGTCTTTCATAATGGGAACATTGTCTGCTTTGAATTCGATCTCGAGGCAACCAGTCCTGTTAACTCCGGACAATATGTAATGGCACATCGCGTTGGCGATTTTTTGCCAACACCGCTTTTCCCATCCGGAATGACGGGGTTGTATTTTACCAGTGCGACACCCATTGATAGTCCCTGGCAGCCCGGTGATCTCTTTCGGTTGCGCTACCCTTTGGGGAAAGGTTTCACTATCCAGAAGAAGACACCATCACGCTTGTTGATGGTGTCCGGGACGGAGAATCCCTTGCGGCTTTTGCCGGCTGCCGGGATGGTTCTGGCGGATCAGGGGGCAGTCGCTTTCTTTGGCTATCATCAGCCAGACGATCTTCCGGTTGAGATTGAAGTTCTCACGCGGGACCAACTTTCTGAAGCCCTGACTTGGGCTGATTGTGTGATCGGGGATACGTCATATGAAAATTTGGCGGTCTGGAATGGTCTGGTTCGGGACAGTATGTCTGGTTCCACGTATGATATCCAGGTGCTGGTGGATACGCCCATGGTCTGCATGGGAATGGCAGAGTGTGGTGTGTGTGCTGTCAAGACGCGGCATGGTTGGAAGCATGCCTGTGTTGATGGGCCGGTGTTCCCACTGGCAGAGTTGGACGTATGATGCTGAACGAAACTCGCCGCCCGATTGAATTGCCTTCCCGGTGGATGAACCAGGGTGGGACGCTGGGTTTTAATCCGGCTCTTTCTCCGTCGGGATGCGTTTTTGTAACAAACCCGATAAGCCTGCGGGCAAGAGTGCCATCGACCGACCGGGCGTTCTTGTCTTTTCCGGGCGGGTTCCTTCTGCATACCGGTCTGCCCAATGACGGGTGGCGGTCTGTCCGGCGAAAATATGCCGCCCATTGGGCCCAGTCCTCGTCACCGGTATGGGTGCACCTGATCAGTTCCGACCCCGATGAGCTGAATGAAATGGTACGCCAGTGTGAAGAGATGGAAGGTATTGCCGCGATTGAATTGGGCCTCCCCCCCGGGTGCTCCCGCGATTTGATGCGGCAATTGATGCTGGCAGCCTGCGGAGAGTTGCCGCTGGTTGTGCACATTTCCCTTGGTGAAGACACAGGTTTGCTTGAACGTCTGCCGGATGGGGTTTCAGCCGTGACTCTCGGCACACCGCGCGGGGCGCTGCCGGCAGCGGGAGGACGGATCATCCACGGCAGGCTGCACGGGCCGGGGTTGTTCCCGCAGATGTTGGAAGGGTTAATTAATCTGAAAACGTTGGGAATACCGCTCATCCTGGCAGGAATATGTAACCTGCAGGACGCGAAAGCCGCCCTGAATTGCGGGGCGGCGGCGGTACAGATCGATCATTTTTGCTGGGATGGTCCCCTGCCGGCTTGACTGGTTCAGTCATCCTGCAGGATGATGGTCACCGGGCCGTCGTTGCTAATGTCCACCAGCATATCGGCCCCGAACACACCGGTCTGGGTGGGAACGCCCTGATCTTGAAGGAACTGGACGAATTGGTCTACCAATGGCCGGGCAAGGTCGGGTGGAGCGGCTCCGATGAAGGACGGCCGGTTGCCCTTGCGCGTGTCGGCATACAACGTGAATTGTGAGACGACAATGGCCGAACCGCCAACGTCGATGATGGAGCGGTTCATCTTGCGCTGGTCGTCTTCAAAGATGCGCATTAGCGCGATCTTTTTGGCGGCAGCCAGCAGTTTTTCAGCGGTATCCTCCGGGCCGATACCCAGAAGGATCACCAGACCGAGTTGAATATCGGCGGTGACAGCGCCTTCAATGGTGACGCGGCCGTGTTTGACCCGCTGAATGACCGCGCGCATGGATCAGGGCAGCCCGATGGCTTCGCGGACTTCCACCATGGTGGCTTCGGCAATAATACCGGCCCGTTTACCGCCTTCATTCAGGATATCCCAGATGTGCTGCGGATCGCGGTCCAGCTCCGCGCGGCGCGCGCGGAATGGTTCGAGATGGGTGTTGAGGCTGGCAGCCAGCTTCTTCTTGCAGTCCACGCAGCCGATGCCGGCGCGGCGGCATTCAATATTTATGTTTGCCACCTCGTCAGGGGAGGTGAACATCTTGTGAAGGGTAAATACGTTGCACACATCCGGGTTGCCCGGATCGGTCTTGCGCATTCGCTGCGGGTCGGTGACCATGGTCATTACCCGCTGCTGGGTTTCTTCGGGGGTGGAAGCCAGCTCGATGTGGTTGTTCAGGCTTTTGCCCATCTTGTTCACGCCATCGGTGCCCAGTACTTTGGGGAATTCGGTGGCTTTCATCTGCGGTTCGATGAGCGCCTTGGTGTTGTAGCGGTAGTTGAACGAACGCACGCACTCGCGGGCGAATTCCAGATGCGGAGCCTGGTCA
>JAAYYW010000149.1 GCA_012515195.1 Leptolinea sp.
GAAGATCGTTGTTTTAAATGGAACACTGACAGAAGGACTGGCAGGACGTTTTGAAGAGTACCTGATAGGCTCTGGATTTTCTGTTGTGGGAACCGGTAATGCCGATAGGGAATACACCGGTATAACGATAATTGACCACACAGGTAAACCTTCCACCGTCCAATTCCTGTCAAAAATGTTGAATGTTCCACCAACCGGCATTTTCAATCAAGACAGCCAGGAATCGAATTGCGACATCACCATAATCATAGGGATCAATTGGGAGAATTCAGTCAGTCTTCCCTGAAAAAAACGGAAAAATCATCAAAAACCTTCCACCATTACGGTTGGAAGGTTTTTTTATCTGTATCCGGCTCACATCCCGGATCATTTCAATTCATCGTCTACCCGTGAACGCATTATGGACAATTCCTTCCTCATCTCTTCCAAGGACTGACGCAGTCGATCGATCCGCGCCGCTTCAGTCTCAACAAAATGCGCGTATGGGCCAATATTCTCATTCATGCGTAAAATGGCATTATCGGTTTCCCGTGTAAACACCGTCTTCAGAGCTTCGTTGAGATTTGTCCGTAATTTTTTGATCTTTTCACTAAAACTTTCCTTTGCCTGTTTCCTTTTATAGGGAATAACAAACAAACCCAATACGGCCAGTGTTCCAGCAGCCAGTATCCCTGTTACATCAAATGATGAAGATAACACCGCTGTAGCGACCAGAGCGCCCAATCCAACCGCGCCCGCTTCAAAAAGCGCGGTTTGCGCCACAGCCGATTCTACATTCGCGGCTAATTCTTTTGCTTCCCTCCGTTGGTCATAAGTGTCAACAATTTTTTTAACACTCTTACCGACATTCTCAAACAATTCTTGCCGCCGGCTTTGGGCGGGAGAGGAGGTTCCACTAACGATTCGGTCCAAATTTGCTGACTTCCGACGCTGAAGGAAACTCATTACCTGCTGCCATTCACGCAGATCCTTATCAATCAGCCATTCAATCAAGGAATGAATCTGGGTATCGATCTGGGCAGACAAGTCGGTCACCACCTCTTTTTCGAAAGCCGCCCGAATTCTGTCTCCCTTGGCCAGATGATGGATATTTGTAATGCGAAAAGTCCTATCAAAAAAATCGTTTCCCCTGAATTCTAGTTTATGCAATATATTTTCGATCTCAGCCAGCCGGGGTGACAGTTCCTGGTCCAGTTCTTTTCGGTACCCGGATACGGCAGTCTCCAGAGATTTGACCGTATTTATGTCAACTATGATCTCCTCATACTGACCATCAATACTTTGACCTGCTTGTTGAAGGATCTTGTCTGCCACGCCCAGAGGATTATTGAATTTCAACCGTAACTTCCCGGAATCATCAAGCGTTGACCTGATATAGTCTTCCAGGTCACCCAATCGGCTATCTTTAAAGAGACTTAGCCGCGCAACTTCATCCATCTCTGCCATAGATCGTTGCGCGACGCGTGCGGAAACCGGAAACAAAATTGGTACCTCTCCTAAAACAGAGGCGGCATGATTCGTAACGTAATCCACGGCTTCTTTTAACGTCTTCTCATCTTCAAAAATATCAGTTTTGTTTAAAACAAAAACAACCTTTTTGCCCCATGCCAATATTTTTTGCAGGAATTTATGCTCGCTTTCCGTTAATGGCCGGTCTGCAGATGTAGTAAATAGCACAATATCGCTGCGCGGGACAAACTCATTGGTCAAACGTTCGTGCTGTTGAATAATGGCGTTGGTTCCCGGCGAATCGACAATATTCAATTGCTTCAACAAATCCAGTGGGTGGGTCATAATCGCGAACCCGTCATCAATGACCTGCGTGGATACCTGCTCGCCCCATCGAACCAGCGTGACTCGCGATGTTGTCGGGGTAACCCCTTCTGATAAAATCTTCTCACGCAGCATGGCATTGATCAACGCGCTTTTTCCAGCATTAAATTCACCAACAACCACAATAAGGAACAACTCATCCAGCTGCAGGATGGAGTTCTGCAATTTATTGATCGAATCCTTGCTGACATCCAAATCCGCCAGTTTTATAAGGATGTTCGAGAGCGTTCCTTTTTCATCCCGTAATAATTGAGATTGTCCGGTTGTCAACATCGAATTCTGCATACTGTCTCCATGGATCATGCCTACGCGAAATCATGTAAAATGGTTTTATTGATTATAGTACCACCCCTGCACCAAAGCCGGTATCGGATTACAGGTACATTTCGAACGTTTGTGTATATGCCTTTCAATCTATCACAAAAAGATAATTCGCATAAAATTATTACATGTCAACTATCATCGATCGTATAAAAACATCCTTTTTCGCATCCGACAGTTTTCTGCGATATATCCTCTTCCCTTTTCTATCCACCCGGATCGGACTTCTGGTAGTTGCCTATTATGCTTCAGGCAACTACCTGTCAAATCCAACCTATCAAAAATATGTTGATCGGGGTTTCTTCCTGACCCATTTATTTCCCATTGATATATTTTCTCGTTGGGATTCTGCGGCTTACTTCTCCATTATTACCCGTGGGTACTCACCTTCCAGTGACATTCGCAGTGTTTACAGCAACATCGCTTTTTTCCCGCTTTACCCGTACCTTGTTAAAAGTTTTGGATGGCTGGGGCTTCACCTTCCCGATGGCTTCTATGTGGCATTTGGAATTCTTCTCTCAAATCTGTTCTTTCTCGCGGCTGCTGTACTTTTATTAAAACTTGTCACCGGTGAGCTTGGTTTCAGTGAAACTGTGGCCGGGCGAACGATCGGTTTGTTGATCTTCTTCCCCACCAGCTTTATCTTTTCAAGTTTTTACACAGAAAGCCTGTTTCTGTTTTTGCTGGTTGCCGGTACACGTTTCGCGTTCCAGGGAAGGTGGAAACTCGTTGCTGTCACATGCTTCCTTTTATTGCTAGCCCGGGCGCAGGGCATAGTAGCCTGGGGGATATTCCTCCTGTTTTACTTTGAAAAAAGGAAATGGGATTTTCAGGCAGCAAACAGAGACATCCTCTGGCTTTTTCTGGCGCCAGTCGGGTTGGTGTTGCACCTGGCTTACCTGTATAACATGACCGGTGAACCACTCGCTCCCTTCGCTGCCATGACAGCCTGGGGCCGCGCCAACGCTTCCATCCTGGAGAACCTGCGTGAAAACCTGGCTTCACCCTATCTGGATGTTTTCAAGATTGACCTTGGCTTCACCATTATCTTCGTCATACTAAGTATGATCATCGTATGGAAATGGCCCGTCAAATCTTTGGGACTATTCGCCCTGAGCATGAGTGTTTTGCCAGTAGCCAGTGGATTGTTGGTATCAGTCTCACGCTATCTACTTCTGGTATTTCCCGTTTTTATTTACGCCGGCGCAAAACTGGAAGAGTCTTCGTACTATGATGCGGTACGAGTGGTTCTTTTTTCTCTACAAGTTGTCTATTTTGCTGGTTGGGTTAATTACTACTGGATTGTTTGATCCAAAAACCTTGCACCAATCGTGACCGCTTCTGACATTGATGAAAAAATCTGTGGAAGCTGTTTGGGTTTCATACCAGTAAGAATATGACTGGAGAAAAAAAGTCTGAAGATTCCATTCTATTCATCGAGCCGTAATGGATCTTCAAGGACTACCTGCATATCATGTTTACAGTATCAAAATTCCCGTCTCAATTGATAAGAGCGATGGATCTCCTGAATAATTGGGTTCGAAAAAGCCTCTAAGTAACTTGGTGCTATTATGAATTTCCTCGGAAAAAAACAACCGCCCGATAAAACATAAGAAACGCAGCACCTGCCATAAGAACCAATCCCAAAACAAAGACCATACCACCCAGTATTTGGTCTGCCCATAGCAACCCCATGCTATCGAGTAAGAAATTCCAGTCGTGAATAGGCTCCGCCCCTCCCAAAACAGAACCAGGAGAGAAAAGGTCCAGTTGTTGGGTTTGCGCATCCCTAATGTAGGTACTTATCTGTATCAAGCTCTGCCCAATCCAGAAACTGAATAACGAGATATAAAACCATTGGCGGCGCTGGATGGTCAACAGCAGACAGACTGTAGGAATGAATAATTGTGCCAGAGTCCCCCCTAGTACGGTTATAAATTCTCCGAAAAAAGACAACACCACATGACCCATCTCATGCGAAACAAAGTCCACCATCGCCATGGCAGAGACTACAATCCCGACAACGGGCAATCTCACCCCAGGGAAAAAAACCTGAGACTGCATCAATAGGAAAAGAACCCCCGCCAGTAAGTATCCAACCAAACGGTTCGGGTTTGTTTTCGAAGTACGAACTTCATATTGATCTTTCATGTTTTGCATTTACCTTTTTCCAATTGCCATCATTATAGGGGTAAATTCTCTCCAAATAAAATGCCGCCTAATGAAGGCGGCATCAGATTAATACAAGAGAAATATGCTACAAAGTCCATCCGTGCGCTTTAGCCTGCGCTTCCAGCTTTGCCAGACGTTCCTCTACCGTCAATGTTGAAGGATCCGGTTCAGTAATGACTGGCGACGTTCCCCCCTGAATACCGCAAAACTTTTTCAGCGCGGCAAGATCACCGTTGTAATAATTTACATCCAACAGAGATTCACAGCCCGGAAGTATGAATTTATCGCCGGTAAACTGCCAGAATGTCCACTTGGATGATCCGGCAGGTAAAGCAGGTCCTGAAATCGAAGGTTTGTAATTAGTCTGAAAATCCTGCCAGGTTGTCCTTACAGTTGATGATTTGTAAGGGTAGTGCGCCATCCACAGTGGATATTTCGACAGCCAGGACTGAGCCGGTTTGGCGTACGAATTGATGAAAGATGCCCGTGAATAAACAACAGCCGGTGCTTTGGTACGTTTCGACCAAGTCTCTACAATCTTCTTCGCGTTGTCACTTATAACGTTTGGCGAAAGGATCTTGGTTACCCGCCCGTTACTCCACTCTTTCCAATCACCCCATTGCTGTTCAACATCCGCAGAAAGCATTTTGTATGGAAGACCGGAAATAGCATTGAGAAAATATAGGGCTTGCGATTCGGCATCAACGGTAGGATCGCACCAGTGGTAAAGCCCAACGATCATTCCGGCTTTACTGGCTCCTTCCACGTGCTTTACCATCATTTGATCGGTCATGTAATTTCCCTGCGTGGCTTTAATAAATACAAATTCCACGCCATTGGATTTCATTAACGACCAATCTAC
This sequence comes from Leptolinea sp., assembly GCA_012515195.1. GTDB lineage: Bacteria > Chloroflexota > Anaerolineae > Anaerolineales > Anaerolineaceae > Leptolinea. The sequence goes on from JAAYYW010000149.1 coordinate 5,189, forward strand.
TTTTGCCTGCCACCGACTGACATCAATACCGAGTATCATTCAATCCTACTCCTGGATTACGGGTTTGTGTATATGGTGCAAAAGCTGTGCCACAATCCTCGAATATATTCGGACACTTTTGGTATAATATGGCCATGAGATCACAACTATCACGTCGAGACTTTCTCAGACTTTCCGCACTTGGGCTAAGCAGCCTGGCGTTCCGTCCTTATTTTGGTCCGGTTGAAGACCTGGATAGTGGAGAACTGGCCCGTGTGGCCATACATTCAGTGTCCATATACAGCCGTCCATCAGACAAGAGCCGAATTCTGTACCAGAGGTATCGCGACGAGTTGATCAATATTTATGATACGGTGGTTTCCGATGATGGCCCCGAATATAATCCGGTCTGGTACAAAGTCTGGCGTGGGTATGTTCACAGCGCGCATCTGCAAACTGTCCGCCTTAGTCTGAATCCAGTTCTGGAAAAAGTTCCAGAACCCCGTCAGATAGCCGAAGTCACCGTTCCATTTACTGAAGCTTCATTGTACAACAGATTCACCGGGTGGCGAACCGTGTACCGTTTGTATTACGGTTCAACCCATTGGATCACTGGAGTTGAAGAAGGTCCCGATGGCGGGAAATGGTACAGGGTTCACGATGAATTAATCGATATGGACTACCACATGCCTGCTGAACATCTACGACCAATACCTGCAGAGGAATTAACACCGCTCTCCCCTGATATCAATCCTGAACTTAAACGGATTGAAATATCTCTGATGCGTCAAACCCTTACCGCCTACGAAGGTGAAAAAGTAGTTCTGGACACCAAGATATCATCCGGCCTTCCAGACGCGCACATTGTTGAAGATGGCCGCATATCCACGAATACACCCACAGGTGATTTCAACATCCAGGTAAAAATGGCCTCCAAACACATGGGCAGCGGAGAGTTATTATATGATCTGGACGCGTATATTCTTCCCGGGGTACCTTGGTGTTGTTTCTTTGAACCGGTAACCGGTGTGGCAACCCATGGAACCTACTGGCACACAAACTGGGGAACACCGATGAGCCATGGTTGTGTAAACCTGCGAACAGACGAAGCCAAATGGTTATTCCGGTGGACCACACCGATTACTCCGCCAGATGCCATAGATAAACGCGGTCGCGGAACTCGCGTGATCGTGAAATAAAAATTAATCTGATACCCCTGTAAACTCTCGAAGGACCTGGTTGGATGTGAACCATGCGTTTCGGGTAAGCCGGTAATTTCCTTCTGGCGACAATTCGATCAATCCCCTTTCAAATAAACCATCAATTCTTTCTCCAAAAACCTGCTGAAGATCAACATTAAACCGGTGTTGAAACTCTGTTGGATTTATCCCTTCTTGCAGAAGCCGGAATCCCATAAACAATAAGGTTTCCATTTCGTACGTCTCGGTTACCGGTTTGAAAAAAATCGAATCGTCTCCGCGCTTATTCACAAGGTTAACCTGCTTGATGTAGTTGTTAATTCCACCTTCGTTTTGCATAAGTTGTCCGGGCGATCGTGGAGCGTCCTTCCTTGCCGGAAGGAAACCGACAGCACCACAACCAAATCCCAGGTAAGGTCCCAATCGCCAGTACTGCATATTATGCTGACAGCGCAAATCCCGGCTTACATCCACTTTTGCCCAGTTACTAATCTCATAATGACGAAAGCCAGCATCTTCAAGCACGCGGCAGCTCCATTCATATTGATCAGCAGTGATATCATCATCAGGATGAGGAATATCACCTCTTTCAATCCGTCTAGCCAGCGGAGTCCCTTCTTCAATGATCAGGCTGTACAGAGAAAGATGTTCGGGAGACAAATCCAACGCTGCCTGTAGTGAGCCTTTCCAGTCTTTTAATATCTGACCGGGGATTCCAAAGATCAGGTCCAGGTTTATATTCTCAAATCCTGCTTCCCTGGAAAGGGTAACCGCTCTCACTACATCCTCAGGCCTGTGTTGTCGTTCCAACATCTGTAATTCTGACGGACGTGCCGATTGCATACCAAAGCTTATACGATTGAAACCCATATTCCGAAATTCTGATAAAGATCGGTTGTCGACAGTTCCTGGATTTGCCTCCAGGGTTATCTCTGCATCAGGCAGCAGGCGAAAACTCTCTCGGATAGTGATGAATAAGCGGGCATAATGCTCCGGAGGCACCAGCGATGGGGTCCCTCCACCAAAAAAAATTGTGCGAACCTCGTCATTACTTGAGTAAAGTAACACCTGTTTCTCTAAGGCATGAACATATTCCGGTATGAGGCGTTCAAAACCAGCAAAGGTCACAAAGTCGCAGTACCCACAACGGCTTTTGCAAAAAGGGATATGGAAATACAGGCTAAGAGGCATCTATATTATTGTAACAAGGTGACGTGATAAAGACCGTAAAAGGCCGATTATTTGCCTATGGTATAATCCCACTTTCTAAAAAAAATTCCCAGGGTACTATTGCGTATGAATCCTCAATCAACACCTGCCTCACGCATTTGTCCAACCTGTGGTTCCAAAATTGGCGAGAATGCAACTCGTTGTCAGGTTTGCGGTCGAAATTTGGCGCTAACTGACACGAAATCAGCAAACAGACCAATCCAGGGATCACGTTTACCAGAAATTCGCCTATCTCTTCCACTGGCCATCGGAATTATTGTTCTTCTCCTGGCATTGGGAGCTGGTGTTATCTATTCCATTCTCAGTGGTACTGGTCGTGTGACACAACCCACAATAACCCCCACGGTCACATTGACAGCGACAGCCACGGTCACACCCTTGCCCAGTGAAACACCAACACCATTACCAACATTCACCCCACTGCCACCAGTTGAATATATTGTTAAATCGAACGATACCTGCCTTAGTATTGCTTATGCATACGGGCTGACCACGTCATCGAGCATAATTTCATTGAACAAGCTTCCTCCCGATTGCAGTATGCTCTCAATCGGTCAGAAATTGTTAATTCCCCAACCAACACCAACTGCATCACCACTACCAACATCCACAATGAGCGAAGCAGACTCGACAGAACAAGCCTGCGAAAAAGCCAGCTACACAGTCGGTGAAAACGACACAATAAGTGGAATTGCCAACGCGTACCGTGTCAGCATGGATTCAATCAAGATATTTAATGGTTTAACCAGCGATACGGTATATCAAGGTCAAGTTCTTAGCATTCCTCTCTGCGAGCGTTTGCCAACTGCCGGTCCTACACCCACCCCAACAGCCCCTCCACCTTACGGCTCTACAAACCTCCTACTTCCGGCCGACGGGACTTCATTCACGATACAAAACGAAACTGTGACATTGCAATGGGCATCTATTGGAGAACTGCGTCCTAACGAATCATATCTGGTGACCGTAGTTGATGTTACGGACGGTGCCAATCGTAAGCTGGTGGACTACTCAACCGATACAAAATACATTGTGCCAGTTACATTCCGTCCGGCAGGGAACACACCACATGTCCTCCGTTGGTCTATTACGGTTGTGCGGCAGACCGGAACTACAAGAGACGGCAACCCGATATGGCAGCCAGCCGGAGCTTCCAGTTATGAAAGAGTATTCACATGGTGGGGTGGTGCACCGGAAGCTACACCTGCTCCTGTTCAATAAACAGATCAACCAACAAATCGAGAAACGAAAAAAGAGCGGATAATCCGCTCTTTTTAACTTTTTGGCATTCTATTTATAAGTTTTCGAGGTAATGAGTCGCTTGAATAGCAGCTGCTGCTCCCATTCCGGCAGATGTAATAACTTGCTTGAAATGAGAATCTGCTGCCTCTCCTGCAGCAAATACGCCGGGAACACTGGTTTCCATGACCATGTTTGTTTTTATATATTCCATCTGGTTCATTTCAAGCTGTCCCTTGAACATTTGTGTATTCGGAGTATGCCCGATAAAGATGAATACACCATCAACTTCGAAAGTACTCTTTTGACCTGTTACCGTATCCCGCAGCAATACCGAGTCAACCTTGCTTTCCCCCTTGATCTCCTCCACCACACTATTCCATTTGAATTTGATTTTTGGATTCTCATTCGCCCTTTTTTGAAGGATTGCACCCGCCCTGAGCTCATCACGGCGGTGGATGATGGTTACTGATGTCGCGAATCTTGTCAAGAATAAGGCTTCTTCAACA
>JAAYYW010000150.1 GCA_012515195.1 Leptolinea sp.
AGGGAGAAATTGACGCCGTCCGGGTTGGTGATCACCCACTGGGTGTCATAGGTGCCCGGCGTGCCCGGGGCGGTGGCCACGACTTTCAGGTCCACTTCGCCGTTGGGCGGAACGTTGACGGGCAGGTTGTATCCGTTGGCCGCGGTGGGGATCTTGTTCACAGCGGCATAAAAACGGTACACATAATTTGTCGTCCAGGTGGTGGTGCCGGTATTGCGCAGCCGCCAGATGATGTTGAATACCTTGCCGGTGGTCACACTCTCATAATCGGCAGGCGACTGGGTGATGTACATGGCCTTGTCCGGTCCGCTGGATGCCGCGTTGGTCGGGGTGAACAGCGGGGGCAGGGTGGCAAGCGGCGGCAGAGTGGGCAGAGCGCCGCCCAGCGGGGTCAGGGACGGCACCGGGGTATTTGTGGCTGCCACGGTGGGGGTGAAGGTCGGCGCGTTGGCCGTCAGCTGCGCGACCATGGTCACGGCAGCCTGGGTGTACAGGGCGTTCACGTCCACTGTGGGTGGCGGGGGCGTGGCAGCCGGTCCGCACGCGGTGAGCAGCAGGGGAATGATTACCAGGGCGTTGACCCATAAAAGTCTTTTCTTAGAGATCATCGTGTTCCTCCGATTTAAAATCAGGTACATTATAACGCTTAACAGTCAGGCGCATTCTCGTCAACGGTTGACGGGAATCAACTTTTTTCGCTCTCAAACCGGCAATTATACCCCGTACTTACGGCTTGCGTACATAGTGAATGCTGATCGTCTTTTTTCCACAATGAGACGAGATCACCGTACCGTTGACGGACGGATGTATCTGCTGTACGGGAATGATCTTGCGGATCTCGGCTGTCAGGAATTCAACATCATCCTCGCAGTAATTGTAGGAAATGAAAATCCGGCGCAGATCAATGTTGGGAGCGTCCGCGCGCAATTCGTCCAACAGCGCCTGAATGCCTTTGTCACGATTGCCGCGGATCTTCTTTTTCACACCCAGCGCGCCGTTGGGCTGCATATAGATCATCGGCTTGATCTGAAGCAGGCTGCCCATCACATTTTGCAGCGCCGAGCAGCGTCCGCCCATGTACAGGTATTCCAGTGTATCGACAATGAAAGCCGTGCGAACGCGGGTGCGGAACTCCTTCAACCGGCTCTTGATATCCTCCGCCTGGATGCCAGCGCGCGCGAGCAGCGCGGCTTCGATCACCTGCAGGGCGAGCCCGGAGGACAGGCTGCGGGAATCGACAACCTGGATATTTTTGGAGGGGAGGTCTTTGGCGGCCAGCCGCGCGCTCTGTACGGTGGCAGAGGATTTGGTGGATATGCCGATGAAGACAATATCGTCATCAAAATGTTTGAAGAGCTCTACAAATTCACCCGGCGTGGGGGCGGCTGTTTTCGGCAGGGTTTTTGTTTTATCGATCAACTGATACATTTCGTCCAGTTTCAACTCAATGCCGTCGCGGAAAACACGCCCGTCCAAATGTACCGTTAATGGGATAACGGATATGTCGAACTCCTTAAACAGAGCATCATCCATATCGCAGGTGCTATCCGTAATGATCTTGACCATATTTCATCCTTATTCTTATTGAAAAATACTCATGCGGTGGATCAAAACCATCCGCGTTTTTTGAAAAAGTACAGCATCCCCAAGACGATCAGTAGAAAGATAAACCACAACGCGGGATAACTGAACCACCAGTTGAGTTCTGGAAAGTATTTAAAATTCATACCGTACACACCGGCCAGAAACGTGAGCGGTAAAAAGATGGTGGACACGACAGTCAACGCCTTCATTACGACATTTAGCCGCAGCGAGGTGGAATTGAGGTAGATATCCACGGCTCCAGAGACGATATCCCGGATGGATTCGCTCATTTCCTGAATTCGGACGAGGTGGTCATAGACGTCTCGGAAATAGATCTGGCTTTGGCGGTCGATCTGCGGGAATTCGTTGCGGCACAGACGGTTGACCAGCTCGCGCAGCGGGTTGATGACCCGGCGCAAAGACATTACCGTGTGTTTCAGGGAAAGCAGGCGCTCCAGCGTGGATGTTTCCGGGTTTTCCAGTACGAGGTCTTCAAGCCACTCGATCTCTTCGTCCATCTTGTCCAGCAGGGGCATATACTCGTCCACCAGCGCGTCCAGAACGGCATGACAGAGGGCATCGGTTCCGCGTTCGGCAAACCGGGCGTCACGGGGAAGGCGATTCCAGACTGTCTGGATACAGGGCATGGCGGGGTCGGTATAACACGTCACCAGGTAATTCTGTCCGAGATAGATATTCAATTCCCGTGTTTCCAGGTTTTTTAGGCCGCTTTCCGGGTGAATGGCGTTGGCAATAATAAAAATATAACTGTCATAATCATCGACTTTTGGAGTTTGATAACCGGTGCTCTGGCAGTCTTCTATGGTCAACGGGTGGAAGTTGAAAACACCGGAAAGCACCGATTCCATTTCTTCATTGGAAGGCGATTCCAGACTGACCCATAAAAATCCTGATGGGTCTTGCAGAAAGTCGGGAATATTTGAAAACAAAATGGATTCAGGCGGATTCCCCGCCGATAACCTGACAGCTCGAAACATGGTCGCAAGTATAGCAAATTAAACTAAAATCCAGTGCTTTATGACCTGAAACACCAAAAGTTCGTTCATTTTTTGTGTTTATTGATAATCACATGAATTCCGTAATACGAATCAACCGCCTCATCAAGCCAGTACGTGGTGCCGGCGCCGTAATCACTGAGACCGAAATGATTGTGAACCTCCGGTACTTCAACCGATGGGAGACCGGAATCCCTGGCTTCACGGATCAGTCTGTCCGCCCGGTCAAACCGGCTGGCAAAGAAGCGGTAGTCATCAACAGGGGCGAGGATACTGGCTGACGTAGAAACGCTGTAGATAAGAAAAACTACAAAAAGAAGCCATATAGTGGATCGCGTACGAAGCCTGTCCGCGCACCAATCCCCCAATGGGGAAAATCCGAGCAGGTAACCGGCGGCCGCCAAAAAGAAGGTAAGGATCAGGGCGGGCAGTATCAGCGTGCGATCAGG
>JAAYYW010000151.1 GCA_012515195.1 Leptolinea sp.
CGTCAGTATTAACATGGTCTGTGACACCAGTTTGCCAAAACTGTAGTTCGATTCACCTGACTTACGTGGAGCTTCTTCCACCTGGACTGTGGAAAATCGGGTTGTTCCCCAGGAGAGCAAAACATCCAGTATCACAGTAGGGCTTTGAAATAAGTCTGAGGCTCGGCGAAGATCGGTCCGAAAAGCTCTGAAAGCTCCGATATCCCGAATGGCAGGAATTCCCATCACCATGGCCAGCAGACGTTTTGTCAGAAGGGAGAAAGCATTCCTCCACCACGAATGTGGGAGTTTTACCGGGATCCCATATACAACATCAAATCCTTCAAATAGAGGTTTTAACAACTTTTTGATTTCTGATGGGGGATGCTGAAGGTCATCATCCATGGTCACAGTGATATCGTATGATGCCAGCCGCATTCCGCAAACCAGGGCATTATGTTGACCATAATTTCGCATCATATTTATCCCCTTAACCCAGGGAACATTCTGGCTGATAGCTTGAATGGTTGTCCAGCTCTCATCCCGTGATCCATCATTGATCAGGATCACTTCAAATTTTTCAGAGAGTCCCGGCAGCACATCCCCAAGGCACTTAACAAGCTCCTGCAAAGTTTCTGCGCTGTTATATACAGGAACTACAACAGAGATTCCAGGTTGAATTTTTTTCATGGGGTATCCTAATCCACCGGTTCTCCACAACTCACGTAGGCTTTGATGTAGGCGTTCTTCCTATTTGATGCATCTGTGTTTACGTCCGCATCGATCCTGTCCCACATATCACATAAAGCTGGACGAAGTGATGGATTGGTCGCATACGCGTTTTCTGTGAATTTCACTGCCTGATCCCAATCTTCCACATGTCCAAAGGTTTCGATTAGAACAGGAAGTTCAGTTGGAGTATTGGGCATAAATCCTTTTTCAACAGCCTCATTGCCTAGCCGGGCTGCTTCATCCCAGTTCTTCTTTTGACGTTCGAGGTCGATCTTCTGGTAATAATAACACCATGTATGTTCTGGTTCCGGGAAGTACTGAGGCGCCGGGACTTTCGATTCCGGTGGATCAGTAACAATCTGAGAAAGATTGGAAATTGGAATGGCCGGTTCCATCCTGTCCGGCAAATTTGGGATGGATTCTACATTTGTGTAAACAGGATCCATCACTTTCAAACACCCGTTGGACGCAAGGTAGAGAGCCAGCGAATCTGATGTGTTTCCTTCGAACGAAAATGCCCGATAACTCTGATTGACTGGCTGATCAGGTTTTGCCGATGGCAAACTGCTCTTCAATCTTACTGAGAGATAATTAAGCATGTAAGGCATTTGCCTGCCTTCAAAATCCGGGGCATACATCCAATTTATGGGAGCGGTAAGAGAATTATCAGAATAGTATTTAAATGGGAATTCATGGGTAAGCAATAACGTATTCTCTTTCAGGTCAGGAACACGCCAACTAAGCTGCCAGAAAAAATCCTTAGACATTTCCCATTCACGCCTGAATGTATTCGCCGTGTAGAATTGCCACCCGGCCGCCAGGCTGATCAGAATGGAGAGAAGGATCACTTTCTGACGCATTGTTCTGATGAAGATTTCTAACAATCCAACAAGCAACAATACCGAACCGATCATTAATGCCAGCGTAAATCGATTCCATGGGAAAACTAGGGTAAGGGGAAGATTAGCAATCCAGAAAGGAATCCCTCCCAGCAAAAGCGCCATTGTTCCCAACAGTACGGAAATCCAGCCCCATCGATCCGGGAACTCATCCTCTTTTATGTGTTCAGATGCATGAAGGGCCTTTATCAAATATACTGTCGAGAAAGCAAATGTCGTCAGGACAATGATCCAGAATATCTGGGTTGTACGTACTTCAAATGCCAGCGCGTTGGGTGGTGTGAGGGTTTGATTCCAGGCAAGCCATCCTCCGGTCAAGAAATTGGATCCCAACGCGAATAACAAACTGAACAGTGTCGAACGCGGCGTTTCTGCCATCGATTCCATGGCAGAGATCTGATATGTGTTTGATTGGAAAATGAACGCCCGCCAAATGGTAAACACAACTAATACAATGATATATGGAAGCCACTGCAGAGCGATGTTTTTTATTTTTGTTTTCAGTGTTACTGGCATTTCGGAAAGAATCAACCAGAGAAACGCAGGCCGCAATAATTCCAACCCAAAAAAATATTCGGTCGAAAAAAGATTGAATGCGGAAAGAACAAGTGCCCCGATTGTTGCCGGCCAGAAGGGGATCATTTTCCGAACGGCCGCCATCATGAGAGTCATGGAGACAAGAAAAGCAGTGAGGATGATATAGGCTTCGCTATATATGACAGATATCCAATGCTGCCCAAAACCCGGATAAACAGCAAAAAGCATGGAAGCCCAGAAAACCTGCTTTTGTTTTGTCGGCCACAGGAGCGAGAAGGTTTTCCAAAATGCAAGTGTTGTAAACCATCGCCAGATCAAGGCAAAAAATTGCCACACAAGAGGATTTGAACCCAACAGGGGAAGATTTATGGAGTAAAGTATGGCGAGAAAAGGTCGGTCTTTAGAAAAAACATCGGAAAATCCCGCCGCTCCCAGTGTTTTAGAAAACCAGATGTAAGGCCAATCATCCCAAAAAAAACCCAACCAGGGAATTAGCAAGCCATATGAGAGAAAACATGTCAGGAATAACGCTATAGGAATTGTGCGCTCAGAAAAAAATCGTTGTTTCATAATGTCCAAAGAAAAACAAGTGTTTAATCACGAGATCAACGAAATAGTATAGTGGAGAATAGAGGTTTTGCCAAGAAAGCTTCCAACTAAGGGATCATCGGAAAGAAACTAAAAATTCCTGCCCCACCAAAAGCGAATATCATCATTTTTAATATGTTGCCTATTGAAGCACCAATATAAAACTTCCAAATAGGCATTTTTAAAACTCCGGCAGAAAATCCGACCAGGTCAAATGCAGGATTTGGA
>JAAYYW010000152.1 GCA_012515195.1 Leptolinea sp.
GAGGGCTGCGTGCTGGTGAAATTCTGGATACCAGTCGGTTTCGCACCAGAGTCAAAGAGCATTTTGAGTTTGTTGACAACCAGCTTCGGTCCTTATTCCACAAAGCCCCCCTTGATATCACAGCCTTAGCTGATGATTTCATTGCCTCAGCCAATCAGCTGTCCCCATACATCCGTGACGCGTCCGGCCTGTTACACGATTCTCTCCGGAGCGGTGACCAGGTTCTGGCAGAGGGAGCGCAGGGAACGTTACTGGATCTTGATTTTGGAACATACCCGTACGTCACAAGTTCAAACACAACTGCGACAGGAATTTTCAGCGGTTTGGGACTGGGTATCATTCCGATCGATCGGATCATCGGTATTACCAAGGCATTTCAAACTCGTGTTGGAGGCGGTCCATTCCCCACAGAACTTTCCGGCGACATCGCAACAAGCCTGCGTGGAACGGGAGAAAATCCCTGGGATGAGTATGGAACAACTACCGGCAGGCCACGTCGGGTTGGCTGGCTTGATATCCCTCTATTGCGTTATTCCATAGCGATAAACGGGGTAAATGAATTGTGCATAACCAAACTCGATATCTTATCCGGTCTGCCGGACATCAATATTTGCGTAGCATACATGATTAATGGAGATAAACTGGCCGCCCCACCGATTGGCCTGCAGGCTGACCAGATGCAAAAATGCGAACCCGTGTATGAAACGCTGCCTGGTTGGAGCGAAGATATCACAACCATCCGGCGATGGAACGATCTTCCCCAGGCCGCGCGAGATTACATCCACCAACTCGAAACAATGACCGGTGTCCGCGTAAGTCTTATTTCTGTTGGCCCGGAACGTGATCAGATCATTCGCCTGGATTGATTTACGGATGATGGACGCAGGGCGCCAATAGGATTACCGTGATGTAATGTTCCTTTTTATCACGTCCGGTACATAATTTCTGAATACTATTAATGCAATTTCCGCATCTGGTTTTTTCGCCCGATGGAGAATCTTTCAGAGTGGTTCCACCCCGGCACTTTTTGCCGCATAATTAAGGGATGAAACGAGACGTCCTTTTTTACTCAGTGTTATTCACTACACTAACCTTCTTGATAACCGGTTGTTCATCACCAAAAACACCTCCGGTGTCTCCCTCTGCGTCCCTCCCTGATAACTACTTACCTACACGCACCCCAATATCCCCGGCACCAAAAATGGATATCACATACTGTTCGCCGGATGGACTTCTTCAGAAATTGGATTTTTATCCAGCCAAAGATGGACATTCGTCCCTCGCTCCTCTTGTAATCTATATCCATGGTGGTGCCTGGATTGAAGGTGATAAAGAGATCGCTTCCTACCTCTCAACAATTTTGTTATTGCGTGAAGCGGGATTTGCCATTTCTGCAGTGAATTATCGGCTCGCGCCGGATCATCCCTTTCCGGCACAAATAATTGATGTGCTATGTGCCATTCGCTATCTCAGGGCAAATGCCGCTGAACTGAAGATTGATCCGAATCGATTCGGTCTAATGGGGGACAGCGCGGGTGGGCATCTGGCGGCCCTGGCTGGGATGGCGAATTCAAAAAAAGAATGGATCAGCAATGAATTTCCGGATGAAAGTGCCGATATACAGGCTATAGTCGATTTTTATGGTCCGGCAGATTTGACAAGAGAGTATATTAACTCTGAGGTTGATTTAACACAGCTTGTGTTTCAAGCGAAAAATGGGACGGATCCGATATTGGTAACGGCCAGTCCGATTACGTATGCCCGGAAAGAAACACCACCCATCCTGATCATTCATGGAGAAAACGACCTGCTTGTGCCGGCAGAGCAATCCACCCGTCTTTTTGAAGCACTGATCGACAAGGGGGCATTTGCCCGCTACATTCTCGTGAAAAATGCCGGACATGGCTTATCGCATATCGGCAGCAATCCAACCAAACCTGATCTGATGGAAATTGATGCGGCCGTTGTAGATTTCTTTGAAGAACATCTGAAATAAGGTATCACGCTCATGAGGGTTTCTCATAAACTTCATGGGTAAGAATAGTAGCCCATTTGATCGATTCGAAATATATGGACTGTAATCGTTCCGGAGACAGACCGGTTTTGTCTGCATTTTCCCAATCACCCTGCTCAAGCGCGCGGACAGTCATTAGAGCAAGTCCAATTTTGCCTTCATGATTGATCAATGCGGAAATCACTTCGGGAGTTAACGGGATACTGGCGACAACCTGCGACATGGGAATATCCATGATCGCATCAAGCACAGAGAAGAGACCGGCCAAGAAATAGGATTCTGCCTGTGGGTCGCCAAAGGCTTTCCCCAGCATCTCACACATTTTTGCCCGCTGCAAAGCGATAGCTGTAAGCTCATGGGGCTTATCATCAACGTTTGACATAAGGATCAACATCATCCACCCGCGGAGCTGACTCAAACCGATCAAGGATATGGCCTGCCGAATAGAATTAACGGTTGTTGATAATGAGTAGTACCCGGAATTTACCAGTTTCAACAGCTTATAACTTAATCCAACATCCTGTGAGATCAGCATTTCGATCTCACGAAAATCGGCTTTCGAATCTGTCACCTGGGCAAGCAGCCTCATCACAATAAGCCGCGATGATTCCATTTTCTTTCCAACAACCACATTCGGCTTACACAGGTAATATCCCTGGAAGAAATCGAACCCGAGCCGGTAACAAAGATCATAATCTACCAGCGTTTCCACCTTTTCAGCCAGTAACAATATCCCCGTCTGCTTAAGTGTATTAACAATATCTGGTAGTAACACCCGATTTACAGCCATCAGATCAATTTTCGCTACAGAACCCAATCCCAGATGTTGTAAGGGTAGAACCCGATTCGCGGAGATCACGTCATCAAATGCGATTTGAAATCCAGCCTCTTTAAATTTTTGAAGTGACTCGATCAGTGGTTTATCGAGAGCAACATCTTCCAGAACTTCCAAAACGACCCTTTGAGGAGGGAGAGAGACAGGATATTTTCCTACCAGGAAATTGCGGGTGAAATTGATGAAAGCAAAACCCTGCCCGACAATATTGTCTAAACCGATCTCGGAAAACGTATTAAGCAACACCTGGGTGGTGGCGAAATCGCCATCAGTAATTCGGGCAGTCTTGTCAGTTTGGTGGGCGCGGTATAACAACTCATAACCGATAACATCCTTATGTCGGTTAAAGACAGGCTGCCTGCCTACTAGTAGATCAGTCAAATGAACCTCTTTTCCCCACCAACAAAGAGGACTCTCGTTCTTTGATTGGTTTTTTTTATTTCTTTGTGAAGATTCTATATCATTCAACTTGAGAAAATCATTAATTCAACATAAATATTGTCTTATTTACTAATCTCTAATGGGTTTGCCTGGCTTATTTATTGCACCAATTCAATAATTCTCTCTTGAAGAACGGTGAATGGTATGACAAAACAAAAAAATTCAGGCGCCGCCTTTTCAAGGTGGATAATCCCGGTTCTGATCTGTGTCTTCCTCATCCTGGCAGCTGGCACTGCTTACGTAGCCTACCAGTATTTTTTTGGTGAACCTACCGCAGAGCAGGTTTTTCCGAAATACTCGCAACCCAAAGATCTTGCGACAGCCGAATTGGAACGTCAGCTCCAGAAATCAATCCAACGTCATGAAGAGGTACTGGCATTTCTCATGTATCGGGTTGCCATCACAAACGTTACCTATTCGGACGACAAGAAAACCGCGCTGTTGTGGTTGGCGTTATACGATAAGGATACGGATGTTCTTGTTCCAGCAGAGCCCGGTCTTGCGATTGCGCAACGTTCCAATGATCAATCCTGGATAGTAACTGTTCAACCAGATGAAGGATTCAACAAACTCCTTCTAGCGATCCCTGAATCGATGATCGACACAGAAACGAAAGAGCAATACCTGTCCAAACCGCAATCGATAACAAAAGCAGTTGCCCTACGCGGATACCGCCTCCCTTGGAAAAAAGGAGTAACAAAATTTCTAACCGGTAGTATTGGACATGTTCTCACATATAAATCCTGCCCTTCGTCCTGCCTTTACGCCTTTGATTTCGCCGATGGGGGGAACTTCCCCATATTAGCGTCTAAAGGTGGACGAGTGAAGTATGCCGTCTGGAAATATCCAGACAACAATCACTCAAACGCCAACTACATCATTCTGGAAGATGACACAACCAATCCAACAACGTATCAGGTTTACTTCCACCTGTCACAGGATTCCATCCCTGAAGCCTTACGTGTGAAAGGAACCTGGGTCAACCAGGGCCAATTCATTGGTAATGTTGATAATACCGGTTACAGTACAGGTCCCCACTTGCATTTCCATGTGCATGCGAATGCAACATCGTACTGGGGCAACTCAGTTGATATCATCTTTGAAGATGTAGCGGTGAACGGAGGACGTCCGCGGACCTGCGCGGAAGCCAAGGCGTTTCCTTCCTATGGGAGCGAATGTATACCGGGAGATCGATATTTATCCCAAAATGGAGATTCAAAAC
>JAAYYW010000153.1 GCA_012515195.1 Leptolinea sp.
CGCAGAAGCCGCCGAAGGTATTGATAGTTGTAGCCCGTGATCTGCGATGCCGCAGCTACAGTCAGATATTGATCTGAGAGAACCCCGTCGATTTTGGGGTAATTTGCATCAGGTTTTTTTAAATCGAACATCCCGACCAACCTTTTCTAGTTTGACCGGAAGTTCATTCAGTAGGCCTCGTTGATCGAAGCGTACCATTTCCATGAACTGTTCCGGAGTAGAAAGTTGTTCGGGACAGGTCCGTTTTAGTGCCCCCAAGGGGACTCGAACCCCTGTTTTGGCCTTGAGAGGGCCGCGTCCTGGGCCGCTAGACGATGGGGGCGGGGACGAAAAATATACCATGCCGTGCTCCGGTTGTCAAAGGTTTGGGGGTGCTATATAATCCCCTCCATGCCAAAGGGCATCCCTTTTCCCAAACGCGTTTTTGACCTGGTGCTTACCATCCCCGGCACGATTTTAATCTCACCCCTGCTGCTTGTGCTTGCCATTCTGGTGCGGTTGAAACTCGGTAGTCCCATCCTCTTCCGGCAGGTCCGGCCGGGATACAAAGGTCAGTTGTTTACCCTGAACAAATTTCGCAGTATGACGGATCAACTCGCGCCGGATGGTTCATTACTCCCAGATGCGCAACGCCTGACTGCGTTCGGACGTTTCCTGCGTTCTACCAGTCTGGATGAACTACCCGAACTGATCAACGTATTACGCGGTGAGATGAGCCTTGTCGGCCCGCGCCCCCTCCTTATTGCTTATCTTGACCGCTACAGTCCTGAGCAGGCCCGGCGCCACGATGTACTTCCCGGCATTACCGGTTGGGCGCAAGTCAAAGGGCGGAACGCTTTATCCTGGGAGGAGAAATTCAAGCTGGATGTCTGGTATGTTGATAACCGATCGATCTGGCTGGATATCAGAATCCTGGCGTTTACATTTCTGAAAGTCATACGCCGTGAAGGAATCACCCAACCCGGATCCGCAACAGCAGAAGAATTCCGTGGAAACCCCGGTAACTGATTCTAATAGAGAGTTACTGTAAACGGGTTCAGTTGGCCTGCCATCAACTCTTTGTTAATCTCATCAATCAGACGTTGTTTCCCGGCTGATAGATATGCTTCGTTGATGTCCGTAACTTGTACCCCAACAGGAATAACCCTTCCCCCCTGCCCTTTTAGAATGTCTGGAAGAATTCCGACAAGGGAGCCATCAACATTCATACTGACCGTGGCCACCCACCGATCCTTAAATGCGTCGCCCGGATATGTTGTTCCCAGGAGACGCAAATTCTGTGAAAGCATGTTTTGGAGCAGTTCATTAGACTGTGCTTCTTTTGAAAAATATACTGTCTCAAGTCCGGCTGGTAGAATGTTTGTCACTGCGGCCTGCCATTCAACAGACGTTGCACCTCTCGGCGCTGTTTCTGTTAATGGATATGGAGCAAAAGGTGGGGTCGATGTACCGCACCGCCCGCAGAAATAGCGGCCTCCGCTCATGAAGGCGTTCGCCAATACGTTCACCTCTCCGCCATCATCCGGGATCAGGCCTGCCGCTCGCCAGCCGGGTGAAGCCAGCACAGCCGCATAACCGGCAATGAAAGCCTGATATTCCGGATACTCACGCAACACGGTAAGAGTCGGTCCGGTTTGTAAGTCTACGTTACTGACCACAACCATCTGGGTTTGCGGATTGGCAGCAATAATTTCTACAAGGTTTCCGGGTATGGAAAGAAAAATAGCCGCTATCCGGTTCGGCCCCAATGATCCGGTGGGTATCTGTCCGATAGTCTCAACGATATAACCTGCTTCGGTAACCGTCGGTCGTATAGCTTCCACCACCTGCATCACCCGTTCTGGCAACACTTCGGGAGGCGCGACCAGCACAACCTTACCCAGATCCGGTGTCGCGGTTGGAAATGGAGAAGGGGTTACGGTAGCTGTCTCAGTTGGAGTTGGAGACGGGTTTAATACAGGAAAGGAAAAATTACCACAACCAGCCAAAATTAATAGTGGGAACAATCCAGCTAATAACAATCGTATTGAACGCTTCATTATATGACAACCAATCCGGCACCCGGAACATGTTTATGGAATGGGACTCGGGAGCGGCTATATTATAATAGCGGCATGATCGATCTGACCATCCCGGGCACGGGAAATATTCAACTTAATCATCTAGTCCTGGATGTCAATGGAACACTGGCGGTGGATGGCGTTCTATTCGACGGCCTGCCCCGAATAATCAGTTCACTGGCAAACAGGTTGATGATACACATGGTCACAGCCGATACACACGGACGCCAGTTTGAGATTGACCATATACTAAACAATAATGCCATTCGTCTTTGCCCGGGTAATGAAGCAGAGCAGAAACGGGATTATGTGCGTTCGCTCGGTGGGGATCATTGCATAGCAATTGGCCAGGGAGCCAATGATGCATTGATGCTTGCTGAAGCCTGGCTTGGGATCGCGATCTTATCCCCTGAAGGTCTGTGTGTTGAAGCGTTGCATTCTGCTCGAATTGTAATGCCCGATATTTTTTCTGCGTTAGCTCTACTCGACCATCCCCAACGGCTTGTTGCAACCCTTAGAAAATGACATTACCGACCAGCGAACCACTTCCGCCAGATGATCTACCCCCGGCCCGCCGACGGCGGCAGCGGCGTTTGCTCGCTCCAGATACATCGGATGAGCAAACAGCCATGCTTGAGCAGTTTGTTGCCCGCTTGACCCCATCCGTCGATTTCCTGGTCTTTTCATTTATCTGTGGTCTGATCACTGGAATTGCTGCCCTGGCCAACACACCGGCATTGTTCCTTTTAGCTGCACTGGTCGCGCCGTTTTTATCACCGGTCATCGGATTATCTCTCGCATCCATCATTGGATCAAAAAATTTTTTCATACGTTCGCTGACCACAACTTTAATTGGAGGACTGCTGGTATTTATCGGCGGAGCGCTTGGAGGCTTGATCGCCTTGCAGTATGACATAATACCGGTACAACACGCTTATCTGCATGCGCATTTTTCCTGGTATGATTTCGTTCTTCTTTTTCTGGGCGCCGCGTTAACCACATTCTTTGTTATTCGAAATGGGCAGAACGGCAGGCAGACCGTTACTAATATTGCCCTTGCCTATGAACTTTATCTGCCGTTGGGCGTTGCCGGATACGGAATTATGACTACCAGCAAAGGCCTGTGGCCTGACGGATTACTTGTTTTTGGAGTTTACCTTGCCGGATCAGCTTTAATCGGTGTGATAGTTCTGGCGCTCACCGGACTACGCCCCATGATCAATCTAGGTTACACCGTTGGAACAACTGCCGTCCTCATCGCCATGTGCGCGCTTGTCGCATTCAGTGGGGTGGAAACCGCCCGCCATTTCCAGGTAGCACTCCCGACACAGGTTCCAACGCTAACCCCAGTACCTACTTTAACATCCACACCTACGAACACAAAAAAACCTCCAACACCAACCATAACGCAAACCCCTACTCCAGCACCAACCCATACACCAACTATGACATACACACCCACACCGACTCCCATAAAAGCCTGGATGTCAGCAGAATACGGAAATGGTGCTTTTATCCGTAAAACGCCAGGTTTTACCGGAGATTTGATCAAAAGCCTGGTAAATGGTAGCCAGTTGGAAATACTTCCGCAAGCCACCCAGGTTGATGGGAAAATCTGGCTGTATGTAAAAAGTGCTGAAGGTTTTTACGGCTGGGTGATAGAATCAGTTTTGGTAACGGCCACAGCTGTTCCATCTGAAACACCAACACCTGCGCCTTCACCATCATTGACCGGTGAAGGGCAATAATTATTCTAAAAATTAGGAGCAAGACTACATGACGATCCATTTTGGGACCGACGGCTGGCGTGCCGTTATTTCAGACACCTTTACTTACACCAATCTTCGGCAGGTATCACAGGCAATTGCCGATGCCATCGCTTCAGACGCATGGAACAACGGAACTGTAGTTCACATTTCGCCTGACCCCAAAAAAATCGTTGTCGGTTTCGATACCCGTTTTCTCAGCGATCGGTACGCGGCAGAAGTGGCCCGTGTTCTTGCCGCGAATGGGTTTACGGTCTTTCTAACTACTGCAGATGTTCCAACCCCCGCCATATCCTTCGCCGTACGCAATCTAAATGCAATGGGTGGTGTAATGATCACCGCATCGCATAACGCTCCCCGTTACAATGGCGTTAAACTAAAATCCGCTTATGGCGGGTCTGCCCTCCCGGAACAATGCCGCCGGGTAGAGGTGTATTTAAATGATAATGAAAACCTAAGCCGCGGTCCAAACCTTATGGATTTTGATAAAGCCATCGCGGGAAAAATGATCCAACGATTTAATCCCATCCCGGCTTACGATGACCATCTGCGAACACTGATTGACTTTGACAAAATCGCAGAGAATCCCCAACGTATCGTGATCGATTCAATGTACGGCGCGGGGCGCGGTGTAATCAAAGGAATTCTGCAGGGCACAGGATGTGAAGTTACAGAGATCCGGGGTGAATTGAATCCAGGCTTCGGCGGAGTACACCCCGAACCGATCGCGCGGTTCCTGGGTCCGTTGGCTGGAGCTATCGGCACCCACCTCGGGAATTTCGGACTGGCAACAGATGGAGATGCTGACCGGATCGGCGCGATGGATGAAAGGGGAAACTTTGTTGATCCCCACAAGATCATGTCCCTATCGCTGGAGTATTTACATAAAAAACGCGGATGGACTGGTTCCGTCGTGCGAACAGTTTCCACAACCCGTATGATAGACCGCCTTTGCAATCAATACGGTCTGAAAGTGCATGAAACGCCCGTCGGATTCAACCATATCGCCGACATCATGATGCAAGAGGATGTACTGATCGGAGGTGAAGAATCCGGTGGCATTTCTTTCAAAGGTCATATTCCAGAAGGCGATGGCGTTCTGATGGGGTTGTTATTACTGGAAATCGTGGCTGCTTCCGGCGTTACGCTTCACGAACTGGTCGAGGATCTGTTGAAACGAGTTGGCCCTGCCTTCTATGAACGCACTGATCTGCGTCTTCGACATCCTGTGGCAAAAGCGCAGATGGTCAATCAATTGATCAACGACGCGCCGGGCACTATTGGCGGTGAGACTGTCAAAGAAGTTGCCGCACTGGATGGCGTGAAGTACATTATGTCTGATGATTCCTGGCTCCTTATTCGCCCATCGGGCACGGAACCAGTTCTACGTGTATATGCGGAAGGACGAACACAGGAAATGGTCAGAGCACTGCTTGACTTCGGTGGGCATATCGCCGAAAGTGTTTGCTAATCTAAGTTCGAATGAAAAAAGCAGCCCTTTTTTTAGGGCTGCTTTTTTGTATATGCATGAATTATCAGATAACTTACCAATATGACAGGTTCACTGATGCGACGACCTTAATTTCCTGGCTGCGAAGATCACCATACCAAGCATAGCCGTCAGGCCTGCCAAGCCCGGGAAACCCATACCGTCCATTATGCCGGTTTGCGGCAATGCAGATGGATCAGTACCAGCCGCGATTGCCGTCAGGCGGGCAGAGACAGCCTGGGTTTGCAATGCGGCGAGTGTGGCAGTACGGCCATCCATATCAGCTCCGCCTACCGCCTCCGCTGCTTCTCCATCTGGCTCCGGTTCGGTTGTCTCAATAACGATCTCCTCAAGCTCTGGGATCGGAGTATCTATGACCATGGGAGTATATGTTGGCGCCAAGGTAGCTGTTGGCTCCATCGTCGCGGCGGCAGCCATTGCGAGGCTCTCAGAGAGTTGCGTAGCAGCTAAAGCTGTTGCTGTGTTGGCGGCATAAATCTGAATATTCGCGGCTTCACGTTTTTCCCTCGATTGGGGTAGAACATAGAAAACTACAAAAGCCAGGGCGGCCAGAGTCAGGGCAAAAATTACAGCAATCAATCCGAACGAAATAAAGAATGTTCGATTGCTGGCTTTCGGTTGTTGCCCGGCGGAGTAATCATCACTTTCATATTCATCGAAATCTTCGTATTGATTTTGGTTTTCAGGGTATGACATTTTTCTTCTCCTGGTCTTCGGGCGGGCACCCTTAGATGATCAACTCCAGATTTGCCAATGGTACAGTAATTTTGTCGCCATTATGTTTGCGCACAACCGCTGCAGGCGCACGCAGCCCGTTAGGTAGGTTAGTCAGTCCTTGATTCCGTTCAAGAATCGTGCCAACTTCTCCAGAAAACGGGGGCAATTTTATATGAACATTTTGCCCGGGAGCAAATTCATCCACCTCGGGTGGTAGTAGTGCCTGGTTCTGAAAGGGCACCAGCACCTCAGGTCTTTCTCCTGTTGATGTATCCCAGCGATTGGCATTAATTGCTGCATCACGTTTTTCATTCTCATGAAAAATAGAAAATGCCACAGAATTCATGGGGATTTTTCCGAAACCTTCTATTAGCATAGTCGGAAACGGTAAATTGTCAACCAAACCCAATAAGTCTGGATTAATGGAGGAAAGGACCAATCCACGTAATTGCATTTCCGCAGCAGCCCGGATAGGCTCACTGGAATAACAGTAACCGGCTACCGCAATTGAATCAAGTACACTTGACTCCAATTGTTGTAGCGTTAATTCCTGGTCTGGAGAATCGCAAAGGATTACCAAAGGACCCTCACTACTCTGACAATTCCCCCAAACGCCCTGTATAAGTGATCCACCAGACTCAATAGTTGCCCCCAGGTCCAATTGCAGATCACGAACAAATCCGGGAAGACCTGCCCGGATTTGCACCGGTTCACCCTGGGTTTCCATGATCACCACTCCGGATGAAATCTCTTTAATATAACAATCGCAAGGAACACGAACCACTCGTGAAAATGTTCCCCCGGTTTCCGCCAGAATGTCCCCTTGAGACAGGCGTTCGCCTTTTTTACGCTGAATAAGATCAACCGCTGTTACCGAATCTACCCGTAGTGCTTTGCGAACATCCATGAAAAAGTGTCCGGTGGGATTGGGCGCTTCTGCCACAGCATCGGTTGCCTTAACTTTTTGCCCTGGTGAAACAAGGGTCCTCCCGGGACTGGGTAAGACACGATCACGGCGAATATTGGTTTCTTTAAGATAATGTATGACCGGCGCGTACATTATGACAGGCTCTCCTGTAAGGAATTGTTCCATTTAGTTAATACATCCCGGCGGAGTTCTTCATCATTGGGAAGTGAGATTGCTCTCCCGCGTGTGTCAATGATAACCCCCAGTTCACCACCAATTACTTTCAGGCTTTTTGAGCCCGAGTAACCTCCCATATGCTTTAGCGGTTTAATGGTCAAGTGTCCCGACTGGTTCACTCCCAGGGGAAGCCGGACTATTTCACCTTTTTTGATTTCAAATTCTTTCTCATCCTTTTCATCTTCCTGAATGCGAACTCGAAGAACCGGCTCTCCAATCTTAGCCCTGAATGTGGGAGAAACAACTGTGCCAATATTCGTTAAAATGCCAGTTTCGAGAACCTGCACGACAAGAGCCGGATTGATCGAAGCTGTTACACCCAACCCGGAAAGCAACCCAAAACGGTCACACAGAATAGTAGTCACCCCCGAAGGCTGTAATCCATCCAGAATGATCAATAACGATTGAACCAGTGTGGGAGCCTGGGCAATCACCGCGCCGCTGGCCAATATGGGTTCAAATCCTTCAAAAGCCAGAGTAGGTATTCCAAGGTGAATTCGTTTCATCTCGGCAAGGACACTTCGGGCCAGTGCCTGCTCTATTTCCATTGTCTCCACTGTGGTGGAAAGTCCAGCCGGATAAAGTGATTTTTGCCATAGGTAATCTCTAACCTCATTTTCTGGAATATTCAGAGCAAGCCATCGCATGATTGATTGAATCCCCAACCGGGATAATGCTTCTGCTGCGGCTTGCCCAACTCCCAATCCACGGTAAACGGACGTATTCAATTCCCCATTCACAGCAGCGATAAAATGAGACGCGGATGCACCTACATTTACACCAGCAACCGTCCGCAGCGGATCCTGTTGTAAACTCTGGAAACGGAGGATGCGGCCCTCTGCTCCGGCTGTCGGCCAGGTCGGTTGCCCGCTGATCCGCTCCAGATCTGTAAATCCGCAAACCTTCTTTGCCCTGATCTCATTGATCAATTCAACAAGGGCTTCTTCAGCCGGTCCGGTATCATCTGACAATGCTCCGGGCATTACATTAGGAGCAAGCTTAACCTGCGTCAGTGATTCCAGCATCTCCTCGACCCTGGCGTGAAGGGTTTCATTTCCAGTAAAAAAAACCGGCGGACGTTCTTCTTGTGGGCAAGTTTGCAGTCCCAATCGGAGTTGGTCTGTCATGCGAAGCACAGCTCTGGTTGCGCCTTGATTGGTTCCACCAGCCAGTATTACCAGGTCTGAATCGCTCTGGATAAACGCATTCAAACGGTCTTCAGGTTTACGATTGTCGCCCAGTGAAACACGATCAACAACCCTCGCATACAATCCCCCGGCCAGTTTTTCCACAGCCGCCAGCGAATATGAACCCAGTAATCCCATGGCGGTTACCCGTATATCCGGCCCGGCAGAACTGGTGAGTGCCAGGTGGTCAACTCCCTCACCGTCCGATGAAGATGGGATGATCAGTTTTTGATTCGAATCCAGTAAAGATCGGCCGGTTATCTCTTCAAGTGACCGGACTGCTGCTGCCATTCCTTCCTGCACATCCCGAATGGGAGCCAGATGAGTGCTTGGAGCTATAGAAGCCGCAAGCATCCGATAGGAATCACCAACCAGGTCAAATAGAACAGCCCGGGTATTAACCGACCCGATATCAATTGCCAGAACTGACTCGATCTCATTACCAGCAGCAGACATAGATCACCGGAACCAGGATGTGGCTGTTTGAACTAGGAATCCAAGTCGTTCGGCCAACACTGCCATTGACGCAGAAATCACTCCAGCAAATAACGCCCCCAGCGTTACAGCGATGAAGAACTTGCCCACACCTACAAAAAAACGTGTGGCCTTTGGACGTTCGACAGGCCTTCCAGTACGGCGAACACCACCAAATTGAAAATACATCAGTGTGGTGATTGTTCCGATTAGCATGAAAATGGCATCAACCAGGCGGCCTGTTTGCACTCCCAGTTCTGGATCAAATAGATTAACCGCAGCCCGTGCCTGGGAAAATAAAGTTCCCAATACGGCTCCACCGATGATCACACCGGCTGCCGCACCAACGATTACTCCAGTTGCCAGGTTGCCAATCTTTGACAGCCGGGGGATGGCTTTAAAAAGAAGCAACACACCGAGAGCCAGTGGAACCATTGCCATTGTTCGTGAAAAGCCCAGCGACGGGTATAGGAACGGTACCAGCAGTCGAGGATATATCACCTGAAAAATAACAACCACTGCAGCATAACCAGCTGCAATTCCAATGAATAGATAAGAAATGACTTTGAATAAAGGCGATTTTTCACCCAATAAATAGCCAATGATCACACCGGCTGTGAGGATAAAGGCGGTAATGCTCCAGGCCGGATCAACTGACATGGAAATCCTCCGTAGACGATGTATCATTACGACTGAAAAGTCCCAAAAGTATGCCGTAGAATCCCCCAAACAGCATCATCGCGGCGGCTAGCACCATACCAGCCTGGTAAGCCGCCATTATTGACTGTGATCGAGGCGGAGATTCCAGAATTCGGTCATACATGGCTCCTTCCACTCGTCCTCCGATCAACCCGTTTGCTTGTTCAGAATCAAGGTATGGTCTCATCAAAGGGGCGCTTTGGGCAGAAACCACAAATAAGACTGGCTTTCCGGTCATTGATCCATGCAACTGTTCAATCCAGGCCCGGCCAGTCTCTGTATTTTCCGTAATGATCAATACTCCCGAGTAATCCTCGATAGAAAAGATTGATTGTGTTGCAGGAGATGTCCACGCATATTGGCCATCCTCCATTAGAGGCATCGCCTCGCGAGGATTGCGAACAAAATCACGTAATCCGGTATTACCACCGGGAAGATATCCGAGAAAAGCTAATTTTTCCGGTTGATATGCAAACGTCCCGGGGTGGATAGAATCAAAAAGGTCATGGGCCAATGCTGTACCGGAAGGTATAGTCGAAAGGATGGAAAAGTTCATCCCCATTTTCATCAAATGATCAATGACACCAGTGGCCGATTCGCGTAATTCACCTGAAAAAGCTGGTTCGTAATCTGTGATGACCAGGAAGGGGGTGTTTTCGGGTAAGGTGGAAATAGCAGTATGCATGGCTACCACTCCGGGAGAAAATAAAGCCTGCTCCCCGACAAACGTGTAGCCTGTGATCAGTGGTACCAGCATGGCCACCAGAAGCACCATTCCGATGATCAATCGGATCGCCTTGCCGCTGAACTTCCCGGTGGAAGGTACTGGTGATTGGGGCTGCAATTCACCAAGCAACATGTTTTTTAATAAAGAAATACTGGCCCGTTGGCTATCACTAATCGCTAATCTGCCAGAATATTCCACCGAACGGTCATATTGCGGTTGAAGAACTCCTTCAGGAATCAGTTTTTCTGGTTTCTCATCGATTTCTTCATGTAGTTTTGCTTCTTCTTTTTTACCAAATAGTCCAAAAAAGCTGCTTTTCTTGTCTGGAAGGTCTGTATTATCCGGCTTCTCCAGGTTGGTAACCAACTCCTCTGATACTTTCGGCATTTCCAGGGAATCGGAAGCATTTTCTACCAATATTTCCCCGGAAAGCGGAATATCTCCTGGTGTGGATGATCTTTGTACTTCCTCACCCATTGCTTCCGACCTTGCTTCATCAGAACGCGGTGGAAGATTTACCAGCTCTGATTCTTCAGGCTCTCCTGTTGAAGTTACCTGCGGGACCAGTTCTTCGGAATCTACCGGTTGTTCTGGTACCAATTCGGGTTCCATTGGTACCAGACTGGCTGGTTCAGATTCCCCGGGAATACCCAATCCATTCAGAGAATCGATAAATTCGCTCTCAACCCTGGGATCAATTTGTTCTTCTGATGAATGGAACAGAAAATCCGACGGTGTTTCCAAAGGAACATCAACCGGCTGGGTCGGTGCATGATCAGTAGGCAGAAAGTCTTCTGAAGAGGATTGCCTCTCAGCTGCCGCTCTGGCTGCCAATTCGTCTTCAGAGAAAAACGCTGTTGACTGGCCGTTATTTTGCCTGGAAGATGGAAGTATCTCATGAAGCCGGGACACCCAATCACTTTCTGGCTTTTCCGGTTCTGCTGGTGTTTGTGGAGAATTCTTTTGAATATCCCTCAACCATTCAGGGATATCGTCAGATGATCCTTCTGCATCGAATTGTCGTGATTCTATTTCGCCGTATTCACCCAACGGCGGTGTCGGGGGTAATTCCGATTGCGATCGTTCTCTGATCTTCTTCAGCCACTCCGGTGAATCGCTTTCCTGCGGCTCTGGATCCTTGGCGTTCCGGTCCTTTAGTAATGTGATGCAGTTCGAACAAAACTCTGCGTCTGCCGGGTTTGATTTTCCGCATTTCGGGCAAATGATCTCTTTCATCGCATTATCCACTATACGGTCTGTCTACACCAAGAATGATCCTGGCACCGGTTGTGATGGCACCAAGTGCAAGTCCAATAATAATTCCACGGGCTCCTGCGTCCGGTAACCGCTGAAGCACACCGAGAGCATTTTTTACCAGTGGAATATCCAATCCTGTGGTGAATATCCCGCTATTCAGCAACAGAAAGAGGATCACCGATATTCCAAAAACGATAGTCATCCAACCACGGTTTGCGCGGTACAACCGGAATCCGGCCGCAGTCAATCCGATAGCCATAGCCCCCAATAATCCGGCTTCAATAGGGACGAGAATGGCTGTCACCACATTTCGATATTCAGACGTACCAGGCCCACCAAACACAAGTCCAATCAGGAATGTCAGGGCAAATCCAAATATGACCAGGATACTGTACCGATCAAAGGCCTTTTTCTGTCGCACCTTCTGCCAGTGTGAGGTAATTAACGAGGTAATGGCAACCAGCATTGCCACGCCAGCCAATGAGACTGCCCAGTTGACAATCAGATCGCTGACGGCTCGAACCGGTTCAAATGGGATGAAGTACGCCAATAATACGATCAATCCGCTTAAAATGGCAACGAGAGTTGTTAATGGATTTTTCATATGGCCGGGTATCCTAAACTGCGGAGAACAGCTCCAATTATTATAAATACGATCAGTAACCAGCGAAGAGTATCTTCAGCCATAAGACTTGCGGTAAATATATGACCCGCTTTTAAATACGCTGGAAGGGCAAATATTTCTTCCCCGATCAGAACATCGACCGGGCTGCAAAATGCCACTGCCTGGCCGACCGGCGAATCAGGTGCTGCCAGAATCTTAACCGATTCGTCCTCGGCTGTGTCTAAAATCAGATTGATTTCAGCTCCAAATGTTCCGGTAGCAATCAATTTGGATGTCTGTTCCGTCTCAAGCGCGGGCAATAAACCAACCGCGAATGAAAATGGCGTCACGCCAGCAAGTCTCCCCCGCCGGGCGTCAAGGTAATCATTGACAAAGAGGTCACCCTGCATGGTTTGTAAAAGATCCAATCCCAGTAAAGTGCCAACCCCGTCACCGCTGGTCATCGCAGGAGGACGATCACTGCCAGCCGACCGCATCAGTACTTCTTTTAATACAGATGCTCCTGTTAGAGTGCCTGCCGCGTGAGAATCCAGGAATTGCCCACGTCCAAGTGATACGTGAACACGGCGGCCATTCTCCACACTCATCCCTATATCCTGCTCCAAACGATCCATTGCGCGGATTCGGCGTAACGCAATACGAGCTCTCCGATCCTGTACAGAGAAAACCCCCATAAAGGCAAATGTCAGTACGATGACCATCATTCCCAGAAGGCTGTCAATCATCGACTTTCAGCCTCCAAACATCCCAGTTATCCGTTTCCGGTGATTCCAGATAGTCCGCTGCCTTGTTCAAACCTGCCGGAAGGATATTCCCTGGGAATAACCAGCCAGTCATCCGGATGATCTGAGCCAGAAGAAAACCAAATGGTGATAGCTCTTGAAGGAAAATGGACAATTCAGGAGTAATACCGGTATCGTTTTTTTCCTCTTCCGGTGTTATTGAAGACCTGAAATTCATATTAAAGGAGTATAGCATACACATTTTTCCGCTTAGTTTTTCGGACTGGGCAGCCAAAGCGGCATACCCTTATAGCGTTCCAGAAAGGATGAATACTGAGATGCCATATCAGCGGCATTTTTCCAAAAAGATGAAAGTTGTGAGGCATACTGAAGGTTGGCTTTTCCCCACATCTGAACGGCCGACTGCGGCAGATTGATGGAAAGCTGGATCAAACCGGGAATGGACTGAACCGGAAGTTCCAACCCGTACGGCAGATCGGCATAAAACAACATCAATTTTCGCGTGGCTTCTGCTGCCCTTCGGACGATCTGGTGGTCGATGTGGTTCCCAAGTCCCAGTGGGCACACCCAGACTGATGGTTCCGTCATGTTTTCGATTAATACCCGCGAAATCTCCCTGACCAATGGATCCTCTTCAGGATTCGCAGTTCCAAATAATTCGGCATCAGATGTGACAATTGGGTGACCTGAAACAGGAATTGTACGGTAAATGCAATCTTTAAAACCCAGATATAGTGATTCTGCTCCGGTGGTCTGACAGGCAGCTTTGTCTTCTTCTTTGCGGATTATATACGGTTGATCGCCGGCAGCCCAACGTTTGTGAAGCGATCGGGCATAATCTGTTATCCGGGATTCGTCTTTTTCCTGTTCAGAAAAAACCGTCCATATTTCCACTCGTATTCCATTGCCAGACAGGTATGCAATCAGTCCACCACACGAATAAACCGCATCGTCAAGATGCGGGGATAGGAAAACCCACCGGGTTTTCCGGTTAGAAAGTAAAGGCATTGTCGACATGTTACAATTTGTTGCATGGATAGTGCCATTCGTGCAACATCAGGGAAACAAATCCGTCTGACCACATTGTCCAATTGTGCCGGTTGAGCATCCAAATTAAACGCGCAAGCGTTGGCGCAGGTTCTGCGCCCGATCAAGGAAACGTACAAAGGACTGTCTTTCCCTGACCTCATGGTTGGATTGCAGTCACCGGACGATGCGGCTGTTTGGAAACTAGACGAGACTCGTGATCTGGTTGTTACTACCGATTTTTTTACCCCGGTGGTTGATGATCCCTACGATTACGGGGCTATTGCGGCCGCCAACAGCCTGTCAGATATCTATGCCATGGGAGGCACGCCTTTTCTGGCATTGAACATCGCCGCCCTCCCGCCTGACCTGCCCTATGATATTTCCAGCGAGATCATTCGTGGCGCTGCTGAGAAAGCCCGCGAGGCTGGGGTTGTTATCGCCGGAGGACATACGGTACAGGATAAGGAACCAAAGTTCGGCCTGGTGGTGCTTGGTTTTGTAGATCACGGGAAGAGCCTGACCAAAGCCGGCGCGAAATCTGGAGACCGGTTGTTTCTCTCCAAACCGATTGGATTTGGGGTCACAACTACCGCACTGAAACAGGAAAAAGCAGATCCGGCTGATATACACCTAGTAGTTGAGTGGATGAAACGTCTTAATCGTGATATTTCAACAATAGCCCGAGATATGGGCTTAAGGTGTGCCACCGACATCACAGGATTTAGTCTTCTGGGACACGCCTCTGAACTGGCACAGGCAAGCCATGTACAGCTGCGCATCAATATGAAAAATGTCCCCCTGGTTGAAGGGGCCTTGAAATATGCGCGAATGGGAACTTTCCCCGGTGGAGCTGCAGATAACCGCATGTACTTCGGCGATATTGTCACATTTGGGCCATCGATTGATGAACCATGCCAGATGTTATTGTTCGATCCCCAGACCAGCGGAGGTTTGCTCCTATGCGTTCCGGAGGATAAGTTGTCCGGATTTATCCGGCAGGCAAAAACCCTCAACCTGCCAGTCTGGGAGATTGGCCGGGTTGAAGAAGGCAGCGGGGTAATAGTAGACTGATCGAATTATGGAAATTCCAGCCAACCTCCAGGGTATTCTAGAAAATCTACCCCAGAAACCCGGCTGTTATATCTATAAAAACAGCAGTGGGACAGTAATATATGTAGGCAAAGCCATTAATCTGCGGAACCGGGTTCGCAGTTATTTCCAGAATGAGAATCGGTTGGATTTCAAGACCCGCCAGCTGGTTAAACATATCTGTCATATTGAATGGATCGTAGTGGGATCAGAACTGGAAGCCCTGATCCTTGAGATGAATCTGATCAAGCGCTACCGGCCTCAGTACAACATCCGGCTGAAAGATGACAAACGCTACCCTTACATCAAGGTTCACTGGGCCGCCCCGTTCCCTAAATTAACCATCACCCGTCTGATGGCAGATGATGGTTCACGCTATTTCGGTCCGTATACCAGCGTCTGGGCAGTTCACCAGACACTTGATGTGCTCCGGCGGATTTTTCCATACCTGACCTGTGACCGTGAGATTACCGGGCTGGACAAGCGCGCCTGTCTGTATCACGATATCAAGTTGTGCACCGCTCCCTGCATCGGAGCGATAGACCAGGCTGCTTATCGGATCATGATTAATGACCTGTGCGAATTCTTGCATGGCCGGACTGACCCGATCGTTAACCGCCTGCGCAAAGAAATGATGACGGCCTCCAAGGAAATGAACTTCGAACGGGCCGCGATCGTCCGTGACCAAATACAGGCCATCGAAAAAGTAGTGGAAAAACAAAAGGTGATCTGTTCTGACCAGGTCGACAGCGACGTGATCGCCATGGCACGTGCTGACGGCGAAGCCTGCGTCCAGATATTCTTTATTCGCAGCGGAAAATTGATCGGCCGGGAATACTTCATCCTCGAAGGAACGGAAGAAGCCAATGACAGTGAAGTGGTATCGCAATTCCTGAAACAGTTCTATGTGGAAGCCGCGACGGTTCCCACGCAGGTTTTATTGCCGGAAGAGATCGAAGAGCATCGTATCATCGAAGAATGGTTAAACACCCGCCGTGGAGGGGAAAAAGTACGCATTATGATTCCGGCGACCGGTCAGGGAAAAGACCTTGTAGAAATGGCTGCCAGCAATGCAGTGGAAACCCTTACTTCTTTGCGCAATCAGTGGCAGGCCGATACCAACAAACAGACTGAAGCTCTGACCGAGTTGCAGCAAGCATTTCAAATGGAAGAACCACCGAACCGGATCGAATGCTTTGATATATCGAATACCCAGGGAACCAATTCTGTTGCCAGCATGGTCGTTTTTGAACAGGGTGTCCCCAACAAGAAAATGTACCGTCGCTTCAACATTCAGACTGTTGAAGGGCCGGACGATTTTGCCAGCATGGAGGAAGCCCTTACCCGCCGGTTTAAACGCTGGCTCGCATACCAGGAACAGACGGATATTGGAAAAAAGAGAGATGATTCCTTCGGCAGGCTGCCGGATTTACTAATCGTCGACGGGGGAAAAGGACAGCTCAGTCGTGCTGTCAGGGTAGTGGACGAACTGGGACTGACAGGCATGTTCCGCCTAGCCGGTCTTGCCAAGCAGGAAGAGGAACTATTCCTTCCCCACCAATTCGCCCCCATTATCCTGCCCCGGCATTCACAGGGATTGTATCTCGTGCAGCGCGTGCGTGATGAAGCCCATCGTTTTGCCATAACTGCCCACCGGGCCCGTCGAACAAAGGAAGGCCTGGCATCACGATTGGATAAAGTGAAGGGTATCGGTCCGGCAAAAAGAAAAGCTCTTCTAAAACAATTCGGTTCGATTGAAAACATACTGGCAGCCAGTGACGAACAGCTGGCAGCTGTTCCCGGCATCAATACCGAGGTAATTTCGTCCATCCGGTCTACTCTCACATAAGTCAACAAAACCTGGGGGAACAACCATTTTCTTAATTTGATGTGACAGAATGCTTTGATATACGACTATATCTATAGCAGCATGCTTGCTCATACCGCAATATTAAGGAAAGGCTATGACAAATTTGATCAACACACATGCCCACAGTTCGTGTCTAACAGAATCTTTCAATTGTTTTTTGCAGATTCTGTTCGGGAGTTTGTCACTCGAAACATCGTCAGACATAGATGAAACCCGGCTGGCATCCCAAGCCGCAAACAATCCCCAGGCTTTTGATGAGCTCTACCGGCACTATGTAAACCGTGTGTATGCCTATCACCTTGTCCGCACGGGCAGCCGGGAAGAAGCCGAAGACCTGACATCTTTAACCTTCCTGAGTGCGCTTGAAGGAATCAAAGGATACCAGCATAAGAAGAATTTTGGCATCTGGCTGTTTGGAATTGCCCGACACAAACTGGCCGATCATTACCGTCAACCACTATCTTTGCCGCTTGAATCAGCGGTAGTTGCGGAAGAGGGTTTGGAGGAATCGGTTGACTATCGAATGAAGTTACAACAGGTCAGTCGCGCTCTAACATGTATTGATCCAGACCGGGTGGAAGCTCTCTGCCTGCGTTTTTTCGGCCAGATGTCCACACTTGAAATGTCTCTGCTCCTTTCAAAAAGCGAAGGGGCTGTCAGAAACCTGGTTTACCGCGCTCTTCAAGATCTGCGGGGCCAGTTGATTAGCAATGAAAAATTGGAGGAGAAATGAACACTCCGTTTATGGATAATGGGTCTAAAGAACTGGACCATTTTCAAGAAGGAGATTCTTTTAACCTTCCGGAGGAGGAACAATGGTTGGCAGAGGAATTGATACACGTGGCTAGATTAAATCCCCCCGATTCGCGATTTGTCAATACGCTCAGCCTGAAACTTCGCCAACAACATCCGGCCAACCAAGCTTTCAAGCCTGCCAGTCGCAGATTATGGTTCACTCTCGCGGGAAGTGCAGTTGTTATCCTGATTGCGCTCTTCGGATTGCCATTTTTGCGTCAACCAGGTCAAACAGTGACTGTTGTTACAGATATCCCCACAATTGAAACTACTATTGTTTCATCTCAACCAACCGAGCCCATAAACCTTCCTGTACTCCCCATGCTAGGGCCATCCAGTGTTATGGCCAGTGCCAATCTTGGTGAGCAATTTCCTGATGCCCAGTGGACATTGCAGGCTGAATTACCTTCCAGTCCTGCATCTGCGGCAGTTTACAAAACAAAAGCCACTGGAGATCTATCCATCGAAACTGTTCGACAGCTGGTAGATCAGTTAGGCATGAAAGGAGAAATATATAAAGGCACTTCCAGCCAACCTGATTTCCAATCGTTTCAAGTGATAGATGGCAAGTCATTTTTGAACGTATACGGACATAATATGTCATTCAACTATCTCCCGGACGTATTCAAGGCGAAGGACGACCATGGGGCGCCACTTAAATTTGAAACAATGTCACAGAAAGCGGTTGGTTTCCTGTCCAATAAAGGATTGTTGAACTTTAATTACACCGTGGAACCGGGGATACTTTTCGCCCGGCAAGTACATATTATTCGATTGTTGGAAGATAATGTTCCACTACGACCAGCCGAACCTGCCGATCCCGACTTTGTTGTAACAGTTGGATCGGATGGCGAAGTTCTTGAGGTTCGCGGTCGAATCATCCAGTTGAAAAAACAGGGAGATTATCCACTGCGGACAGCGTCAGATGCATGGAAAACCCTTTTGGATGGTCAGCTTGGAGGACGTTTTGGATACCAGATAGCCCGGCTCTACACCTCACCACCAGATGACCGCACCTGGGCCCGCCAATTCGAAGCCGGTGACAGGATGGAACTTATCGATGTACCTGAGGTATTGACAACGGTTGATGGAAAACAATCTGTGGTTAGGTTAAATAATTACAATCTTGAAGGTGATTTTTCCGGCATAAACCTGGATGATCAGCAGTTGATGCACGTCACCGGCACATTGGCTTCCGATGCCCGTGTGATTGTTGAAACCATAGAGCCAGTATCTGGCGAGCCAGGTGTTGAGACACTGGGGTTCACCGGGATTCTACGCAAAGACAATACGGGATTTGCCATCCAGACTATGGACGGAAAACTGTTCCCCCTGTCCGATGCGCCGGAAGATCTTCCGGATGGTGAACCCGTCTCAATCGCCGGGAGATTATCTGAAGATGGTCGGGTCCAATGGACATCCATCTTTGCCGGTTCATCTGTTTGTGCCACTTTCTCATCCAGTTTTAGCTACTTCAATGCCAGCGCCGGGGGAGGCGGCGGTGGAGGAGGAGGTGGTGGTGAAGGCGATATGTGTTCGGCTTACCCTGATTTGCATGGAAATGTTATTACAGGTGGATTCGATAACCTTCAGCCCGGAACACCCATCAGTGCAGAACCTCACATCGAAACCCCGTATAAGCATGGAGAAAAGGTTGAAGGGATCGAGGGTGAAATCACCGGCATTCTCCTTGTTAAAACAGATGGAACCCGCGTTCCACAGTTTTCTCTGGTAGTAGAAAACAAGGATACCGGAAACCGCTGGACAGCCGGTCTTCGTGGTGATACTCTCTCGGGATTGGAAAGCCACCTGCGGATGATGATTCGTCTTTGGGGCACATACGGCATGGAAGGTGGCAATCCGGTCATCAAGGTTGATCGATGGGAACGGGTTGACCCCACGGAAAAAGTATCTCAATGGATAGGCACAATCGACGCCTTCCAGGTAGACAGCAAGAATGCCTATGTTTTAACCATCAATGATGGCACCCAATTTATCCTCAAGAACTCAATGAATAATCCCCCAGAAGCTTTCACTCATCCTCCTACATCACCAGACGGCCAGTTTTATGTGGAAGGAGTACTCCTTAAAGAAAAAATCCAAGGATATCCTGTCATTCGTGAGATTCAATTCTCCGGCGGCCAACCCGATCAAACACAGGAATTCCAATCGACCAGGTTAATGGAAGTCGGTCCTTTGGAAGGTGTGTCAGACCTGGTAAGCGGTCAGGTAAACATAACCGGAGCAAGGCTGGTGTATTTCTCCATGGATTTCGGAGCCAGAATTGATGATGAAGATCACCCGACCCGCATACTACAACCACTTTGGGAATTTTCCGGCACACTCGAAGATGGGAGAAAGCTCAGTTTGTTTGTACAGGCGGTGGAGGAACAGTATCTGAAGTAGCTGTTTACGAAACCGCTTTTTGGGGACAGGGATGAACCATTATTAGTCCCTGTCTTTTTGGTAACCATGCCAGGCTTCTCCAAAAAAGTTCAAAAATGACATCCTAATTTCAAATCATCGCGAGGAATCGTGATATAATCTGCGGTCGCGCCGATTAGCTTTTTTTCGGCGACGTGGAACTGGCATTTTTCTGGAAGGAATAATCACAATGAGCGACCTTTTAAAAGCCGTTGAGGCCCCTGTTAACCCGAATATCCCTGAACTGCGAGCCGGTGATACCGTCTCCGTTCATGTGAAAATTAAAGAAGGTACCCGCGAACGTATCCAGGAATTTAAAGGTACCGTTCTATATGTCAAAAATAACGGCACCAACTCCACCTTCACTGTGCGCCGTATGGCCAGCAATGGCGTCGGCGTTGAACGGTCTTTCCTGATCCGGTCACCCCGGTTGGACAAAGTGGTTATTGAACGCCACAATGTTGTCCGCCGCGCCCGCCTTTACTTCCTGCGTGGCCGCACGGGCAAATCCGCTCGCCTCAAACAGAAGTTTTCATAATTTCACCTCGCTGATGCTTATATCCGGGTGCAGCCTACGCCGAGGTTGCACCCCTTTTGCTAATTAGGACAGGGAGAAAAATAGATGGCAAGACCAATCATTGGTGTCACAGTAAGCTCGGATGAAAATCATGATCGTACAAAAGGTTTGAATCTAAAGGAAGCTTACTTCAATTCTATTCGTAAGGCTGGCGGCGATCCTATTACCTTCCCGATGGACACTCCGGTTGAAGAACTTCCCTCCATTATGAAAACCATGAATGGCGTTCTTCTGACTGGTGGGGGTGACGTTGATCCGTCACTTTTCGGTGGTGAACCACATCCCAGAGTGTACGGAGTGGATCCTGTTCGGGATACTATCGAAATTGCCCTGTCAAAATATTGCGCCGTCAAGAAAATACCTCTTTTTGGAATTTGCCGCGGAATGCAGGTTATAAACACTGCGTTAGGCGGCACTCTCTATACCGATATCACTGATCATCTCCCCGGAGCTCTGCGTCATTCCTGTCAGAACAGTTACCCCCGAGATTACCTGGCACATTCTGTCATGATCCATGTGAGCACAAGGCTAACAGCCATCACGCAATTAAGCCAGATGAAAGTTAATAGCATGCATCATCAGGGTATCAAAGATCTGGCACCGGACCTGACCCTGACGGCCATGGCGCCTGACGGCCTGATAGAAGGAATTGAGATATTGTTCCACCCCTTCTATCTTGGTGTTCAGTGGCATCCTGAATGTCTCACCGAATCGGCTCCGGATCAAGCACTTTTCTCCGCGTTCATCCGGGCAGCCAACCCGGAGGAATACTAAGTGAGCGATCGACCAGCCATTGGAATTTTTGATTCCGGTATTGGTGGTTTGTCGGTCCTTCGCTCGCTGGTTGAAGTACTACCCGACCATTCCTTTCTTTATGTTGCCGACCAGGTGCATGTTCCATATGGCCGTCGTCCACTCGAGGAAGTCCAAGCGTTTTCCTTTGAGATTACCCGCTGGCTTCTCGACCAGGGCTGCGAGGCGATCATTGTTGCATGCAACACAGCTTCAGCGGCTGCTCTTCACGAATTACGGATAGCATTCCCTGATGTTCCCTTTGTAGGGATGGAACCGGCTGTCAAACCAGCCGCAGAGCAAACCCAAACCGGCGTTGTCGGAGTGATCGCAACTCCAGCCACTTTTCAAAGCCAGCTATATTCATCAGTAGTTGAACGGTTTGCCAGTGGAGTAACTGTTCTGGAAGATACTTGTCCCGGATTGGTTGAAGAAATCGAGGCCGGACACCTGATTGGCGAAAAAACGCGCCGGATACTGGAGAAAGCATTAAATCCCATGCTTGATAAGGGGATCGACACCGTGGTTCTGGGTTGCACACACTTTCCCTTTGTCATTCCATTAATTCAACAGATCGTCGGATCGAAAGTCCGGGTCGTCGATCCTGCCCCGGCTGTAGCCCGGCAGGCAGTTCGGGTTATTGGAGAGACTGTTGATCGCTCGATAGGCCTTAAAAGAATTGATCTATTCACAACCGGAGATATGAGTGCATTGAAAAAGATCATTCCGGCACTTTTTCCGTTTGAAATTAATATAAATAACCTTACATGGGATGAGAGTAACCGGTTCCTGCACAGACAGGGATAATGCTTCACAGATTCTCCCCGGATTTTTCCGGTCTGGTATACTTTTTTTATAGCGAAAGGAATAATTATGACCGGAATTGATCTGGACCTGGACCCCGTTTCCCTTCTGACAACTGATGCCATAGGGCAGCCTGGGCAACGAACGTTCTATCTGCAGGCAAGGCAAAATGACAAGGTCGTTTCCCTGCTAGTAGAAAAAGTCCAGATTCAATCACTGGCAATCGGGTTGGAAGAATATCTCAATGAAGTCGCAGGCAAACACCCCAATCTCCCTCCTGCCTCTGCCGAGTACGATGAAACTCAGATGCACATCAACCCACCTGTTGATCCTCTTTTCCGGGTGGGTGAACTGGGACTGGCCTATGATCCGGACCGCGATATGATCATACTGGTGGCCCGTGAAATCCTGGGCAACGAATTGGATCAGGAAAATGCCAGCATCGTCCGCATGTGGTGTACCCGCAGTCAGATTTTGGCGCTCTGCGCCTGGGGACTGGTAATAACCGGACGGGGTCGTCCCATTTGCCCGCACTGCGGTGAACCAATGGAACCTGAAGGTCATTTCTGCCCGAAAAAGAATGGCCATAAACACTAAATTGAATGCCCCATCCATATAACAATGAGCAATTATTGGAATTCTTACTGACCGCTCCATGCACGCTCGCCGGACAGTTTGTCAACAGTTCCAATTACACTTTTTTTCTTACAATAGAGACGCCCTACGGAGACATAAAAGCCGTCTATAAACCCGTACGCGGGGAAACCCCGCTGTGGGATTTTCCCACAGGAACCCTGTCAAAACGTGAAGTGGCAGCCTTCATCCTCAGCGAAAGACTGGGATGGCATATCGTTCCCCACACTGTCTTTCGTCGAAAGAAACTCCCCTTTGGTAAGGGTTCCGTTCAGTACTTCATTGATCATAACCCCAACCGGCATTATTTCAATCTGACAAAACAAGAAAAGGAACGGTTAAAACCGATCGCTCTGTTTGACTGTCTCATAAATAATGCCGACCGAAAAGGCAGTCATATTCTGCAAGGCGACGATGGGGGAGTCTACTGCATAGACCATGGGATCTGCTTCCATGTGGAAGATAAACTTCGCACAGTCATATGGGATTTTGCCGGACAGCCAATCCCATATGACTATATACAAAGTTTACGCGGCCTGCTGCCAGATATTGAACCAGATGGTCAGTTATTCAACGCGCTGAAAGATTATCTCCGAAAAAGCGAGATTAAAGCCCTGGCCGCCCGAGCCCGCCGGTTGATCGAAGATGGGAAATTCCCTGTTCCGATCAATGACCGCCGTCAATTTCCCTGGCCGCCTGTATAATGTGAACAGTTAAAAATACATACAAGGATGGACCCATGAGCACACTATCATTGATCTTTGTCGGATTTGGAAATGTAGGTCAGGCACTGGCCCGTTTACTGGAAAGAAAACAGACCCTTCTGGATGAGGAATATGGATTTAAAACCCGGATCGTGGGAATCGCCACCGGTCGGCATGGTATGGCATTGAATCCAAACGGTTTGCCCATGGAAGAGGTACTGGCTTCACTTAAATCAGGCGAATCCCTCGCGCGATTTCATAACGGTCCTGCTGTCAGCGATACCTTTGATTTCATCCGCCAGAGTAAAGCGGATGTGATGTTTGAAAACAGCCCGGTCAATCATCAGACTGGTCAACCCGCCGCCGACCACCTGCGGACCGCCCTGGAAAGCGGTATGCACGCCATTACGGCTAACAAAGGACCGGTCGTCCACGCGTTCAATGAGTTAACCGCGTTGGCAAAGATCCAGGGAAAACGTTTCATGTTTGAATCTGCTGTGATGGATGGGGCGCCAATTTTCTCATTATTCCGGGGACCATTGCCAGCCATTGAGTTAAAAGGATTCACCGGAATACTTAATTCTTGCACAAACCTTTTACTGGGATTAATGGAAGAGGAAAAAACATTTGACGAGGCTGTAAGCTACGCGCAATCCATTGGTATAACAGAAACCAATCCGTCTGCTGACATCGACGGTTGGGACGCGACAATAAAAGTCTGCGCCCTATCCACTGTGATTATGGGTATCCCTTTGAAACCAGACCAGGTCGAGCGTGAAGGAATTCGCGGGATCACTCCCAAGATGATCCAGGAAGCCCGGGCTGCCGGTGAACGCTGGAAACTCGTCTGCTCAGCCCGCTACGAGAACAAAAAATTCGTGGGACGGGTTAAACCCCAGCGCGTCCGTCCAACTTCACCCATGTTTTCGGTTAATGGTACAAGCTCGTTTGTGCAATTCGAGACGGATGTTCTTCCCGGTCTGGGTATTCTTGAAGGTGATCCAAGCCCGGACACCACGGCATATGGACTGCTGGCGGACCTGGTCAACACGGTTCGTGGTCAATGAGTGAAGCCTATTTGATAACCGGTTGTCAGCTTCCAGCCGGTACACCACTGGAAGAAATACTCGCGGCTTTGTTCAAATCTTCGGGATTGAAATCCAACCAGGTGAACGAGATTCATCTGTTTTCAGACATGGCAGCCGCTTTGTTCCAACGACGGATTGATATAACATCAGGGCCGGTTCAACAATGGCCCCTGCTTCCCTGTTTTGAAATCAATGGGCTTTTTTCCATAACCCGCGCGCTGGAATGCGGAGAACTTTCTACAGTGATCCTTGCCGAGGTTTCAGCCCACCTATCCTGTGCCATGTTACTGGCGAACCCCACAGCTGTAGGGCGTCTCAACCTCTCACCCCGGTTACGGTTTGGAAGGCGAAAAAACCTCCCGGAAGGCATCGCAGACATTCCACTCCTGGCTTCAGACCTTATCGCTTCGATCCCCCCGGAGGAACCAATGCCGGAGGAAGAAACCCCGGATCTTAGGGTGCCACCAAAAAGGCAGTCTCGTCCTTGGTTGGCGATCGCCGGGACAGGAATATCCATGGATAAAAAATGGCCTGAAGATCGCCTGATCTCCGGAACGTCCCTTTTTCCTCTATTACTTAAGCTGGTTGAATCCATTGAAAACTCCCACTCAGATCCTGTGGTGATGGTCGAATCGGGAAATGATGAACCCGGATCAGCCGTGGTGGTGATGCCGCTATGAAAGAAGTCAGGGTTTTTCTTGGAGTTGGAACAAATCTCGGCGACCGGCAGGCCAATCTGATCGCCGCGCAAACGGCCGTATCACAATTCGCCATTATCCAAAAAACCTCGCGGGTGTATGAAACCAAACCATGGGGTTTGGCAGACCAACCGGATTTCCTTAACCAGGTCTGGGAAGTGACAACCACTCTTACTCCACTAGACTTATTACACCGCCTCAAAGAGATTGAGACAGTGTTAGGCCGAAAGCCATCCGTGCGATACGGTCCCCGCCTGATCGATATTGATATCCTGCTTTATTCCAACCTGATGTTCAAATCGAATGAATTGGTCATACCCCACCCGCACATCAGCGAACGGGCTTTCGTGCTGGCGCCGCTGGCGGATCTCGAACCTGATCTGGTCATACCCGGGATGACACATACGGTTTCTGAGTTGCTGGGCAGGCAAAACATAAATAGCATTAAGCCTGTCAGGGAATAAGAATACATGAATCCTCTCCTTAATTTCGGTCAGCAAACCTATATTATGGGGATTATCAACGTCACCCCTGACAGCTTCTCTGGTGACGGGCTGGCCGCTTCTCAAAACCCTGTCGCGGCGGCGCTAAAACAGGCTGAAGGTTTCGTTCAATCTGGAGCGCATATTCTGGATATTGGCGGCGAAAGTACCCGACCCGGCGCCGAACCGGTTACAGCAGAGCAGGAACTGGAACGGGTTCTCCCGGTTGTAAAGGCTCTGGTAAAAAGTGATTTTCCAGCCTTGATCTCGGTGGATACGTACCGCGCGTCCACTGCGCAGGCAGCGCTCGAAGCAGGTGCGGATTGGATCAATGATGTGTGGGGATTGCAAGCAGACCGTGCCCTGGCGGATGTATGCTCACAGGCCGGTGTTCCAGTGGTGTTGATGCACAACCGCAGCAAGGCCAGCCAGGCCGTGTTGGGACGCTATGTCGGAGTGGAATACGAGAACCTTCTGGAAGACGTGAAACGCGAATTGCTTGCCAGCGTTGAAATCGCCCGCGCATCTGGCATCGAAGACAGGAATATCATCCTCGACCCGGGCATCGGTTTCGGGAAAACCGTGGAACAGAACCTTGAATTGCTCAACCGTCTGGATGA
>JAAYYW010000154.1 GCA_012515195.1 Leptolinea sp.
CACTCATGATCCATAATTGTCTGACCACATTCACAGTCAGCTTATTCTTCTCTATCCGATTCAGAATTGTGAGGGCTGAAAGAAGAAAAACCGTTGTTCCGATGGCCACGAGAAGATAACCGGCTCCCACAGCAAGTCCAACGACAGCCATAGTCCACAGAGAAGTTGCTGTTGTTAATCCTTTGATATTGGTGCCATATCGCAAAATGGC
Source organism: Leptolinea sp. (assembly GCA_012515195.1). Classification (GTDB taxonomy): domain Bacteria; phylum Chloroflexota; class Anaerolineae; order Anaerolineales; family Anaerolineaceae; genus Leptolinea. Next base: position 212 of record JAAYYW010000154.1, read on the forward strand.
ACCGGCGCCTAAAAAACCGATCCCGGAAAGGACCTGGGCAGCAAGCCGTGTCGGGTCACCGTTGGTTGCCATTGTCCTGTATTGCATAGACAGATTTATGGAAAGAGTCATAGCCAGAGCAGCCCCGGTAACCAGAATGATATGAGTCCGTAAACCAGCTGGCTGATTCTGACGTTCTCTGTCAAGACCGATCAAAGCGCCCAAAACACTGGCTATGATCAGCCGGAGGAAGATTTGGCCTTCGGGAATCATTATTTCTCCCGCCGGTCCTCATAGGGTAGAACATAGCTGGCTGCAGGGTCAAAGTTAACTGAAACATTAGACCCTTCTTCCAGGATTGTTTCTATATGTGGGTGGGTATCTACGGCCATAAGATTAATCCCGTCATATTCCAGTTCATATTCCACGGATGAGCCCAGGTAAACCGTAGAACGAATACGGGCGGTGGATGTTTCATCCCGTTTTAAACTCAACATTTCCGGTCTGATCAATAAATACGCCTGGGAACCCGCCTTTATTTTATTATTGCAGGGAACCTCATAGACCGAGCCAAAAACTTTTATCTGGCACGTATTGTCATTGCGTTCCAATACTGGTACTTCAATAAAATTGGCGCGCCCGATAAAATCGGCCACAAAAAGTGAAGAGGGACGCATAAAGATCTCAACTGGATTGCCCACTTGCTCTATTCGTCCCTTATTCATTACAACTATCCGGTCAGAAAGGCTCATGGCTTCAACCTGGTCGTGGGTAACATAGATGCCGGTGATTCCCAACCGCTTTTGCAAACGCCGAATCTCAACGCGCATTTGAATGCGCAGTTTGGCATCAAGATTGGAAAGGGGCTCATCAAAAAGCAATACTTTTGGCTTCATGACCATGGCTCTTGCCAGAGCAACCCGCTGCTGTTGTCCACCCGAAAGTTGGGATGGACTTCGTTTTCCCAAACCGGTCAGGTTCATCATATGCAAAACCATCTCAACGGCTTCATTAATTTCATTGGATGGCATCTTTTTTAGTTTCAACCCAAAAGCCACATTTTCAAACACATTTAGATGGGGAAAAAGCGCGTAACTTTGAAACACCATTGCCATCGGCCGGTGATTGGGTGGATCATTGGCGATATCCTTGCCATCCAGAATGATTTGTCCAGTTGTCGGGAGCTCAAATCCTGCGATCAACCGGAGAGTCGTTGTCTTTCCACAACCCGATGGGCCAAGCAGAGTGATAAACTCTCCACCGTGAATTTCCAGAGAAACGTTGTCCACGGCCTGTACCTGATTAGCACCCTGAGAAAATATCTTGCCTAAAGAATGGAGAGAAAGATTTCCCTGTTCTGTTTTGCTGGTAGTCATTGTGCTGCCTCCTGCCATCATTCAAAAATTAAACCCGGTCAACCCGCAAGGCCGAGTACTAAAGTGAAACTCCAAAATCACGTTCAACACCTGTTGTAGTTCCAACCACAAAATAGAGAAAACCGATCACCAGTAGGACAAGAATAATCAAAATATCGCAATAAGCGAACGCATTGCCAAACCGCCCTGCGTCAACCTCGTTCAATATCTGCGCGGTCATGATTTTCGCGTACGGAGTAGAGAGAAAGATCACAGCAGATAAAGATGTCATCGAACGGGCGAAACCATAAACAAGCCCTGTCAAGAATGCCGGACGGATCAATGGAAGGGTAATCTTCCTAAATGTGGTTGCGTTATCCGCTCCAAGGCTGATGGCGGCCTCTTCAATCGATGGGTCGATCTGCTGAAGCGAAGCCACCCCGGCGCGCACTCCGGCGGGAACACTGCGAACCACATACGCAATGATCAACGCGATTGTCCCTCCGGCAACGGCCGTGCCACCCGCCAGGGCTGGCAGCAAAACAGTGTCATCAATTTTGAATGGTTTATTGAACGCGAGAAGGTAGCCAATACCCAGCACCGTTCCGGGAAGGGCAATACCAAGCATGGACGTAAAGTCAATCAGACCACGGCCTGCAAACTGTTTACGGACGACCAACCAGGCGATCAACATACCCAACACACCGGCAATAGGTGTTGCAATGAGCGACATTTTTGATGTGTCCAGCATGGCCTGTGATCCGAGTCCTAGTAGAACAAACTGGAAGTGGCGCAAAGTGAATGCGTAATTAATCCCGAATAATTCAGTGAAAGCTCCCACAAACACGGTTCCATATACCAGAAGGATCAAGAGCGAAAAGAACATGGTTAGCCCGAAGAGTCCCCACCGGATGAACGGATTGGTGATAAAGGTGGGCTTTCCTGATGGTTTTCCGGTTACAGATATCACCGACTTTCGGCTAACCCAGTAGCGCTGAATGATAAAAACAGTCAGCGATGGGACCAATAGAATTACCGACAGTACCGAGCCGGCGAAAATATCATATTCACCCGAGATGGCGATGTATACTCTCGAAGCCAGTACGGTGAAATCACCCCCGAGCACAAGCGGATTCGCCAGGTCAGCAATGGCTTCGACAAAAAGAAGCAGGAAAGAACTGGCAATACCCGGAATGAGCATCGGAAGCGTAACCGTGCGAAAAACATCCCACTTGGAGGCGCCAAGATTGGTGGCCGCTTCATCGAGGGACGGATCCAGTGCCCGCAGCATACCCTGCAGGTTCATGTATGCCACAGTAAAGAGGGAGAGTGTCAGCACCCCGGCCAGACCGGCAAAACCATACAGGTCATATCGGATACCCAACAAACGGAAGGTGATTAATCCACCCCGGCCAAATAAAACGATAGCCGCGGTCGCCACCGCGAATGGCGGGCTGATGATCGGCATAAGTGCCATCAGGTGCATAAACCGCTTGCAGGGAACATCCAAACGCACCTGCACATAAGCGAATAGAAAACCAATAATGGTCCCAAATAGTCCGACAACCACACCTAATTCAACAGTGTTCCGAATAATTCCCAGATAAACAGGGGAAGAAAAATAGCGAATGTAGTATTCCAGAGCTTCAGGGGTAAATGAAACCCCGAGCATTTTTACCAGCGGGAAAACAATCGCAATCCCAAGAAAAACAATGACAAGCAGTAAACCGGATAACAACGTCCAATCCGCGCCTATCCGGCGAAATTCATCCAGTATACGTTTTGGTGACCCTGATACCATATCTGACCATCCTCCCGTTATAAAATCGGGAAGCTGACCCTATCCGGGGCCAGCTTCCCCGAGTAAATCAGAGGTGTTGCGGATTATTCTTTGGGAGCCGGTGCGATCTCTACATCAAAACGCTCTGTGATGCCTTTTTTCGCCGTGGCGGACGCGATAAAGTCGTAATCGATCAGATTCACGGTCTCCAACTTTACAGCTTCCGGGGGAACTTCAGCGTCAGGGCTGGTGGGGAGCTGGAAGGAATTAACAGTGGCCGCAATTTCCTGGACATCACCGGTAAGTACCCAGTCGATCCATTTTTTGGCTGCTTCGGGGTTCTGACCGCCTTTGATGATACCAACTCCACCGATCTCATATCCGGTACCTTCGGCAGGGAAACTGGTGACAAGTGAGGTCATTCCCTCTTTTTGGAATTTCACACAGTCGTGCGAGAAGATGATGGCGACTGCAATCTCACCGCGACCGGCCATGGGACCAGGAGCGGAACCGGTCTTAGTGTATTGCAACACGTTGTTATTCAACTTCTTGTAATATTCAAACCCTTTTTCAATGTCTCCGCCCTGGAGTGTATTTATGGTCCACAAAGCGGTGAACGCGGTGCCAGATGTAGCCGGATGAGCCATGGCTATCTGACCTTTCAGTTTCGGGTCAAGAAGATCATCCCATGAATCAGGAATTTCCAGATCCATAGACTCAAGAACATCTTTATTTGAGCAGAATCCAAGAGCACCAACATAAACGCCAGTCCAATAACCATCCTTATCTTTCAAGGAATCTTTAATGGCGGCTGCATTGGGAGAGACATATGGTTCGATTAAATCTTCCGCTTTGGCTACTTCATATCCATCCATCGGACCGCCAAACCAGACATCAAATTCGGGATTGTCCTTACCAGCACGCAGACGGGCTACCGATTCACCACTTGACAGGCGGACGTAGTTGGTCTCGATGCCGGTTGCTTCCTGAAATGCTTTGGTAATGGCCACGCACCAATCTTCCTGGGGGGTGCAAAGAACTGTCAGCTTTCCCGGATTCTCGGCCGGGGCTGCTTCCGCAGGGGCTTCCTGGGCAGGTTCGGCTGGTGCTGCCTCAGCTGGTTTTTCTTCTATTGCAGGCGCGACAGTTGCAGGCACAGGAGCAGCACAGGCTGATAGCATGGCGACAATAACAGTACATAGAACCAGAATCCAAATCCGACGACTCATGTTTTCCTCCACACATTGATTGAATAGTGAACGTTCCACAACAGAATAAAGAAAAACCCGCCAGCGCGGGTCACCAAAGGGTAACAAAAGGTCACATTTTCGTCACAGTTCATGTTTTTCAAGATTGGGCATGGTGTATCCAAGCCCTCGGATGGTAATGATGTACGATGGGTTCTCCGGTTCTTCCTCGATCTTCTGGCGCAAACGGTAGATCGCGGTTTTGACCATCTCTTTTCCCCCTTCCCAGACATCCAAACCCCAGGCTGTTTTTAACAGTGATTGCCATGACAACACCCGGCCGGTGTGACACATAAGGCAGGAGAGAATTTCAAATTCGTTATGGGTCAGGTGCAATGATTGACCGGACAGAGTTGCCTGACGCGTGTTGTAATCAATCTTGAGGTTGCCGTTTCTAACCAATGAGCGCATATCGCCCCACCCGCTGCGGCGAAGCAATGCCTGGGCACGCAAAGCCAATTCACGCGGATTAAATGGTTTGGTCATGTAATCATCTGCTCCCATTTCAAGCCCGCGAATGACATCTTCATCCTCTTTACGGGCTGTCAACAAAATCACAGGGAGAGTGGTATTCTGTCGTACGAAACGGCATATTTCAAAACCATCAATCCTGGGCAGCATTACATCCAGCAAAACGAGATCCAATCTCTCGTTGTTGATCTTCTCCATGGCCTGTTCGCCATCATACGCTGTGACAACCTCGAAGCCCTGGGTTTCAAACGCATAGGCCACGATGCCCACCATTTGGGGCTCGTCATCCACAACCAGTACACGGGGTTTACTCATTTTCTATCTTCCAACGTGGCAGGATAAACAAGACGGTTGTTCCACGGCCCAGCGTCGTATCCACCATGATCTGGCCGCCATGCAATTCAATGATCTGTTTTGTGATCACCAATCCAAGACCAGTTCCATCTCCCAATGGTTGGCCGCTGCTGAAACGCTTGAACAATTTCTTCCTTTCCTCAGGGGACATCCCGGCTCCGTCGTCTGTTACCGATAATACCAGACCAGCATCGTTTTCCGCCAGAGACACATAAATATGACCGGTATGGGAAGTGTGCCGGCTGGCATTCAAAAGCAGATTGTTCAACGCCTGCAAGATCAGGTTGGCATCGATATATGTCCGGTTGATAACCTGCGGGTAATCCACAATATAGTGCTGGTGTCTTTCTTCCGTTAAGAACTGCGCCTGTTCAACTGCCTTCCGAACAATGGATTTTACATCGGTGAGTTCCAGATGGAGTTTGAATAACCCGGCCTGAATGCGGGCTTGTACCAGCAAGTCTTCAGCCAGCGAGATCATGTGCTCTCCATTCTGACTGATGGTTTTGACAAAAACCAACTGCTGTGGAGTTAACGGGCCCGGGTTGCCTTCCAAGAGCAGATCAGCCGCTCCCTTGATCATGGCCAGCGGTGTGCGGATCTCGTGGCTCAGGGCTGCCACCTGGTCTGAACGCGTCTCCGTGAGGCTTTTTAGCCGGACTATCTCAGCCCGATGGATACGGGAATTTTTTACCTGTCTCGCCAGCAAAACGACAGCCAGACAAAACGCCAGACCCATCAACAGCCCCACGGCTTCGTTCCAATCTGTGTAATTCAGTGCCCAGGCAGCCAACCACAGAATTGAGAGACCGGCAAACACAAGGGTCAATCGCCATTCACGATAACCCCGATGAATCAGCCAACCCAACAAAAAAACCGGCACAAGCGTGCCGGCGATGAATGTTACCCACCAAAGGTATGAAGCCCACAGGCTGAATTCTACCATCGATTGTTATGTGGGATTGTAAAAATGGGACTATAGACTTGGTAAGAATTATTCACTGATAGGAGAAGTCGTCACTATATAATAATCTCCAGGCAGCTCGTATTTAGTCCAATCACAATCTATGTAATCTTCTTTTGATACGCCATCAACCCGGAATTCGGTTCCATTGGTTCTAACAAATAGGTAAGCTTCAGGTTCACCACGAAGACGTGGATCGTCAAAAATTTCTGCGTTCTCATAAACTCAAATTTTATAAGTCCAAAGATTTCGTAAATCTATTCATTCCCCTTTATGTGTAGTATCTGCGCAA
>JAAYYW010000155.1 GCA_012515195.1 Leptolinea sp.
CGGCCCAACGCTTACGAATGACATCGCAATATGGCGGATCGATTTCCATCAGATACCCGTTGCGTCCGGTCTGCTCACAGCCCATTAACGTCGAGCCGCTGCCGCCAAACAGGTCGAGGATGTTTTCGCCTTTCTTGGATGAATACTGAATCGCCAGCACCGCAAGCTCGACCGGCTTTTCGGTCAGGTGGATCATGGACTGCGGGTTGACCTTCTTGACCTCCCACAAATAGCGGGCGTTGTTGGGGCCAAAGAAACGATGGGCCGCGCCTGATTTCCAGCCATAGAAACACCACTCGTGCGCGCCCATAAAATCCTTACGGGTCAGCACCGGGTGCATCTTGTTCCAGATAATCGCCTGGCTGAAGTACAGTTCGTGTTTTTTCAGGAACGGTGGATAGTTGCCGCAGTTGGCATACCCGCCCCAAATGTAGAACCCATGGCCAGGCAGAAGCACACGGGCAATATTGCCGAACCAGCCGTCGAGCAGCTTGTCGAACTGTTCATCGCTGACAAAGTCGTTCTCCAGCGGGCGGTCTTTGGGACGCAGCTTCTTGTGTGTGGCGTGGGCTTTTTCCGGATGGCGTTCGACGTCCATTTTCTGATGATGCGTCATACCGCCGTTGGCGGGAAAGCTCGACAAACCAGCGGCGATGGCGTTGTTGCTGCGCGGTTCAACTTTGACGTTATACGGCGGATCGGTATTGACCAGATGAATCGGCTGACCGTCCAGCAGAATATCAAGGTCGGCGGGATTAGCCGAGTCGCCGCACATCAAGCGATGTGAACCAAGTTGATAAACCTGCCCGCGAATCGAAATCGCCTCATCCGGCGGTTCGGGAACAGCGTCGGGGTCGGTCATACCTTCGGTAACGGTCGCCTCGTTATCACCATTGAGCAGGCGATTGAGTTCTTCGTCATCGAACGCCAACATGCCAAGGTCGAAATCCGCACCCTGTAAATCTTCCAGTTCTATTTTGAGCTGCTCATAATCCCACTCGGCCAATTCCGCTGTGCGGTTATCCGCCAGACGATAAGCCTTGACCTTCTCCGGCGATAAATCCTTGGCGACATGGACGGGTACTTTGTCCAGTCCCAATTGCTGGGCGGCTTTGTAACGGGTATGTCCGCAGATAATCACGCCGTCTTCATCAACGACGATGGGCTGGCGGAAACCAAACTCGCGGATACTGGCAGCCACCGCTTCGACCGCATTGTCATTGAGACGGGGATTGTTCTCGTAGGGTTTGATACTGGCAAGTTCGCGTTCGGTAATCCGCATATTCAAAATCTCCGGGTAAAATTCAGGGTTTCGCTGTCATCGCAACGCATGCGAGATTGGCTTACCCATTTCTTACCCGGCGCGAACGCCAACTGTCGGATACCATCCTGTTTCTTATGCGGTTGAAAACAAACTCTGATTAACAAGGCCGCTGCTTCCCGCCGCCTCATCCTGCCATTTTGACAGGAAGGAACCGTCCACATCGCACACACGTACGCGCTCACACGCGCGAGGGGGTGGGCATTTTATGTGGAGTTTCAATGAGAAAATATATAACATCATATATATTAGCCACTTACAGCTTCCAGAAACTCAGCATTAACTCCGCAAAAACCCCGCATAACTCATCATTTTTGGTGGTCTGTATGAGGAGTTTTGGCTGTTTGGACACCCTGATTCAGCGAAACTCCACATTTTGAAGGCCATTTTGCGGAGTTTTGTGGGGTTTTGGAGAGTTAAATTCGATGCAGACAAATTTAATTTATTCATTGAATAGAATATTCGTTTGACATTACTGGATATATGACTATATTGGTAATAGTTTACTTGCAAAGAGCAAAAAATGGATTTAATTCGAAGAAATACAGATTATGCGTTGAGGTTAATGGTTAACTTGGCAGTTAGCTATCCGAATGGTTGTACTTCAGCAAAAACTCTTTCTCAAGAAGAAGATGTTTCTTACCCGCTTACGTGTAAACTCTTGCACCAGCTGAATGTTGCTGGTTTTGTCAGAAGCACCATGGGATTAAAAGGGGGTTTTTCGTTAAATAGATTGCCATCCAAAATCAGCCTTTTAGATGTGATTGAAGTGATTCAGGGAACTTTGGTCGTCAACCGTTGTGTTCTCAATAAAGAGGCTTGTCCCCGCCAGGCAACATGTCCTATTACAAAAAAACTCAAGGGTTTGCAGGACTATCTCGCTAAATCATTGACCGGCATAACATTGGCTGATTTGGCGAAAACCATTAAATGACCGTATTTTTAGAAAACAATATTTATGATTGGAATTGTTATGGAAAAAGCATGGTTGCAAAAGAGAGATAATTTTGTCGAAATGGATGTGCGTGGTCTTCGGGGCAATTTCCTTCCTGCGATTCTGAAAAAGGCGGGAAATTTGAAAGCGGGCGAAGGGATTAAAGTGGTACAAAGTTTTGAACCTATTCCATTGTATTCAACAATGGAGGAAATGGGATTCGAACATGTAACGGAAAAATGTTGGCGCCGGCTTGAACATGTTGTAAATCCGCCGGTTTGATTATGTGGTGGACGAGTCGGTATGCACACACATATCGACAGGGCGAGGGATGTTCCAGACATCTCGGGAAGGGCTCACGGATCGA
>JAAYYW010000156.1 GCA_012515195.1 Leptolinea sp.
GCCACCCAGGATTATTTCATTGAGCTGGTCTCCGCCTCCGACCAGCCGCTGGCCTACCAATTGACCATCAACATCCCACCGGCGCCCACGCCGCAGGCCGTCCCGACAAAAGAGAAGGTGGAAGGACCAAAGATCGCCCGGGACCAGACCATCCGGTTTGAGAATGGACCGCTGGATTTCAGTATAGACGGAGCGGTTCTCAGCGGAGAACGCGATCGTTACACCTTCAACGCCGCCAATGGAGAAGTTCTTGAGGTGTCTGTTACATCGGTGGAAAATAACACTGTCTTCACGATACTTGCCCCGAACGGTAAACCCGTCCGTGGTACGGAAGAGGGCAAAGACATCATGAAATGGACAGAGACACTGGCGGAAGATGGCACCTATTCGGTATTGGTCGGTCCCACCCGGGGAAATGCTGCCTACACATTGAAAATTACGATCACATCGTGATCCTGGGGTTCAAACGCTCAGGGCGCGATAGGGCGCCCTGTTCCTGATCCGGTGTCGGGTACAATTTATTCATAATCATGAAAGCGCAATACAAATTACCGGTATAGAAAGGATTGCGTATGACAGAGGGATCACCCCATTATTTGAATGATCTCAAAGGCAAGATCGCACTCATAACAGGCGCGGGAGCTGGTATTGGTGCAGGCATCGCCCGGCGGTTCGCCCTGGCCGGCGCCGATGTCGCTGTCTGCGATCTTAAACCCTCACCGGCTATCAGTGAGTACATTGTAAGTACAGGTCAAAAGTCGTTTTTCCACCCGGCCGATGTATCAGACCCGGCGCAGGTCGCCGCTCTATTTGATGCGGTAAGCTCCCAATTCGGCGTACCCGACATCCTGGTCAACAACGCCGGGATATACCCGAACGCCTCTGTCCTGCAGATGACACCGGAAGAATGGGACCAGACCATCAATATTGACCTCAAATCGGTCTTCCTGTGCACACAGGCGGCCGCGCAAAGGATGATCGAAGGTGGTAAGAGTGGATCGATCGTCAACATCGGTTCCATTGATGCCACCAATCCGCTGGCTGCCCACAGCCACTATTCGGCAGCCAAAGCCGGGGTGATCGCCTTCACCCGCGCGGCTGCCCAGGAGCTGGGTCCCCATGGCATCCGCGTAAACTCCGTCTCGCCGGGGCTGATCAACCGGCCGGGTCTGGCGGAAGCCTGGCCCGATGGCTACAACCGCTTCATGCACCGTGTGCCAACCGGCCGCCTCGGTGAACCGGAAGATATCGCCGATGCCTGCATCTTCCTCGCTAGTGACGCTGCGCGCTGGATCAGCGGAACAAACCTGATCGTCGATGGCGGCGTTCAGGCTTGCCCGATGTTCTGACAACTATTATTTGCCCAACCTAAAACAGGACAAGAAAATGGTAGATAAAGCAACTATTCAAAAAATAAGAGACCACTTCCAGTTTATTCCCCTCCCGGTGGAGGGTGGTTTTTACAAGCAATCTTACAAAGCCACCGACCTCCTGCCGGAGAGTGTCCTCCCGGCCGGTTGCACCGGACCGCATCCCCTGGGGACAGCCATTCTTTATTTCTATATCGATGACCCTGATTGTTTCTCTGCCATTCACAGACTCCCGCTGGATGAAACATATCACTTCTACATGGGAGATCCGGTGGAAATGCTGCTGCTGTACCCGGATGGCAAGTCTGAAAAGGTCATACTGGGACATGACGTACTCAACGGTCAGCAGATACAGTACACCGTGCCGCGCGGTGTATGGCAGAGTTCCCACCTGCTGTCGGGCGGGCAATTCGCCCTGGCCGGAACGACCATGTCACCCGGCTATGCCGACAGCGACTATGAAGGCGGAGATCGCGACGAAATGATCCGTCTCTACCCGCAGGAAGCAGACCTGATCCGCGCACTGACCCGATCCAACGCACCCCTGCGGACTGTTTAAGGTTTTCTCCGTCTAAACATGACTGAAGATAACATCTTCC
>JAAYYW010000157.1 GCA_012515195.1 Leptolinea sp.
TCCCGGGAAAGGGTTGAAGTTTATTCTGGATTCAACAAAATGGATGTCCCCATGGAAGGGGCAAATAGACACAAGTTGAGATTATACTAGAAATGGGTTTACACCTTTCGCAATCAGGGTGGGAATTATTCCCTTACACTCTAATAAATACAATACGAAAAGCCATACTAAGTGATACAAAAAAACCGGATTTTTGAGCTATAGCAACCGATTTAGCTACTGTTCCGTTTTTTTTTCCGCATAATTACCTCTTTTTCCCCGAAAACCGAGTTTATTTATTTAGCTCGCTGTTCTTCGTCTGGCAGAGGAACACAGGATGTGCTGGATATCCGATTGGGATTATTCTTCTTGAAGAATGACGTGATAAATCCTGCAATAATGAACACTACCACCAATCCCCATGGGAACCCATCCAAAGCGGCCCCGGTACCAACGGATGTTGGTTCAATGGGTGGTTCACCATCGGCGAAAACGACAGTGTAGGAGAAGAGAAGTGTGATCAGTGACAGAAAACTTGCATAAAGTTTTTTCATGGTTTTTCCTTTTTCTCATGCGCAAATTTCCCATAAATTACCCTTATTGATTATTATTAGATTGGATTAACCTATATCCAAAAACATTTGATCGGGTAAAGTAACATGCGGACTGAAAATAAAGTCTACAAATTAGATGGAATAATTTGCCTCAGGTTACAAGGATGACTGGCAAAAAAGAAAAGTCATCCTACTTCAATCAATTTCTCAAGACCTCGGACCTGGCCCGGGCTGTCGGGATCCATGAAAACACGGTGCGGCGATACGTGAATTGGGGATTGCTTCCCCCTGTTGATCGCGCGCCTAATGGTTACCGGCGATTTACCCGGCGGCACCTGGACTGCCTGCGACTGGATCGACTTATTATGGAAGGTGGATATCCAGGGCGGTCTATCCATCAGTCGGGCCAGCAGATCATTCAATGCGCGGTCAAAGATGACTGGGGTGGGGCAATCGAGCAAGCTTACCGGCACCTGGCTAATGTAAAAGCAGAACAAGCCTCGGCGAATGCGGCTATTGATCTTTTGGAACGTTGGGCACAGGGTGGCGGAACAGATACCACCGACCGGTTTCTGCGCATAGGCGAAACCGCCAGACTTCTTGGAGTCAGTCAGGACGTTCTTCGAAATTGGGAACGAAACGGGTTGCTTGAAGTTCCGCGCATGCAAAAGAACACGTACAGACAGTACGGTTCACACGAGATCGGTCGATTACGTGTCATACGGATGTTGGTCAATGCCGGTTACAGTCTGATGGCTATTTTGCGAATGCTGTTGCAACTTGACCGCGGGGATGCCCGTAACCTGAGATATGCATTGGATACTCCGCATCCGGATGAGGATGTTTATATGGCATCTGACCGCTGGCTTTCGACACTGGACTTTGAAGAGACACGTGCCAGAAAAGTCATTGACCTAATTCAATCGATTATTGATGATCGGTCGGCTGTTCGGAGTTGATCAAACCCTCCCTTTGCGCACCAGGGTTCTAAAATGAGATAGTAAACTACATTATCTCATCAGGAGCTTGAATGAACGAAACGATCACGATAAAGGGTGCCAGGCTTCACAATCTAAAAAATGTCAGCCTGAGTATTCCCAAGGATAAGCTGGTTGTGCTTACTGGTTTATCCGGATCAGGTAAATCAACCCTGGGATTCGACATCCTGAACAAGGAAGGGATGCGGCAATATATGGAATCTCTAGGACTGGTCACGGACGGGTTATCAAAACCTCAGGGCATGACGATCACCGGACTATCGCCATCCATTAGTGTGGACCAGCATCTTACCAATCATAGTCCTCGCTCCACTGTGGGAACCGCAACAGAAGTGTTTACCTATCTGCGCGTTCTTTTTGCTCGTGTGGGGCATCGTCCGTGCCCGGCTTGCGGAAAAGACGTCCCGCCGCCAATCTATGAATATGCGGAAGATGAAATACCCAATGAAACTAACGAAGTGCAGTCTGAGAGCAGTGAAGATAATTTTCCCTGTCCGCATTGCGGTGCACCCATACCGGAAATGGGAATGGCGTATTTCTCTTTCAATAAACCAGCCGGGGCCTGCCCAACCTGTACCGGACTCGGAGTCGTTCGCCAGGTGGTTGTCTCGCGAATGCTGGATGAAAATAAAAGCATCCCAGAAAATGGTATCATCTGGTGGGATGAGTTCCACATCAATTACTATACACAGATCCTGCAGAATGCCAGTCTGTATTATGGGCTGGATTTGAACATAAATACACCGATCAAGGAATTTACCGAAACGCAAAGAGACCTTATCCTATATGGAACACAGAGTACACAATTCAGTCGCCATTTTCCAAACAAAAAACCACCCAAAACGAATGCCCAGGGGAATTTTGAAGGCATAGTCACCAATTTACTACGCCGTTTTGATGAGCATGCCAGCAACGAATCCTACCGGGCTAAATTGGAACCATATTTTTCTACCCAGACTTGCCCGGATTGCGGTGGGACCCGTTTACGGCCTGAGAGCCGTTTGGTAACAGTGAATGGCAAATCAATCATTGAAATTGCCCGTTTACCATTGAATGCGTTATATGCCTGGTTAAAATCCCTGCCACCGATATTCACAGCACAGGAAAACTTGATCGCGGGTTCTATTCTGATCGACCTGGATGACCGGATCAACCGGTTGCTGGAAGTGGGTGTTGGTTATCTCACCCTCGAACGCTCATCGCCTTCGTTATCAGCCGGCGAAGCACAGCGGTTGCGTCTGGCTTCGTTACTGGGTTCAGGATTGACAGGGGTACTCTATGTTCTGGATGAGCCGACGATCGGTTTGCACCAGCGGGATACGCAGAGTCTGATCCGGGTGTTACGGCGGTTGCGCGATCTGGGAAATACTGTTCTGGTGATCGAACATGACATTGAGGTTATGCACGCGGCAGATTACCTCATTGATATCGGTCCGGGAGCCGGGAAACACGGAGGCGAGATCGTTGCGGCCGGTTCACCCGAGGAGGTCATGCGAAACAAAACCTCTCTCACAGGCCAATACCTTTCAGGCGAAAAGATTGTGGCAGTTCCCCGCCACCGCCGGATGTATAACGGCCGGGAGTTGTTCATCCACAATGCGTGTGAGCATAATCTTAAGAATGTCACTGTTTCCATACCACTACGGTTGTTGGTCGCTGTAACCGGAGTGTCCGGTTCCGGAAAATCCTCTTTGATATTTGATGTGATTGACAAAGCACTCCGAAAACGATTGACAAACGCAAACACTGAACCTGGAAAATTTGACCATATTGATGGTATGGACCAGATAGATAAAGTGATCACGATCGACCAGGAACACATCGGACGGATACCGCGTTCCAACGCAGCCACATACTCGGATGCGTTCACGGCTATCCGTGAAGCGTTCGCTTCCATGGAAGAAGCCCGGTGGCGAAAATTCTCTCCCCGACATTTTTCGTTCAATGTTCCCGGTGGCCGCTGCGAGCGTTGTGAAGGAACGGGTGTTTTGACGGTGAAAATGCACTTCCTGCCCGACGTTGAGGTGCGTTGTCCGGTCTGTCATGGACGGCGGTTTACGCGCGAAACACTGGCTGTGAAATATGGTGGATTTGATATCTCACAGATACTTGACATGACCGTGGAGGAAGCCCTGACGGTATTCCAAGATGTACCGGCCGCGGCATCGAGGTTGAAGGTTATGTCAGATGTTGGGCTTGGGTATTTAAAGCTTGGACAGCCGGCTACAACGCTTTCCGGTGGAGAAGCGCAACGGGTTAAACTGGCAAAGGAACTGGGGCGAAAAGCAACGGGGCGCACACTCTATCTACTGGATGAACCAACAACAGGTCTTCATCCCGATGATACGGGCCGGCTTCTGGCAGTACTCCAACGATTGGTAGACGCCGGGAACTCTGTTCTGGTAGTTGAACATAACCTCGACCTGGTGAAGGCTGCCGACTGGGTGATAGACCTCGGTCCTGAAGGCGGCGAAGCTGGCGGGCGTTTGATCGCCGAAGGTTCACCGGAACAGGTGGCGAATGTGAATGAATCGTTCACAGGCCGGTATTTACGCCAACTTCTGAGGTAAACGTTCGGTGCTTCCATTACCAGAAATCGATCAGGGGAAGCTTCCTACGGATAGCCTCCCTGACAGTCGCACAGAGGATAATATCCTTCCCTCAAGAAAAAACACAATACGCCTTTCATACTTCAACAACCTCCTTCATTTCTGAATAAATTGGAGGAGGTTGTTGATTTTGAATGACCTAGTGGGGAGCAAACCCTCCCTTTGCGCACCAGGGTTGTAAACTGGGATAGAGACCAACTTCAAGGAGAAGAAATGAGCAAATTCCCCATTCAGGTGAGGAACCTGAGCAAAACCTACCATGTCCCGGTTCGACCTGAAGGACTTGGCGCTTCTATTCGCAGCCTGGTGCATCCGACTTACGATGATATCCCGGCGGTGAAAGATATAAGCTTTGATGTATCAGCCGGTGAAATGGTTGGGTTCATCGGACCGAACGGGGCGGGAAAAACAACAACCCTGAAAATGCTGTCCGGACTCATCCACCCGACATCGGGAGAGGTCAGTGTTCTGGGTTTCCAACCCTGGAAACGTGAAGCGGATTACCTTAGGCGGATCTCTATTGTGATGGGGAACAAAAGC
Source organism: Leptolinea sp. (assembly GCA_012515195.1). Classification (GTDB taxonomy): domain Bacteria; phylum Chloroflexota; class Anaerolineae; order Anaerolineales; family Anaerolineaceae; genus Leptolinea. The sequence continues at coordinate 4,681 of JAAYYW010000157.1, forward strand.
CAGATGTTATGGGATATTCCGCCCATGGACAGCTTCCGCGTATTAAGCGAGATATACAGCGTTCCTCCGGTAGAGTTTAAGAAGACACTCGATGAGATTATTGCTCTGTTGGATATGGAGGAGTTGCTGACTAAGCCGGTACGGAACCTATCACTGGGCGAACGCATGAAATGCGAACTGGCGGCAAGTTTGTTGTACCGGCCATCCGTCCTCTTTTTGGATGAACCAACATTGGGACTGGATGTTTCCATGCAACTGCGGTTGCGACAATTCCTGGCTGATTACAACAAACAGAGCGGGGTTACGGTAATCCTCACCAGCCATTACATGGCAGATGTCACCGCTTTATGTGACCGGGTGATCCTGATCCACAACGGGAGCTTGATGTTCGATGGTGCCTTGAACTTATTAGCCCGCGAACTCTCGCCATTCAAGCTGGTGCGCCTGACAATGTTGGAAGAGCGCCCGGTGGAAGCAATAAATCTGCCTGTGGGAGCTGAGGTTACAGAATCGGACGGATTGGGTTTATCTGTACGTGTACCGCGCGCTGACGCTCCAGCCATCACCGCGGAACTGCTGCAAACCCTCCCCGTGGCCGATTTAACCGTGGAAGATCCTCCCATCGAAGCCGTTATTGACCGTATTTACAACGGAGGTATCCTATGAATCCCCGCGGCGGCCTGGCATTGATCCGCGGTCTGTGGCTTTCGTGGATGCAATACCGCAGTTTTTTCTTCGTTCTGGCATTCGGCTGGATGATCCCTCCGTTAATTTACTTGATGGTCTGGTCAACCGCGGTTGGTGAGGGAAGTCTCGGAGGTTATACCCGCGGAGGGTTTGTGGCGTATTATCTGGTGCTTATTCTGGTCAACCAGATAACCTACGCCCAGGTCAACTGGACTGTAGGTGACCTGATCCGCTACGGACAGATCAACCATATTCTGCTGCGACCCATTGCACCGGTCTATGACGCACTGGCGTCGGAAGTGGCAGGAAAGATTGTTTACCTCACATTTGACATTCCAATCCTGCTGATTCTGGCATTTATCATGAAGCCGGAACTAACCCTGACGTGGGAAATGGGTGGATTGTTCCTGCTTGCATTATTGTTGGCATGGGCGTTGCGTTTTCTATGGGGTTATTGGATCGCGCTGCTGGCATTCTGGACTTCACGTGCCGATGCGCTGCTAACACTGCAAGACTCTCTCATCTTCCTTCTAGCCGGGCAGGTAGCCCCAGTGGCTTTACTTCCGGGCGCATTACAAGTATTAGCCTATGTTCTGCCATTCCGGTATATGGTGGCTTTTCCGGTGGAAATACTGACCGGTAACCTGTCAGGCGCTGATGCGCTTCAGGGTTTCACGATCCAGTTTTTGTGGTTGGCGGTTTCTGCCTTCCTAACCATTTTTATCTGGCAGCGTGGTGTGCGGCGATACGCGGCAATTGGAGGTTGACATGCGAATATTGAAATTAATTCCCCGCTTCATTCAGGTTTCATTCCAGGAGGAAGCGGCTTACCGCTCCAACTTTTTCATCAGTCTGTTTTCGTCAATTCTCAATCTTGTTACCGGTGTACTCGGCATCTTAGTGCTTTTCGGTCAGATCGAGACGATCTATGGGTGGAATTTTAATTCCACCCTGGCACTGCTGGGTGTGTATTTGATCGTTACCGCTTTGCGAGGCTTGTTCATCGGCCCTGGTTTGGAGGCGTTGGCTGGGATGGACGGTGAAATCTGGGCTGGCAAGTTTGACTTTGTCCTGCTCCGTCCATTGAACACTCAAGCATTGGTCAGCCTGCGAAAATGGAAGCTGTACTCATTGTTTGACCTCGTTTTGGGTTTGGCGGTCTTCGCCATGGCTGTGGTCAATCTCCGTGCTGAATTAACCATATGGCAGGTTGCTTCCTTCCTGGTTGCTCTCGCATCCGGTTTGACCATCTTGTATGCCATCCTACTCATCTTTTCCGCGTTGGTCTTCTGGAGTCCCGGCATCCTATTCACATGGATCTTTGATGGCCTGTTCCAGATGGCGCGCTACCCGATGGGGATGTATCCCGGTTGGCTGCGCCTGGTTCTCACCTGGGTCGTTCCGGTGGGAATGATTACGACAGTTCCAGCTGAAGCTCTAACCGGCAGCCTGAATGCCTGGATGCTGGCAGCCAGCATTGGGCTGGCGGTGTTGTTGCTCCTGGCCGGTAGTCAGCTGTTCAAGATCGGGCTGCGGCAATACGCCAGTGCATCCAGTTAATTTTTTCATTCATGAAGGGGGAGTGTAGTATATTTGTTCGGATAGTATTATTATTTCTGTATTTGAATGAATTTCTCGGGTAAATTGGGAGATATTTCTCTCCCGGTTTACCCGAGAAAAGGACAGAAAAAATCTATATGATCCATCCTCCGCGCCTTCCCAAACCATTTCCCGCCACCGAATCGGAACTATTTTTGCCGCACGCGCACATATTTCAATCCGTGATGAGCGGTGAGGACTACAATAACCTGCATGCGCCCGGGCTGATCATCGAGCAGGTGAAAGCCCGCAAGCTGCAAATGCTGCGAACCAACCTGCCCGGCCTGCGGATCGTTGATTCCATCCTGGATACCTGTGAATTCTCCGGTTCGGAATGGGAAAAGGGTTTCTTCCGGCGGGTGGTTTTCCAGGGCTGCCGGTTGATGGGTACTCAAATGCTGGATGGAATATTTGAGGACGTTGAATTCATCAATTGCCAGATGGAAAGCGCGACTCTCGTTTCATCGAAATTTAAACGCTGCCGCTTTTCAAAATGTGTCCTTCGTAAAGCTGTATTTGACGGAGCGGATGTATCCGGTGTCTATTTTACCGATTGTGATCTGACCGAGGCTAATTTTCACCAGGCTAAGCTTATTGGTGCTGATCTTCGAACGTCACAGATCGGCGGGCTGCGAATTGGTGTAGACGAGATAAGGGGAGCGATCATCGCGCCGCACCAGACCCTGCAGGTGATCGGGTTGTTGGGCGTACTGGTAAAAGATATTGCTCCGCCTGAAGATTCCTTTTCGGACAATTAACCCGCAATTAACTTTACATTTCCAATGTGCGTAGTAAAATACATTCAATATTATGAATATAATTAGCGAGATAAAAGAGCAAACAACGGAAAACCTGTTCAAGGCACTTTCACACCCGGCACGCGTTGCTATATTGGAAGAATTGCGGAAAGGTGAACACTGTGTGTGTCATCTGGAAGCATGCCTGGGTTCACGGCAATCGTATGTCAGCCAGCAGCTTGCTGTATTGCGTGAAGCCGGGCTGATCCTTGACCGGCGGGACGGTTGGAATGTGTATTACCGTGTTGCTGATTCGCGGATATTTGATCTGCTGGATGCCGCATATGCCGTCACGGGCTATCGACCTGAGCCCATAGACACTGTGGAAGGATGCCCATGTCCGCGCTGCAATACATCCAAAAGACAATGTAAAGGAAATGAAAAATGTTAACAATTAAAGTTCTGGGATCCGGTTGTGCCAACTGTAAAAAGCTGGAAGCGATTACGAAGAAAGTAATTGCTGACCTGGGTTTGGAAGCCCAAATTGAGCACGTAACCGATTACGGGGAAATAATGAAATACCCGATCTTATCTACACCTGGTCTGGTGATCAATGAGAAAGTGGTCTCATCCGGACGAATTCCCGTGGAGAGCGAAATTGCTGATTGGCTAAAAGAAGCCTGATAGTCATTATTTGAGGCAGAAGATTCTGCCTTTTTTCTTTGGAAAATCACATTCGGTTATTTGAATATAATTGGGACGATCCGAAAATGGAATCACTTCTTCACTATTTTGGTACCTTGCTATGGTCCGGATGGACCGGGCTGCTGGATTATCTGGCCGCCCATGTATTGCTATGTCTTGTACCTGCGTTCATCATAGCCGGATTTATGAGCTCCATGATCCCAAAAGAAGCCATAACACGTTTTCTTGGACCACGGTCCAGCAAGTGGATCAGTTACCCGGCTTCAGCATTGGGCGGTTTCATACTTGCGGTCTGTTCCTGCACAATATTGCCGCTATTTGCCGGTATCTGGAAACGGGGTGCCGGTCTTGGCCCGGCTATCACGTTTCTTTTTGTCGGTCCGGCGATCAACATTTTAGCCATCACCTATACAGGTGCGGCTATTGGGTTTGATATAGCCATATCCCGCCTTGTGTTGTCAATCCTGTTTGGTATTGTAATCGGCCTGCTCATGGCCTGGTTTTTCCGCAGAGAGGAAGCCGTCAGGGCAGACGAGATGGCGGCGAATGGCTTGTTTGATCACAAAACAAGCGTGAAACCGGCGGTGTGGGTTCTATTTATTCTGCTGGTTTCGGTTTTGATTGTGGGAACTTTACAGGTTGACCTGTTAACAAATGTCTACACAAGTTTTGTTCTTCCGTTTGATTGGAATAACGGGTTGGGAACTTTCCTTTCCTCTGTCAATCTAACATTGCAGGGTGCTGTGTTGATCTTTATGTTGATTATCATCGGTTTTACATCCTGGAAGGGATTCGAGGATATATTTTCCGGTTTTTCCAGCTGGACGTATACGGCGTTTGTTCTGATCGCCTTGACAGTTTTGATCGCTGCTCCGAAAGAAGAGGTGGGATCTCTGCAAATCGGTATTAATGGGCGTCTGATTGGTGAGTTCGTTTTGCTTGTTGCGATCGGGATTGTTGCTGCCCGATCCTTTACGAAAGATGAATTAAGCGGATGGGTCTGGGAGACCTGGAAGTTTGTCAAACAAATTTTTCCACTGCTGGTTATCGGCGTATTTGCGGCAGGGATCGTTAAAGTGATCATTCCGGAAGCCTGGATCCGCACCATTGCTGGACAAAACACCATCTGGGCAAATCTGGTGGGTGTGCTTTTTGGGGTATTTATGTACTTCCCAACCCTGGTCGAAGTACCGATTGCCAAAATGTTCCTCGATCTGGGAATGGCACGCGGCCCACTGTTGGCCTACCTGCTGGCAGACCCGGAACTCTCACTGCAATCCATTCTGGTGTTGAATGGCGTGATGGGAAGAAACAAAACACTGATCTACGTTTCACTTGTTGCCATCATGAGTACTTTGGCCGGATATTTATTCGGTCTGGCCCTTTCTATCATGTAGATCCTTTTCGATGCATCAATTAAGGAGGAATATGAACAAGGAACACGAAAGAAAACTGTCTTTTGTTGATCGGTACTTGACACTATGGATATTTCTGGCTATGGCCGTGGGTGTACTATTGGGGTATCTCATCACGGGTTTTGAATCCTTTATTAACCAGTTCCAGGTCGGTACGACAAATATCCCCATAGCCATTGGTTTGATCTTGATGATGTACCCACCTTTGGCCAAGGTTCATTATGATGAACTTGGTGATGTTTTTCGCAACTGGAAAATCTTAGGGCTTTCTCTTGTGCAAAATTGGATCATTGGGCCGATCCTTATGTTTGTTCTGGCCATTATTTTCCTGCGGGGATACCCGGAATATATGACCGGACTGATCATGATCGGACTTGCCCGTTGCATTGCCATGGTGATTGTGTGGAATGAACTGGCCAAAGGAGATTCGGAATATGCGGCCGGTTTGGTGGCTTTCAATTCCATTTTTCAGGTTTTGTTCTATAGTGTTTATGCCTATGTGTTTATTACAATCCTTCCATCTTGGTTGGGATTGGAAGGGGCAATAGTAAATGTGACTATTGCCGATATTGCCCGAAGCGTATTTATTTATCTGGGCATTCCATTCATTGCCGGTTTCTTAACACGGCTTGTTCTGGTTAAGATAAAAGGCAAAGAATGGTATTACAACAAGTTCATCCCGAAAATCAGCCCAATCACATTAATCGCCTTGCTGTTCACCATTGTGGTTATGTTTGGATTGAAGGGGAACTTGATTGTTACCATTCCACTGGATGTTGTGCGCATTGCCATACCGCTCCTGTTGTATTTCCTGGTCATGTTCTTTGTCAGTTTTTTTATGAGCAAAGCGGTTGGCGCAAATTATGAGAAGACAACAACATTATCTTTCACCGCTGCCAGTAATAATTTTGAACTGGCTATTGCTGTGGCTGTTGCTGTTTTTGGTATCAATTCTGGTCAGGCATTTACTGCTGTGATTGGACCTTTAGTAGAGGTGCCAGTGATGATCGGACTTGTAAATGTAGCCCTTTGGTTGAAATCAAAATTCTTTTCGAAACAGGTAATATCTTCTTAATCCAGAGTTGATATCTGCCACTGGACTGGGAAACCTATACGGATTCCCGGTCTATTTTATTAATGGTCTTGATACCAGGTAGAAACCTGTGCTTTGATCTCATCCCTCACCCGGCGGAAGACGGCCAGCTTTTCTTCATCGCTACCCTCAGCAGCGGCCGGATCATCGAATGGCCAGTGCAACCGTTGTCCCATGCCGGGAAAGATCGGGCAGCGTTCTTCCGCGCGGCTGCAAACAGTGATGAGATACCCAAAATGAACCTTACCCAGATACTCATCCAATCCCTTGGCCCGGGCTCCAGACCAGTCTATGCCGGCTTCTTCTAATACCAGAATGGTGAATGGATTCACAACTGATGGGTCTAGCCCGGCACTATGAACTTCAAAGCGGTCATGGCCAATTTGATGGAGAAATGCCTCTGCCATTTGACTTCGGGCTGAATTCCCCGTACATAAAAAAAGAACTCGGATTTTTTCTGTCATCTTTCCTCTGAAATAATGATACTGTACTTATTTAAACAACTCATATGCAAATTGTTAAGATTTATTTAATACCTTTTTTGTATAAAACATGTATAAATAAACCTAAAGAAAAAATGAAGGGTTTATTACGAAAAAATTTTCTCGCCAGAGCGAAAACCAGGATATTTGACGGTATAGTATTTGTATAACCATTCGAAATGGATAGAGTTTTAATAAGACCATTTCTATCTTTCAATAAAGAGGTTCGCATGACGCTGACATCCATTGAATCTATATCTGACGACCCGAAATATACAATCAAAACAGTATGTGACCAAACAGGCATTCTTCCGGTGACTTTGCGTGCCTGGGAACGCCGTCATGAGGTGTTGAATCCATATCGCGGTGACAATCACTACCGGTTGTATTCTGACCGCGACATCGCCACATTACGCTGGATAAAAAACCGGATCGAATCTGGGATATCCATCAGCAGTGCTGTTACAGAACTCCGACAGCTTCAACAGGGTGGGGGTATGATGGAATCAACACCCGATGTGCCGTTTTCCGAACCCAAACCGGCCATTCCTCCAGTCCCTCCCGAAGAAATAGCCCATCAACTGTACCTGGCGCTGATCAAACATGATGAAGAAAAAGCCAGCAAGTTGTTGCATGAGGCATACAAAATGTATGACTTATCGACATATATTTTAGGCGCGCTGATCCCGGCACTGGTTGAAATTGGCGAAGCCTGGGCTACCGGAGTAATTCCTGTGGCTACGGAACACTTTGCCAGCGCGTATATTCGCGGAAATCTGTTAACCATTTTTCAGGCGTTTCCATCACGAAGTAATGCCCCATTCATCCTTGTAGGGTGTGCTCCCACTGAATTGCATGAGATCGGCAGTCTGATGATGGCTGTCATGATGCGAAGCGATGGTTACCGGGTGGAATATCTGGGTCCCGACCTCCCTCTGGATGACCTGGTGGATTATGCTAAATATGAAAAACCCGCCATGGTCGTTATGGCGGCGACTTCGATTGAATCGGCTGAACTAATTGACCATTTACAGGAAAAGCTGACGAAATTAAAACCGGCTCCGTTTTTGGGTTATGGCGGAAGCGCATTCAATCAGAACCCAGATTTAATTGAAAAAACGAAAGGCACATTCCTCGGGTACACATTGGATTCTGCACTTGAAACGGTAAATACGCTATTACCTAAGGGCGGGAGGGGAAAACGCGGATAAACTGTCGAAAACTCTATTTTGGTTAGATTAGAGTAGATGGCATATGAAAGGTAAAAATAGCTGAAATTTCCTGCTGAACTGACCGTAATCATTCATCTGTATACAATCTATGGACAAAAAGCTGATATTCCTGCTACGATTAGGCAGAGGATAGTGAAATGCAGATGAACGACTCAGCAATTGAACAGCTCGATATACCGGTATATAACATCAAAGCAATTTCCCATCTTGTGGGATTGCTGCCCGTCACCTTGCGAGCGTGGGAACGGCGATATGGCCTGTTAAATCCAACAAGAGGTGACCAGGGTTATCGGATGTATTCCGAAAGAGACCTCAAAGTCCTTCGATGGATTAAAGCTCAAATTGACACAGGGATGAGTATCAGCCGGGCTGTTGAACATCTGAGGGATTTGCAGAAAAACGGGGTAGACCCGATTGATGATAACAGGGCATCTCTTTCTGATGCTTCCGTTTCCATTGATACGGTGAACCGGCAATTATACGAAGCCGTAACGGGTTTTGATGATACAAGAGCAAATGAAGTTCTTCGAAGGGCATTCGCGATTTACTCTGTTGACCAGGTATTGACACGAGTAGTGCAGCCAACCCTGGTTGAAATCGGTGAGGCATGGCAACGGGGAGACCTAGCGATTGCCAATGAACATTATGCGTCACAATTTTTCCTTCGTCATTTGATGTCCATGTTGACAACCACAATGCCACCGACGCACTTTCAAACGATCATCGCGGCGGGGGCTCCGGGTGAAGAGCACCAGATTGGGTTATTGATTCTAGTTGTCATGTTGCGATGGCGTGGATGGGACATAAAGTACATGGGTCCCAATCTTCCTTTGGAAAAATTACTAGAAGCACTGTCGCCGCTGCAACCAAATATGCTTCTCTTTTCTGCCACAAGATCAGAGAACGCGCGCGGTTTATTGAAAATGGATGAATTATTTAGCCATTATCCGGAACCCAAACCAGCCATCATTTTTGGCGGTCAGGGATTTATTAACCTTACACTTCCTCCCACTCTAAACGCCCGGGTAATCAACGATACCCCGGCTGAAACAATAAAGAAATTGGAAGCCATTCTGGGATTCTAGGATCATATTCTTTCAAAAGGATAAGAATAGCCTGCGTGAGATTTCCTGCTGATCGTTTATCAATATTCCATAACAGAAACACAGGATGACCTTTTAATAAGAATTTAGCGGATGACGCAAACTTGCGTCATCCGCTTTTTTATCTGGCTTCCAGTTTTTCTACCGGTTACTTTATAAAGGATTCGTAATCTTCAACGGTACCATTCTGTAAACAACATTCGATGATCTGTCGTCCGAGTGGATCAAGATCGGGGTGAAGAAAATCGTTCAAACACTCCTTGAAGAAGTCAGATAATTGCTGCGCCCCAATATCATAAGCTTCTTCTCCCACTTCTGGCTGGGTTTCCACCTGCAGGAACCACCGCGCGATCATGCTACCTTCCACCAGTAACTGGTGCATGGTGTAGCCCAGCAGCGGACACCGTGCCTTCCGGATCTGTTCGGGGCGGAATTTGGCATTACCACGCCGGGCCAGGTATTCACGGGCGATCCACTGCGGCTTAAAGCCAACTTTCCAGGCTCCAATATACTGGTTGGGAATCAAAACATAGGAAGTGCGGGTGTTGTCTTTGAATTGTTGGAACAACAGATTGGCCTGATCAACCCGCCGGCCGGTCGCGAATGGCCAGTACGATCCGACCCCTTCTGAACTCATGCCTTCTGTATCCACAATACTTGGGTTGGCATGCCCGCGGGGAGCGACGAGGCGCCACAACCATGCCAATGACGGTGGAAGGATGTGGAACATTCCGATTATGCCATAGGTGGGATTCTCCGCGGTGCAGGGTGGTGTCA
>JAAYYW010000158.1 GCA_012515195.1 Leptolinea sp.
CCAGGGGGACACCATGCGTGGCATAAAGATCAAATGCCAGTGACCCATCCAGGTGGGTTTTACCTGATGAACGCATCTCTGACAGATGTTCTTCTAAAACACTGAGTCCTGATTCTACTGTACGTTGGAATCGTTCTTCTTCACGCGTAAGATTGGTTAAAATTATCTGCCGGTTTTTCTGAAGGTAAGGATAGGCTGATTCGTAATTATCAATTACTTTCTCGGCTATTTTTGCCAGAAAAGGTTCGTTCAATCCAATTTTGCTTCCAAAACGCGAGGCGCGTCGTATAACCATGCGGCAAATATAGTTCCGTCCCGTATTTCCAGGAACCACCCCATCAGAGATGAGGAATGTGGCGGCTCGTGCGTGATCGGATACTACCCTGTATGGTGTGATGTTTTCAACGCGTTGATTGTCTGAATGCCCTGTTAACCGCTGTACCTCATCCATCATCGGAGATATTAGATCGGTCTTGTAGTTCGAATCCACCCCTTGTATCACAGAAACGACCCGCTCAAATCCCATTCCAGTATCGACATGGCGTGATGGAAGCGAATCCAGCTGTTTTGCGTTAATCCGGTTGTATTGGATAAAAACGAGGTTCCATATTTCCATAAACCGTTTACAGTCGCCATTTACAGAACAAACGTGTCCTGGAATATTCTTCTTGTCACAATATTCCGGTCCAAGATCTATATGGATCTCGCTGCATGGACCGCATGGACCAGTCTCCGCCATTTCCCAGAAGTTTTCTTTCCGGCCAAAATAAACTATATGGTCAGGATTAATGCCGGGTTGTTTACGCCATATCTCGGCCGCTTCTTCATCTGTTGGGATTTCACCTTTTTCATCTTTGAAACAGGTAGTCCATAGAACTGATTTGTCCAATCCCCATCTGTCTGTGAGTAATTCCCAGGCCCAACTAATCGCTTCCCCTTTGTAATAATCACCAAACGACCAGTTGCCCAGCATTTCAAAAAATGTGTGATGAGTATCATCTCTTCCCACATCATCCAGGTCGTTATGTTTACCAGCTACACGCATACACTTTTGGGAATTTGTTGCACGGTTATACGGACGTTTGTCTGTACCTAGAAAGACATCTTTAAACTGCACCATGCCTGCATTGGTAAAAAGTAAAGTTTGATCACCACCCGGGACAAGGGAGGAAGAAGGTACGAAGGTATGGCCCTTTTCTATAAAAAAATCAATAAATGATTGGCGAATTTCAGAGCCGGTCATCTTTTTTACCATGCGAATTTTCCTCTGGAGTGTAAATTAGTTTTAGAAAGGTGATTATAAGCGATGAAGCCCCCGGTTTCAACAAACGGGAGCTTCATTTATGAATATTCTACAACGGCTTAGCGAGAAACGGAGAGTTTGACCATTTTCCCTTTTCCATCCAATGTGACCCGGGCATAGTGCGGGTGTGTACGGTTGGCGCTTGTGACAGATTTGCTAATTGAAACAACCATCTTTCCTGAACGCGCTCCAGGTTTGGATTTCATGTGAATCTCAGATGTTGGGCACGTGTGGTCTTTTCCACTACATTCCATATGGATGCGGCTGTAGTGCATTTGGGCAGTGCTCAGACCCGGTAAATATGGTTCAACGGTTTGTTTGATCTTGGCAAGAGTCTCCTCGCCCATACGTTTTGGAAGTTCGATCTCATGATCTTTTGTACAAACCGGGCATACCTGCGAAGGTAAGAATTCTCTGTGTATCGATTTCGCTTTGGAAGAGCCTGTTCTAACCGTGGCAAAAGGATTGCCATACATGACAAATGAGATCAACGTTTTTTGATCTTCACCATCAAGGTAGCCCTGGCGTTTCTGCATTTCCTGAATAAAATCGATGCGTGCATGGTACAGAGCTTCACCGGTGGCCATACCTGCATCAAGGTGCTGTAAAAAGTGAAATCCCAACAGGTCAGCTCCAATCAGCGGAGCCATGACTGAACCATAGGATGTGCAAGTTGAACCGACAACACAAGCTGAACCAGTGGCAAGGAATTTCAAAGCGATGGAATCTTCTTCACCTTTGCCGGAGATATGCCCGCCATAACAGGCTTCCGTATAGATAATGCCATTTTCATCAGTTGTGCGGTAGAGGTCATCAGGCTTGATAGCCACCGGGTAATCAGGACCTTGCGTGGTAATAGCCATATCACGCTGACCGTACCATTCAGAGGAATCAACAAGCCCATGAAGGTTGAAATAGCTTACCGGTGCTGCGACAGCCTGTACGCCGGGGACTGAATCTGCATCCATTGGAGGAGATGAATGTAATGAGCGAGATTTATTAATCTGGAAGAAGACTTCCTCCGAAGATTTTTTCCAGATTTCTGCCGTATACCCAAACATCTGGGTGTTTCCCAGTATTTGATATTGATTGAAAAGATTTTGTAACCCGCCCAAAAAAGAAGGAAGCCTGAGACTAAATCGGGGTTTCTTTTTTTGTTCAAGGATCGATTGTGTTGTGCGACGTATTTGTTCCAAAAGAAGGCCGGAATCAGGCCCTTTCCCTCCGGGAAGGCGTGAAACGGGCCATTCAGGGACGAAGTAATTCGAATCAGTCGTGGAATATGGGCTATCTGAAAGCACTTCATCATCCAGATCATCAGTTGGATTGGGAAGCCGATGAAATGGTATTACTTCCGACCCACCTATCAACAAAAGTGATCCAATCATCTCGCCTTTTTTCGAAAGAACGCGATCAAGATCAGCCAGAAAGAGTTTGATTTTCCAGGGGTCAGTGGATTCAATGGGTGAAAGTCCGGTTTTGCCTGTACTGTCAGCATCATCCACGTAAATTACACGAGAGCTCCAGTCAGGCAGTCGGCCTATTGAGATACTAAGGTTTTTTAATTCAGAATCAATGACAGCAAGAGTCTGACGGCCATATTGTTTTTCAAGTCCTGCTCTCAATGAAAGCATGATCAATACAGGAAACCGATGGTCTGCATTTGCAATTGATGGTTTATCTAGGTTTATTGCAACTCGTGCCAGTTCTTCTTTTACTTTGGCTATTGGGATATTTGGAATCTGTTCGGGTGGTCTCGATTCCTTTACAAGTTCAGATAGAGTTGAGAAGGACTCCACTGCTTTAGCAGCGGCAATTCGTAATGGTTCCATATCAACAGCGATATTCACAGGTTTAAACTGGAATTTAAATCTTGATGCCAGCGATTCTACTGGATTGGAACGAGTGGGTTCATTTTGGGGTACCCGGTCAATTCTTCTTGGTGTTGGTTTTGCCGGCTCTGGTTTGGTTTCGGGGATGGTCTCTACTTTAGAGGCGGGAGGAATTGGTCTTGCGGGTCTCCTGATACTGGCAGTTTGTTGAGCGGGAGCCTGTGTTGTAGAACCAGATCCCAATTGATTCCACCCCATTGCAGCAGCAACGGTTGATGGAACTGGCAGATTAAATTCAAAGGTAGTGATGTCAGACCACAACGATTTATAGGGTGACTCTTTTCCCCATATACGCGCGGGAACCATACCACCAGCGTCCTTTGCGGCACATTCGTGTAAAAGATTGACAGCCAATACTTCACTGCCCATCTCCATTTGGGCTTCGGCCAGATAAAGGGAGAATAGAACACAATCAGGCCAACGTTGAGAATACAGGCTGGCAAGATTTTGAACGACCTGATTATCTGAAGTCGCGCGTGTTATTTGCAAATGCAAAATTGCACATAGAACATTATCTTTAGCCGGGGCTAATGCTTTTTGAATATACTTTTCCGCTGTACTTACCTGCTGATTAAGAAAGGACAGTCGCGCAGCTCGAAGATTTTGCACCCAGTCTGGTTGTTCTGCTGCATTGGTGATTTTTCCACCCAGAATATAAATATTGGTCAGCTGTGCATTTCTTATCGGTGAATCTTCCGGTAGACACCGAAGAAGAACTTCGTAACCCTCGCGGTATTCAGGGTCGATTTTTAGGACTTTCTGGATAATCTCAGCTGCCTGATCCTTCTTCCCCTCAAATACCTGCGCGGATGCCATGTATCCCTGGATTTGGAGATCACCGGGATAAATTCCAAGCCAAGCCGCAGCAGCCTGACGCACAAACCGCGGCTGGGGGACTTTAATCGCAATATCGAGCAACTGGCAGAATTGGTCGCGTGATAAAACTTTCTGTGCAGAAAAGGATTCTGGTTTGAGGTTCATACGAGGGTCTTAACCTCCTGCGAGGAATGTACAAGGTTCAAGGCTACAACTGCGCCTAATTGACGGCGAATAGTCAAATTTGATGGATCGATCTCCGCGGCACGCCGAAGCATCTCTTCGGCAGTGTTGTAATCTTTACTTTCGCGATAGATCGAAGCCGCCCCAACATAAGCGTTTACATCGCGGGGTGCAATCTGAATTGCCAGTTGAAATGCTTCGAGAGCTTTTGAGTACTCACGCTGATCCTGATGTGTATGTGCAAGCTCAAGCACAGCCTCAAGGTTCATTCGCGATTGATCAACAGCCTGGCTGAAATGATGAGCCGCTTTATCAAGTTGTCCAGATTTTCTTAGAATTTTCCCAACAAAAACATTTAAATCAGGCTGATTTGGAAGAACCTTCAAACTCTCAAGCGCGGTACTTTCGGCATTTTTTAGGTCCCCAAGCTCTGCGTAGACCTTCGCCAGCATACCCATGACCTCTCCATTACGTGGATTTTCGGACGCCAATTTCTGCAGAAACGATAGAA
>JAAYYW010000159.1 GCA_012515195.1 Leptolinea sp.
GTTCCGACCGGGAAATAAAGAACAGAGGAGATAACGAAGAGGCCTGGCTTTCGGCTATGGCAAACAACTGGGGGAACTCATTCGCTTTAGCCAACGATACCATCCATGCCAACCAGATAAACCTGAATCAGCATCTGGACGCCTTTTACCGGGCGGTCATCCCCGCGTATAACAACATAAAACCGGAGTTGGAAGAATATTGGCAGCTTACCGGCGATATCGTGAAGTATGTTGGCGATGAAAATCAGTTTAAAGCACTCAGCCTGGAACGTAAATTCAAAACAACGGGCCCATTGGCAACCTTCGGCTCCATGGCCCTGATTGAAAGCATCAATGTACCGATTGCTTATGGCGGATTTGCAGTCGGAGGAGATGCGCAGCCACCCAAGGAGGATGCACCGCCTGAAAAGCTGGACATGCCCAAGGATGAAGAGAAGGGGCCGGAAAAGTTTGTTTCCATCGGCATCAAGGATGTGGTTTCCATTGAAATTTCCGACAGCGAGTTTTCTGCTGAATTTGCCCTGCTTATCCGGGCAGGCATCAGCCACAACATGCAAAAGGGAACAACAACGCTTACAGCAGGCTCCGGGGCCAGTACGGGCAATCTGGTGCCAGGTGTCAGCGGTGGCGTTTCCGAATGTTATTACTGGACATTTAAAGGTACAAGCGTGACCGATCATGGCTATATCAGCAAACGTTCGTATGGTGTTAACGCAGGCCTGGGCAATGTGGGCACCTCTTATACTACAACCCACGTCTCGAAGGTTTCCAACGTGACGCATGCTGTGGAGAAAACCGTAGAAAAAGCAGTGGCGGGAAACCTTGGAATCGGTTCTTTCGGATTAAAGAAGTGATATTGAAGCATGGGATGGTTCTCATGTTCACGGAAGCCTTTACCGGACTTAGACCTGGATGAAAAGGTTCATTTGTGTCAATGAAACGTAAAGAGCAGTCCCTTCGGAAACGTGGGGACTGTTCTCTTTTGGGGAAAGGGACAAAAGTTCGTTGTTCTTGTAGATTTGATGGGATTTATGGGGATATTACACATTATGGAAAAGGTTCGTATACCTTTTCACTATTATTAAGACAATCAATATTGATTTAAGAATCTGTGGGCAGCATTTTATTTCGTTACTCGCCCCTTACTAAAAAAATCCTGAACACCGTCTTATATTCATCTTTATCATTAACTAATTCAAGCCTTCCCCCATGCCCCTCAACGATTTTCTTCGCAATTGCCAGGCCCAGGCCTGTACCGCCTTCACTGCTTCGTGAGGCATCGCCCCGCACAAAAGGTGAGAAAATGATATCTTTTAATTCATCCGGAATACCCGTTCCATTGTCTGCTATTTCAATGATGGCTGTATCATCTTGTTCAAATAGTGACATTTTTATTGTCGTACCGGACTGATTGTAAAGTATAGAATTGCTTAACAGGTTGGCGATCACCCGCTCCATTTCCTTCATGTCAAATGGCACATCCAGCTTGTTTACCGTGGTATTAAAGTCAAGCACCATTCCCTTTTGCTCAATTTGCTCATAAAACTCGGCGGCCATTTTGCGCAGGAACTCCGCCAAATCATGGTTTTGAATCTGGAACTGCGGGGTTGTGTTTTCAAGCTTGGCCAGGTCGAACACGTTATTGATAAGGTTTGTAACCCTAACGGATTTATCGAAAATAGTCTGCAGGTACCGTTGTTTCTTTTCCTCCTGTTCCACCATTCCTTCCTTCAGCGCCAACGCATAACCCTGTATGGTTGTAATGGGGGTTTTCAGGTCATGAGAGATATCCATAAACATCCGGTTTCGTTCCTCTTCCAGCCTTCTGTTATCTTGTTGGGCTTTTTGAAGATTATCCGCCATTTGATTGAAGGCATCTCTGATCTGCAGAAACTCATTCTCTGCCTTGAAATCCATCCGTGTTGATAAATCTCCATCACTCATTCGCTGAATTGATGAGGTTATCCTGGTTAATGGAGCGCTGATCCGCCGGGCAGTCCATTTGCTGTAAAGAAAGATATTCAGAACAAACAGAATTAGAAAGAAGATTGCAGCCTTCAACATATTTCCAAAATATATCTTTGTAAGCTCAAACGGAGCGTTAACAATGTTCATTGTAATATCAATCTTGCTCTGCGGCAGTGCGACGAGACAAATGTACTCCTTTTGGCTGTTCGGTTCTGTAAATGCAGCCCCAGTATATACATATTCATGATTGTCCGGGTAACTGAACAGGTTTATCAAATCGGCCGTCTGATATACCATTGCCGCTGTCTTCTTATTTCCAATGGTATGAATGACCCTGTTGTTTTCATCCAGAATCTCAACCCAACCGTCTAGTAATCTGATATCAGAAATGTCGATATCTTTGTAATTTCCCTTGACTATGGCATCTGCGGTAATTGCGGGAAGCTTTTGCTCCGTAACGCTTTTAGACATCAAAACCGAAAGCAGAATGAAAGAAACAATGCAAATCAGCAACATAGAAGAGATAAAAATGATATAATTCTTTATCAGCGTGTTGTAGATTCTTTTCTTTTTCATGGTGAAATCCTCTTGTCAAACCGGTAACCAATGCCGCGGATGGTTTTCAGATATTTGGGGTTCCCGGGTTCATCCTCTATTTTTTCACGAATCTTGCTGATATGCACCATGATGGCGTTGTCATCCCCGTCAAAATAATCTCCACGGACATTTTCATAGATCTGAACCTTGGTGAACACCCTGCCCGGTTGTTCCATCAACATCATCAGAATTTTATATTCAGTGGATGTCAGCGGAATCTCTACCCCATCCCTGTAAAAGATACAGGTTCTCCTGTCCAGAGTAAAAGGTCCAATGCAAAGCTTATCTTCCTGTGCTTCCTTGTCAGGTTCCCTGTTCAATTGATAAAACCTTCTCAGCTGCGCTTTCACTCTGGCAACCACCTCAA
>JAAYYW010000160.1 GCA_012515195.1 Leptolinea sp.
TGATAATCATTTCGATATTGGTTGAGTATGTGATTGTTGGCTGTTACCCCATCCGACACCGGGAGGGCAAAATCAGCTAAATCCTGATCCTGTTCTCTAGCACCAAAGTTTGGATTTCTGCCAAAATATACGTTGTCCGAGCGCAATTCGGATAATAGCCATGTCCTGTCATTGGCGATTGTCCTGAGTGGGGCGTAGGCCGCGTTTACGGCTTGTTCAAAATCCTTTTCGGTTTTGAAAAATGTTTCTGAGCTCAGAGAAGTTTCTGGATAAATTTCCAAAAAATCTTCACATCCGGCATACAGGAAGATAGTTGTCAGGCAGATAATTGTTGTACGTAAATATTTCATGTTATTTTTGTTAAGATGGATTAAAAGTTTAGGTTCACGCCAAAGGATATAGTCCGGGGAATGGGATAACCGATAAGATCTACTCCGGGGCTTAGGTTTCCTCCGTCTCCGGTCAGTCCGCCATCGCTACTGACATCTGGATTTTGCCCTGCCCAGTAGTCTGTGAACATTATTGCATTTTGAACGGAAAGGTATATTCTGGCGGATTTCATGATATTTTGGATATTGTCTATAGTATATCCCAGGGTAATATTGCGAATGGACAAATAAGAAGCATCAAATATCCAATTGCTGCTGACCCAGTCTCTTTCGATCCCTGTCACGTTTCCACCGCCCACGGTAGTACCAAACAATCCATCGCCCGGATTATCGGGACTGCGGAATCTGTATTTGACTTTTTCTACCAGGTTGAATACCCCGTCCAAATTGGCTGTACTGTACAGGTGTCTTGCAAATAGTTTGTTCCCCTGTGATCCATCAATTGAAATACTGGCATCCCAATTTTTAAAGCGAAAATCATTGACCAGGCCGTAAGTAAATTTGGGGAATGGATTGCCAATGATGGTTCTGTCGTCTTCATCCCCCCCATAGGTTATGATCCCGTCCCCATTGGTATCTATCATTTTTATACTTCCCACGGTGGAGCGACCGGGAACCTGAGGCGAGCTTTCCAGGTCGGCCTGATTCATATAAAAGCCATCGAAATTTAAACCATAAAACTGTCCGAATGGCTGTCCGACCTGGGTAATATGAAATCGTCCGTACACCCGGTCTATACCATCCGCCAGTTCTATGACCTTGTTTCTGTTAAATGAAATATTGGCGTTTGTTGTCCAGGAAAAATCCCCTGAAAAGTTGAAGGAATTTACAGAAAATTCGTGTCCCCAGAAATTGATTTCTCCAATATTGTCATTGAAATTACCAAACCCTGATTCCTGCGCGACCTGAACGCTATACAATAGGTTGGTCGTCGTTTTGTTGTAATAATCGTACACAAATTGGATTCTGTCTTTTAAAATTCCTAGATCCAGACCTATGTCAAATTGTTTGGTCGTTTCCCAACCCAGATTTGGGTTTGATAAAGAACTTACGGCGGCGCCAGCTCTTACGTTGTCATTGAAAACGGTATTTACGGTATTATTGATGAGAGCATAGGATGTGTAATTTCCGATGTTGTTGTTCCCCGTCACCCCGTAGCTCGCTCTGATTTTGGCAAACGATAAACTATTTATATTGGTAAAGAAGTTTTCGTCCGAGATAACCCATCCTGCTGATACGGAAGGAAAGATTCCCCAACGATTTTCTGCCCCAAACCGGGATGATCCATCACCCCGGATTGAAGCCGTAAGCAAGTATTTTTGATTGAAATCATAAGTCAGTCTTGAAAGCAGGGATGTGAGTGTCCACTCTTCTACCCCACTGTTGGTTCCCCCTTTGTTGATGTTGATCCCCCCTTGGACGGCATTGATTCTATCATCAGCGTAGGTATCAGATTGAACTCTAGTCCTGTCATGTCTGTACTTTTGATTTGACAATCCACCCAATATTTCAAAGCTGTGTGGACCCAATGTTTTGGAGTAGGTAGCTGTGTTTTCATTAAGCCAGATAAAATTACGGTAATCTTCTCTGATCGATACCGCAGTGGTGGGTATGGAGACATTGATGTTGTTTGTCGCAGTGGAAGGGTTGAAGAACAGGAATCTGTTGTCCAAAACTTCTACATTGAAGGTTGACTTGAGAACCA
>JAAYYW010000161.1 GCA_012515195.1 Leptolinea sp.
AAAGAGTATTCCAAGCTGGGATGCGTTCAACATTCCTGTATGGCGCGATTTTTCCTCTCCGCCAGAAAGTACAAGAATGGTGGGTATCCCCAAAATATTGAAGTCTTTTGTGGTTTGTTGATCTTCGTCCGCGTTGATGCGGATTAGTTCAACCGAGTTGGAATGTTCACTCGCGGCTTTTTCCAACGCGGGGGCCATCATTTTGCAGGGGGTGCACCAAGGTGCCCAGAATTCAACGATCACCGGTCGGGTGGATTTGCGTGACCGGGATAATAGCTCCTGTTTATTCATTAATACCTCTATGGATTTCTACTAATGAGGAGGCATTCGATAAGTACCTCCTCTTTATGGATCTTTATTTTCGATTGGTGTTCAGTTTGAATAGCGAATACAACGGGCAGAACCCGATAAGCCCGGTCAACAGGGGAACAAAGCCAAGTACTTTTAGTACTGTACCAGCTGTACCTGTTACGAAGCCGCCAAATCCTAAAACCAGCAGGAATAGACCGACCACAATCCGGATTCCACGGTCAAGTGTTGATTCGTTTACTTTCATTTTCTCCTCCATTGCAATCTAATTATATAAATTAGATATAAAATACCCGATAAAGTTACAAAATGAACTACTTACGTAAATATCTATCTACTCTGAGTGGGTACGGGCTGCTTCCTTGATGGCGGCTAACATGGAGGCTCGGTGTTCCGGCGCTATGTGGGCTTTCCCGGTCAATTTATAGGCTTGAATCGTCTCCCGCAGGGTGTGCATGGCTGCGGTGCATTTTGGGCATTCAGCCATGTGTTTTTCTGCCTGTTCAAGTAGTTCTATTGGCAATTCTCCGTCAATGTATTTTGACAGGCATTGGACTATATCTTTACATTCCATTTTCTTGAATCTCCTTTACCGCGAGCTGGCGAGCCTTTCTGAGAAGTATCCCGACAGCATTTCCCGCAGGGCAAACCTGGCCCGATGAAGGCGGACTTTCACCGCGGCTACTGTCAGCCCTAGAACTTCCGCTGTCTGTTCCGTGGATTGATCTTCCATATCCCGCAGGAAGAAGACCACGCGGTATTTGATGGGAAGGGATTGAACGGCCTTTTGCAGGTACTCTGCTGCTTCACTGTCTGCCTGCATCTGTTCGGGAGTCATTGTCCATTCGACGAGTGAACGGGGCATTGGGATTGATATTTCGTCATCCGGTTCATCTTCGGGTAGTGGCTCCTCATGGCGAGCTCGAAATCTTCCCAGGGCGGCATTGTAAGCAATACGGTACAACCATGAACTGATCTTCGATCGGCCTTCAAATGAATTGCGGTGCGTGATGGCTGATATGAACGTTTCCTGAACTACATCCTCCGCCACTGCCGGATCTCCAACCAGCTGGATCGCCAACCGGTAGATCGGATCAGCATAGGTTTCAAAAAGTTCTGTTAACGCCAGAGAAGGATCGGTCGATTGAAATTGGGCCAGCAGCTCTTTTTCGGTTGTTGGTTCGTTATTCATAAGATGTCCGATCCTTGTTTTGGTTACATTTCATCAATCATTCGCCGGTTTAACAATGGGCATGAAGCTAAGGATATCACCTGATCTATCAACCAGTATGGTCTCACCAGGTTTAAATTCTCCTGCCAGTATTTTTATCGCCAACGGATCTTGCAATTCTCTTTGAATAGCTCTCTTAAGTGGACGGGCGCCAAAGTCAGGGTCATAACCAACTTCTCCCAGCCAGTCGCGCGCGGCCGGGGCGACTTCCAATGAAAAGCCTTTTTCGGCCACCAATGCGGCTACCCGTTTTAACTGAATGCCAACAATGCTTGTTATGTCTTCGCGGTTGAGAGAGTGGAACACCACAATCTCGTCAATCCTGTTTAGGAATTCGGGACGGAAGTGTACTTGCATGGCACGGGTAATTTCATCCCGCCTCACGGTTTTAGTACGGTCATGCCAGAGTTCGCTGCCCAGATTGCTTGTCATGATGATTACGGTATTGCGGAAATCAACGGTACGGCCCTGTCCATCGGTCAGACGACCGTCATCCAGCAACTGAAGTAATACATTAAATACTTCGCTGTGTGCCTTCTCGATCTCATCAAACAGGATGACACTGTACGGCCGACGGCGGATGGCTTCCGTCAATTGTCCGCCTTCTTCGTAGCCAACATAACCCGGAGGCGCGCCGATCAGACGTGAAACGGTATGTTTTTCCTGATATTCGCTCATGTCGATGCGTACCATGGCATGTTCATCGTCGAAGAGGAACAATGCCAGCGCCCTGGCCAGTTCTGTTTTTCCCACACCGGTGGGTCCGAGGAAAATGAATGAACCAATGGGGCGGTTGGGGTCTTGCAGACCGGCTCGCGCGCGGCGCACGGCATTGGAGACCACCCTCAAGGCGTCTTCCTGGCCAATAACGCGTTGACGTAACCGGTCTTCCATGTGTAGTAATTTCTGCATTTCACCTTCAAGCAGGCGAGAAACAGGGATGTGCGTCCAGGACGATATGATCTCAGCGATCTCCTCTGCATCCACTTCTTCTTTGAGGAGAGCACCTTGCTCCTGTACCTGCTTCAATTTTTGCTCGGCTTCCATCTGGCGTGCTTCTAGATCTCGCAGGGTTCCATAACGCAGGCGGGCCGCGGTTTCAAGGTCAGCCCGGCGTTCTGCTTTTTCCACTTCCACCAGGGCCTGTTCAGTTTGTTCTTTGATCTCGCGTAGGGCGGCAATGGCCTCCTTCTCATTCTGCCAGCGCGTGGTCAGCTGGGATGATTGTTCTTTTACATTGGCCAGATCGGACTCTATCTTGTTCAGACGGTCTTTTGACCCTTTGTCTTTTTCCTTTTGCAAAGCCTGGCGTTCAATTTCCATCTGCATGATTTGCCTGTCGACTTCATCCAATTGTTGGGGTTTCGAGTCGATCTCGGTACGAAGGCGGGCAGCTGCTTCATCAATCAGATCAATAGCTTTGTCAGGCAGGTGCCGATCGGTGATGTATCGGTTCGAAAGTGTGGCCGCTGCGATAACTGCCGCGTCGGTGATCCTTACCCCATGATGAACTTCATAACGCTGTTTTAATCCGCGAAGTATGCTGATGGTATCTTGCACATCGGGCTCTTCCACCAGAACCGGTTGGAAACGGCGTTCCAATGCCGGATCTTTCTCCACATTTTTCCGGTACTCATCGAGGGTTGTTGCACCGATAAGGTGTAACTCGCCGCGAGCGAGCATGGGTTTGAGCATATTACCGGCATCCATGGCGCCTTCTGCCGCACCTGCGCCCACGACGGTGTGCATCTCATCAATGAAGAGAATGATCTCTCCGGATGATTCCGTAATATCTTTTAAAACAGCTTTCAGTCGTTCTTCAAATTCGCCGCGGTACTTGGCGCCGGCGATCAATGAGCCCATATCCAGCTGCACAAGGCGTTTATTTTTCAATCCTTCCGGAACATCTCCGTTTACCATGCGCTGAGCAAGACCTTCAACAACGGCGGTCTTTCCCACACCGGGTTCACCGATAAGGGCCGGGTTATTCTTGGTGCGGCGGGACAGGATTTGCACTAGGCGCCGGATCTCTTCATCGCGCCCGATCACAGGATCCAATTTTCCCTGCCTGGCTATGGCTGTCAGATCTCGTCCATATTTTTCCAGAGATTGATACGTGCCTTCCGGGTTCTGCGAAGAGACCCGCTGCGATCCACGAACCGATACCAGTGCTTTTAGTATGGCATCCTTGGTGATGCCAAATGTATCGAGCCGCTTTGATTCGGGGCTTTCGGTCATGGCAAGTAGGATATGTTCTGTTGATGTGTAATCATCCTGCATACCACGGGCAAACTTCTCCGCCGCGCTGAGAATATCAGCTGTAACCCGAGCCAGTGAAATATCACCCGCTCCTGGGCCGGAAACCCTGGGACGGGCATAGAGGTCCTTTTGCAGCTCGGCAACCAGACCCGAAATGCTTCCGGATATTTTAGTGACCAGAGCTGGGACAACCCCGTCGGGTTGGATCAGTAGGGATAAAAGCAAATGGGCAGGTTCAATGGTCTGATGATTCAGGTCACCTGCCAGTTTCTGAGACTGTAATATGGCTTCCTGTGCTTTTTGTGTAAATTTATCGAGATTCATGAGGGATTCTCCCTTCGTATAGGTTCATCAGAGAAAGGTTAATCGCAAATCATTGGAAATGTGTCAGATTTTTATTAGTTTTATATCAATTTGAGAATTCCTGCTTTTTTTCGGATAAGCTTTCTAAATAGAAGGTTCCTATTTCTAATGAATTTGTTACAATATTAAAAAATAAATTAAAATGGGGTTCAATGTCCACTCGATCAAAAATCCTGAATATTGCCCATCGTGGCGCCCGTTCCGTGGCTCCAGAAAACACACTTGCTGCTGCAAAAAAAGCGCTTGAATTTGGTGCTGATCTCTGGGAATGTGACGTTGCACTGACATCAGATGGTGTGCCTGTGATCATACATGATGACAACCTCAGGCGTACCTCCAATGCCATGTCAGTTTTTCCCAATCGAAAACCCTGGAAAGTTGCATCCTTCTTATTCGAAGAGCTGAAACGGCTGGATTTTGGGTCATGGTATTTGACGACCGATCCATTCAAAATGATCAAAACCGGCAAATTGCTGCCGGAGGACGTTCAAAAGTTTGTGGGTGAACCCATACTGACTTTACAAGAAGCCCTGCAGTTTACGCGTGAGAATAACTGGGGGATCAATGTAGAGATCAAGGACCTGCGTGGAACCCCGGGCAATGACTCTGTTGTCGAAAAAGTGATCAACCAGATCAAAGACATGCAGATGGAACAGAAGGTTTGGATCTCTTCATTTAACCATGGATATATTTCACAGGTAAAGGATCATGCGCCGGAAATTAGGACGGGTGCTTTGGTGGAATGGTTGGACCTGAATCCATTGGCGCGGATGCGTCAAACCGGAGCACAATCCTATAACCCCGGGATCCGACTGGCCAATCCACAGCTGGTGCGGAGTATTCGTGAACAGGGATTGGATGTCTTTGTGTGGACGGTAAATAAAGAGACGTCTATGCGGAAACTAATCAAAGCCGGAGCAACGGGGATTATCACTGATTTCCCGCAACTATTAAACACCGTACTGGATAGTTACTCCAGGTAATCCGCAGAGCTAAAAATTGTGTTCACGCCTATCCAACCGCGGAGATTTACGCCAGGTTATTCTTCCGGGGGATATATCTTTTCTGGCTTAACCCTGCCTTTGGGGCGTTCGATCAATTCCAACGCCACTCCAAACATTTTTTCCGTGTCCAGGTAAGCATAATGACCGTCTCCGTCCAGTCCGAACCCGGAGCCATCCATGGTCATGTCAAAACCGGCATCTTTTGCTTCTTTCAATGATTCTTCCATACTGTCAACCAGTAGACCGAAGTGATGGACGCCATATCCATGTTCGCGAATGAATTCGGTGTACAGCGATTCACCCTCCAACGGCTCAATCAATTCGATTCGGGTTGGTCCGAAGTATGAGAGTGCAATGCGAGAGGCATAATTCGCCGGCTTGCCCCTGTAGCTCATCTTCTTCACGAAGGGCTGTTTATAAGTATAGAAATGCCAGGGGCCAATGCCAAATTTGTGATAATACGCTTCAACAGCCGGTTCAAGTTTGGGGACAAGAATACATACCTGGGTGACACCATTTTGTAAAAACGGTAAAGGTTTATGCATTTCTTTCTCCACGAATAAGGGTCTAAAAAAAATTATAGCATTGTGGTTGCAACAACAACTCCCAAAAGGTACTGGTAAAATTAGCGCTATCCCATCTCGTGGACCATAATTGAAAACCTATCTGCAAAATCATCGTTTTGAGCTGGTTATCGTCATTCTTGTGCTGATGGCTTCCCTGTATGTGGCATTTGCCCCGTCCAACAACCTGATGAATTGGTACAGCACGGATGACGCGTTCTATTATTTCAAGACAGCACAAAACATATCGGAAGGACACGGTATTACATTCGACCGGATAGGCCGTTCCAGCGGATATCATCCGCTGTGGATGCTGGTTTGTATTCCGGTTTTCTCTTTGGCCCGTTTTGATCTGATGCTCCCGCTTCGGGTACTTGTTCTCGTAGCCGGTTTATTCAATGCTGGGACTGGTATCCTCCTCTATCGGATGGCCCGGAAGGTCATCAGCGAGCCGGCGGGAATTGTCACTTCTCTGCTCTGGTTGCTGACCCCATCCATTCAAGGGGTTACCTCGCGTCTGGGGATGGAAAGTACCATCAGCGCTTTTTTTATCGTGTTTCTGTTAAGTCAAGTATCCATGTTCCAACCTATGGATACCGGTGATTGGAAGGAAAGGATTCGGCAGGTACTTCCCTTAGGACTTATTGCCGCGCTGACCATCCTTAGCCGGTTGGATAATATTTTCCTGGTGGGTATGGCTGGCATCTGGCTGGTTTTCAAGCGATCAGGATTGAGAGGTTTACTGATAGCTGACCTGGCTTTGTTTTACCTTACACCTATCATTGCCGCCTTCTGGCGATTGAAACCGGGAGCCGAGTATTACCAGTATTCCGCGTCAGTTTACATTCTTCTGGCTGTTTCCCTTGTTTTGAAACCGGTGATTTTTGAGCTTCTGGGTGTTTACCGCGACCGGTCAGGTAAATGTTTGCTCTTTTTACTCGTAAAAGTGGCAGCCGGGGTGTTTGTTTCTACTGTTATAGCTTATGGTGCCCTTACACTGGCCACCTCTCTGGACCTGATTCCAGGATATGCCCGGCTGGTTCCCGCGGCTGACCTCGTAGTCTCTCTCATTGGTTTGTTTGTGGTCCACGGCATCGACTGGTGGATGAACCGACATAAGTATGGTGATGAAAGACCGTTGTCTCTGGGGAACTGGGGTAAATGGCTGCCGGAAGGACTGGGGTATGGACTGCCCGTTGGTATTCTGATGGGTTTGTATTTTGTTTTCAATTTCTTCTATTTTGGAACACCAGCCCCCGTCAGCGGACAGATCAAGCAGTGGTGGGGATCATTGCCTAACACCGTCTATGGCCGCCCCAACGAAGTATGGGAAGGGCTGATGGGTTTCCCTGAAAATGAAAGAGGGCCATGGCATCCGTTGACATCGATCATCAATACCCGGATTGAAGATGCGGCAGAAGCAGCCGGCAAGACGATCTTTGATGACCCTTACTGGACACAGTTGAATTTCAACTGGGTTCTGGTCGGTTTGGTGGTGTTATTCATATACCTGGTGTCTCATAGGAAGATAAGAAGCGGTTTGATAGGTATGGTTGTTCCAGCTCTTCTTGTGGGCTGCCTGTGCCAGATCGATTCATATATGGGAACCAGCTATGTAAATACGCGTGCCTGGTATTGGGTGCAGGAAATGGTACTGCTTGTTGTTGTGGGAGGAGTTCTCTTTGATGGTTTCCTGACCGGTTTGAACCGGTTGAACCTGAATCACAACATCCAGCAGACAGTCGTTGTGTTCTTTTCCCTTCTCCTGCTCTATAACTATGTGGTGGACCTGGTCAACTTTGTGCCATATTACGTCAAACCCGGGCGCGAGCGTCTATACCTGGCTGGAGTGGAGGCAGTGGAGAATGCGACTCCTCCCGGTTCAATCATAGGATCTACCGGTGGCGGAGTAGTGGCATATTTCATCAAAGACCGGACGATAATCAACCTGGATGGACTGATGAATTCAGCCTATTACTTTGAACTATTAAAAAAAGGCGATGCGTATCTGTACATGAACGAGGTTGGCATGCACTATCTGCATGGGAATAAATACATGATCACTGATTCGGATCCCTATATGGGTCTCTTTAAGAACCGGGTTGAATTTATCAAGGATGTCTGGGGGTCGGGTCTTTACTATTACCTGGGGAAATAAATGAATTCGGGTATACTTATTTATTAAATTGAATATCAACTGGCGCAACAAGCCAATCATCTTTTTTCATTCTGAGGGACAAAATGGACACTGTTATTGAAGCTGTACAGGCACAGGAAATTCTGGATTCTCGTGGCAATCCCACCGTGGAAGTCGAAGTAATTCTGGTTGATGGAACCTGGGGGCGGGCCGCCGTTCCCTCTGGAGCATCCACTGGCGTGCATGAAGCGCTGGAAATGCGCGATGGTGACAAAAGCCGCTACCTGGGCAAAGGCGTTCTGAAAGCGGTTGAGAATGTTAACACAATTATCGCGGAAGAACTTGTCGGCTGGGACGCAGCGGAGCAGAAAGCCATTGACACGGCTCTGATCGAGGTGGACGGAACACCCAATAAATCCAAACTTGGCGCCAATGCCATGCTTGGTACCAGCCTCGCGGTTGCCAAAGCGGCAGCCTCATCCCTGGGGCTTCCCCTCTATCGATACATTGGCGGTGTTTACGCCCACGTTCTGCCTGTTCCCATGATGAACATCCTGAACGGTGGTGCCCACACTGCCTGGCAGTCCACCGACGCCCAGGAATTCATGGTCATGCCATTCGGCGCGTCCTCTTTCGCAGAAGGTCTGCGTTGGGGTGCAGAGATCTACCATTCATTGAAATCCGTTCTAAAAGCCCGCGGTTATGCCACCCTCGTTGGTGATGAGGGCGGTTACGCCCCGGCATTAAAAGCCAACGCTGAAGCCGTGGAAGTCATTCTGGAAGCCATTGAAAAAGCCGGTTACAAAGCCGGTGAACAGGTTGCCATTGCGCTTGACCCTGCAGCTTCAGAGCTGTACGAAGAAGACACCAAGATGTACAATCTGCGCAAAGAGGGTAAGAAACTTACCGGCGAGCAGATGGTTGACTTCTGGAAGAATTGGGTGAACCAGTACCCGATCGTCTCCATCGAAGACGGCCTTGCCCAGGATGACTGGGAATCCTGGAAATTGATGGTCAAAGAAATCGGCGACAAGATCCAGATCGTGGGTGATGACCTGCTGGTAACCAATCCGGAACGTGTTCGTCGCGGTATTAAAGAGAATGCTGCCAATGCCCTGCTGGTCAAACTGAACCAGATCGGCACACTGACTGAAACCATTGAAGCAGTCGAAACCTGCCATCGTGCTGGCTGGCGCGCTGTCACTTCCCACCGTTCCGGTGAGACCGAAGACAGCACCATCGCCGACCTGGCCGTTGCCCTGAACATGGGCCAGATCAAGACCGGCGCACCTGCCCGCTCTGACCGTGTGGCCAAGTACAACCAGTTGCTTCGCATCGAAGCCGAACTGGGCGATACAGCCAAATATGCCGGCTGGAGTGCCATCCGCCGCGGTTAGTATTCCAAAGTTCTTGAAAAGAGACTGTCTTATTACTCAATATGAACAGTCTCTTTTTTTATCTTATAGCGAAGCGATCATTTTTTCCAGACAATCGGCAGTCTCGGGGATGAAAACGCCCCGTTCCCGGTGCATAACATCATCATTACGGCCAAGTAAGACAATATGTATGTGTTCCTCATCGCGAAGATCAAGTGAATTCCGGAAATCGTCTTTAATCAGGTAGAGGGTTATCGTCCGCTCACGGGTAACAGGGTTGGGAATCCCTGCCCGCATACCCTCATTGATGAACCACTTCGAGAGGGAGCTTCGATCTTCAATCACCGGTAATTCATAATACATGAGGCCGGGATATTTGTTTTCCATTTCATTTATCCACGGGACCCATGAGTTAACCTCAGATTGCTGCCATTGTTTGAACGCAATGAACAACAGATTCATCTGACCTTTGAAATCAGCCGGCAAGCTCTTTTTTTCCCGCAAAAGATTTGACCCATTAACTGTTGGAAATGTGATCATTTTCCCTCGACCGGTATTGCGTTTATTTCATCCAGATTACGGAGGATAGTCTCATTACCCGGAATATCCGCCATGGATTTTCCGTAGTGGATGAAACGGATGTTCCCATGGCGGTCTATGATCAGCAGGGCGGGCATACGTCCAAGTTTCAGCAGGTTGACTTCCTGCATGTAACGATCGGCGACCTTTGACCCGGGGTCCGACAGCCCCGGCATGGGCATTTTTTCGATATCCCATACCCGTTTAAAGGCGGCCTGTCCATCTGGTCCAAGGATCAGGATAACCGCATCACGTTCAATATATTGCTGATAGTCCTGGCGCAACTGCGCCATGTGCCGGCGGCAGAATGGTCAGACAAAGCCACGGTTCAAAGCCAGAACAACATGTTTTTCTCGACGGTAATCAGACAGCCGGATCGTATTCCCGGCAGCATCCTGCAATTCAAAATCCGGTGCCGGTTCTCCGATAGCTATTCTTGCTGTTCCCTGTTTTGCTGAATGGCTCATGGTCACTCTTTCTATTATATAGTTTCTATCGATAATAAAAACCGGTCAATTGCCTCTGAAATCTGTTCTGTCTGCCTGTCCAGGCTGATGAGAGCCGGATTGTCCCCCTCTTGTTCACCGTACCAACCAAAACCGGCGTGATTCCCGCCATTAATGAATGCCCAATGTGTATCCATCGGGAACCGGTCGTGATACTTTTGCCAATCCGGCAGGGTGATCAGTCCATCTTCGCTGCCGTAGATGGATAGAATGGCCAGGTTGGAATTGATGAGTGCTTTGTCTGATGGATAAGAAGCCAGGAAGACCACGCCGGAGATATTGTCTGCTTGTTTGACTGCGTATTGCGCTGCCATGGTGCCCCCCAGCGAGTGTCCGCCGATAACCCAGCGGTCTATCTCTGAATGATCCTGTATTACTTCAGCCGCCCGGTCGGGTCCCAAAACAGCCAGGTTCAACGGCATGGAGACCACAGCCACCGGCCAGCCTTTTTCTCTGCCAACCGGGCTGCCAGAGGGGCATACGACCGGTAATCAACCCGTCCGCCGGGGTAAAGGATGAACCCGGTGTGGGCTGACTCTCTGGTTGGAATGAAGAATATATAGCGGCCCTGTGTCACCTGTACCCGGTCGTTGCTTTCCAGAAAAGGAAGGGCTTCCGGTAACGGCCCGACCGGTGTGAGTGTGGCAATGTAAATACCGGCCAACACCATCAACATACCGATGGCATACCCGATCAAGGCTCGGATGGGATTGACCTGTTTCCATCGGGATGATTTCTTATTATGCTTCATCCTGATTAAGCTCCATCCAGTTTTGCGCGTGCCATTTGCCAGATACTGTCGAACATGACTGTTGTCAACCGGCCGGTCTGGGTGTTCTGTCGGCTGGGATGGTAAGACGCCAGCAGCCACGGCAATCCCCCGCCTAATTCGTAGAATACTCCGTGCCCGAAAACTCGATCAGGCTGTTTTTGATCTAGCAGGCTGAGGGTTTCACTGAAAGCGATCGAACCCAGGGCGACAATTCCTTTCAAGTTGGGCAATAAGTTGATCTCCTCCCGCAGGTAAGGCAGGCAATTCGCAATCTCTTCACGCGCGGGTTTATTTCCCGGAGGAGCGCAGCGGCATATCGCGGAGATAAAAAGGTTTTTCAGTTCAAGACCATCATCACGTTGTATTGCTTTTGGAATGCTGGCAAATCCGGCACGGTGCAGGGCAGGATAAAGGAAATCCCCCGAAGCGTCACCGGTGAACATACGGCCGGTACGGTTTGACCCGTGCGCGCCGGGCGCGAGGCCGATAATCAGCAAGCGAGCTTGCGGATCACCAAAACCGGGAACCGGCCTGCCCCAGTATTCCTGATCACGGTAGGCGCGGCGTTTTTCGCGCGCCACCTGTTCGCGCCACGTTACCAGGCGCGGACAAAGGCGGCAGGCGATGATCTCCCCTTCGAGTTGATTCAATTGGTGAATTGACGGCATGAAGAAATCATACCTCAAACTTAAACAGTAATTAATCCAACCGCTGTCAGACACGTAGCCACACCAATCCACTGGCGGCGGGTAACGGCTTCTTTTAGAACGATGGTCGATATGATCACGGTCACGGCCGGACCAAGGGATGACAACACGGCGGCCACATCCATGCGGGTATGCTGCCGGGC
>JAAYYW010000013.1 GCA_012515195.1 Leptolinea sp.
GAAGAAGTCACCCTCATCCCGGATAAGGAAAAATACTCTCCAGGTGATACCGCCCAGATACTCGTTCAACCGCCATTCTCTCCGGCAGAAGGCCTGCTAACCGTCAGCCGCAGTGGGATTCTTTACACAGAACCATTCCGTATTGATTCTGATACGATCACCCTGAAGATTCCTATAGACGATGCCCATATTCCCAATCTCAACATTCAGGTTGACGTTGTAGGATCTACCCCACGTGTTGATGACTCCGGGGAGGTTATTGCGAATACTCCGAATAGACCGGCTTATGCCACCGGTAGCCTGAATATAAAAATTCCGCCTGTTTCCCGGACGCTCGACATTGAAGCCGTCCCTGTTAGTGCAGAACTTGAACCCGGAGAACAGACAGAAGTTAATGTGACTGCAAAAGACAGTAATGGAAACCCGGTCTCTAACGCGGAAGTTGCTTTAATTGTTGTGGACGAAGCCATTCTTGCTCTTACCAACTATTCACTAAATGATCCCGTTTCTTTATTTTATGCCAACCGACCCATTGGTTTTTCTTGCTACTACAGCCGTTCAAACATAATACTTGTTGATCCTTTATCTCTGGTGCAGGATGCTTCCCGTCAATTGATGGCGAAGGGAATGGTTGAGGATATGGCAGTAGGAGAAGCCCCGTTAGCAACTATGTCAATGGCCTTACCAGCTTCTCCCGCGCCGATGATGGAAGCTGGTGGTCCTCCATCCGAGTCTCCGGCACAACCTATACGCATCCGGTCGGATTTTAATCCGCTGGCAGCTTTTTCTCCTGTCGTAATGACAGATTCAAGTGGATTTGCTAAGGTGTCCGTAAGCGTACCTGACAATCTGACCCGCTACCGGGTAATGGCTGTTGCCGTATCACCCGATGGCAGGCAATTCGGCGCATCCGAATCCACACTTACTGCCCGCCTTCCGCTGATGGTTCGGCCGTCCGCGCCACGTTTTCTCAACTTTGGCGATGAATTCGAACTCCCCGTCATCCTTCAAAACCAAACCGATACAGATATGCGTGTCGAAGTCGCCATACGTGCCTCCAACCTCTCGTTTACCGCTGAACGTGGTAAACGGGTTACAGTACCAGCGCGTGACCGCATAGAGGTTCGGTTCCCGGCAAAAACCGAATCCGCCGGTCAGGCAGTCTTCCAGGTTGCGGCTATTTCCGGCGATTACGCGGATGCTGCTACCATTGAACTGCCGGTCTATACACCGGCCACAACAGAAGGCTTTGCCACTTATGGTGTATTGGATGAAGGAACAAGTTTCCAACCGATCATGTCACCAACAGAGGTTTTTCCTCAATTTGGTGAATTGGAAATCACAACGTCGTCTACAGCGTTACAGGCGCTTACAGATGCCGTTCTCTATTTGACGTCTTATCCCTTTGAATGTAGCGAACAACTCGCGTCTCGGGTTTTGGGAATTGCCGCCTTACGTGACGTTTTGTCGGCTTTCGAAGCGGGTGACCTTCCTGAACCGGCTGAGATGGAAGCAGCTGTACAGCGTGATATTACCCGCCTGCAAGGATTGCAAAATAGCGATGGAGGATTCCCATACTGGCGTCGTGGAAATGAATCCATTCCATTTAACACCATTCATGTGGCACATGCTTTACAACGAGCACGAATAAAAGGGTTTGATGTGCCGCAAGATGTACAACAAAATCTTCTGACCTACTTGCAACAAATAGAAACACACTTTCCAGAGTATTACAGCCAGTACACCCGGCGGACATTATCTTCTTACGCTCTCTATGTTCGTGAGCTTATGGGAGATAAAGATACTCAAAAAGCCGCAGCATTAATTAATGATACCGGATTGGAAAATCTCAGTCTGGATGCAATTGGTTGGTTATGGAAAGTGCTTCTGGATTCTCCCGATCACGTGGAAATGGTTGATACCATCCGCCGGCATATAGGTAATCTCGTTGTGGAAACGGCCGGCGCGGCAAACTTCACTACCGTTTATGATGAGCAGAATTATCTCCTGCTTGGCTCGAACCGCCGAACAGATGCCATCATGTTGGAGGCTATGATCACGGACACACCAGATTCCGATCTTATTCCCAAGGTCGTAAATGGGCTATTGTCACATCGACAGAAGGGCCGTTGGAATAGCACACAGGAGAACGTCTTTGTTCTTCTGGCTCTGGACAAGTACTTCAACACATTTGAAGCTCAGACCCCGGAATTTGTCGCAAATATATGGCTTGGTGATCAGTACGCAGGGAGTCACAGTTATTCCGGTTATTCCACCGAATATATAAAATCAACAATACCCATGAGCTATTTGATGGATATGGTTCCAGCGGGAGAAACGCGTGACCTTGTTATCAGCAAACAGGGAAATGGCAGACTTTATTACAGACTTGGATTAAATTACGCTCCCACAAACCTATCATTGGAACCATTGGATATGGGATTTGTTGTAGAGCGGCGGTACGAAGCTGTTGATGACCCAGATGATGTCCGACAGGACGCCACAGGCAAGTGGATTATCAAAGCGGGCGCCAAGGTTAATGTCCACCTGACCATGATCGCAGATAATCGCCGGTATCATGTCGCGCTTGTGGATCCCCTGCCAGCTGGTCTAGAGATAGTCAATCCGGAACTGGCGATCACGGGAAATGAGGGTGAGACTTCAGGAACAAGGACTTCCGGTTATAACTGGTGGTGGTATTGGAATTGGTTCGACCACCAGAATCTGCGGGATGAACGCGCGGAGGTATTTACACCGCTTCTATGGGACGGTGTTTACAGTTACTCCTACATTGCGCGTGCAACCACGCCTGGCATCTTTGTAGTACCACCAACGAAAGCCGAAGAGATGTATTCGCCGGAAGTCTTTGGACGAAGCGCCAGTGATGTTGTGGTTGTAGAATAGAAATTCAAAGTAAAGATATTCAGATATCATTACTACGAGCAGCCCATTCAAATATGGGCTGTTCGTTTTTTCTAATTAATAAATCATGCCAATTACAATACATCCAATCAGGGCCGCAACCGTTCCTAGCGATAATGTATTGAGAATGTAATCCC
>JAAYYW010000162.1 GCA_012515195.1 Leptolinea sp.
ATGTTCGTGAACGTGCTGTCGGGGCTGAAGTATCTCGTGCTCTAAACCCGGCACAACAGGTTATCAAAATCGTTCACGAGGAATTGATTTCAACCCTTGGAGAACCGGAACGGCTAAACCTGTCTGGCGAAAAACCCCGCGTTATCATGCTGGTGGGCCTACAAGGCTCAGGTAAAACAACTGCTGCAGCTAAACTTGCGCGTATCTTACGATCTCAAGGTGAGAGGGTGTTACTGGCGGCCGCAGATCCATATCGTCCTGCTGCTGTACAACAACTGGTTACCCTGGGAGAAAAGGTAGGGGTTGAGGTCTTTCATCAAACTGGCTTGAAACCGCCGGATCTGGTCCGGAAGGCATTTGAGCAAGGATCCAAGGGCGGGTATTCTGTGTTGATTGCAGATACCGCAGGTCGCTCCCAGATGGATGACCAGTTGATGGAGGAATTGCGGTCAATTACCAGGAAAACAACTCCGGCCGATAATCTTCTAGTGGTTGACGCGATGATTGGTCAGGAAGCATTGCATATTGCCGAGGGATTTCGGGATTCTGTCACATTATCCGGCCTGATTTTGACAAAAATGGATGGTGACGCCAGAGGTGGTGCGGCAATTTCCATCCGCAGTGTCACAGGTGTTCCAATAAAATACCTTGGTGTTGGGGAAGGGATCGAAGCACTTGAGGCGTATGATCCCCGCCGGTTGGCATCGCGTATTTTGGGTATGGGTGATGTCATCGGTTTGATCGAAAAAGCTGAAGCTGCTTTCGATGTAGAAGGGGCTCAACAGCAAGCGGCGAATATGATGTCTGGCAAGTTTTCGCTGGAGGATTTTGCCTCACAAATGAAGCAAATCCGGAAAATGGGGCCAATATCACAAATATTGGATATGTTGCCAGGAAATCTGGGAAAAGCTGCTCAACAAGTTTCTCCCCAAGATGCGGAAAAGCAATTAAAATTAACCGAAGCGATAATCAGTTCCATGACACGTGATGAGCGCCGGAATCCGGACGTGCTCAATGCCAGTCGTCGCAGGCGTATTGCCCGCGGTTCTGGCGTGGACGTGCAAGATGTCAACCGGGTGATGAAGAATTTCCGGGAGGCTCAAAAACTGATGAAAACGCTGCAAAAAACAGGCGGGAAGGGTTTACCCAAATTATTTGGCTAGTACCCTGAACCGGCGCGCTCCTTCAGCGCACTCTCAACCGGTTATGGTACGCCCTGAAATCCTGTGATACTTTTTCAGTTCCGAATAAGGAGATTATTTCGATGGTTCGAATTCGTTTACGCCGTACTGGCCTTAAAGGTCAGGCAAGTTACCGGGTTGTTGTTGCTGATAAAGAATCCCCACGTGATGGACGCTTTATCGAAATTTTGGGTTCTTACAACCCGCGTACTGAACCCTTTACGTTGATTATCAAAGAAGATCGTGTTTACGATTGGATGTCAAAAGGCGCACAGCCAAGCGATTCCGTAGTACAACTCTTTACAGCACGGGCTTGATGGACCGTTTCAAACGCTTCAAAGCAGGCGAAGCGGTGGAAACTCTCCTGGCAGAAGCCCAGGCAGCAGCGGAAACTCGCCAAGTCAGCCCAAAAACCCGTAAAGTAGCCTGATCTTTCAGGTTCGAGATCGGGAATATTCAGCGATTCATGGGGAGACCATGAAAGAACTAATTGATTACATTGCCAGATCACTAGTAGATGATCCTGAACAAGTAAAAGTCTCGAAGGACCGTGCAGGCGGGAAAACCCGTCTGGAACTCCATGTAGCCAAAGAAGACATGGGCCGAGTAATCGGAAAAAGCGGACGCGTTGCCAATGCCATGCGTATTCTTTTGCGTGTGGCTGCCGCGCGAGAAGGCAAACAGGCATCATTGGATGTGATCGAACCGCGATAGCTGGTTATGAAAACCAGACATATCAATCGCAGAAAGATACCAGGCTCTCCTGAATCAGGTGAGCCTGAGTATGTTTTGATAGGTAGATTACAACGTACTCATGGGGTGACCGGTGAGATGGTGTTGGGAATCATGACAGATTTTCCCGAACGGATAATACCCGGTAAACTGGTTTATCTCGGGGCTAGCTACATTCCTCACAAGATCACCGGCACCCGCCCGTTTCATAACAATCTGCTGGTCACATTGGAAGGGGTACATACTTGCGAAGAGGCTGCAAAATTTACCAATTTGCAGGTTTTTGTTCGAACTCGCGACTTGCCTGAATTAGAGGAAGGTCGCTTTTACCATCATCAATTGATAGGTCTGACTGTACGAGATGAAGGGGGAGCCATTCTTGGAAGTGTTAAAGATATCATTGTGACGGGTGCCAACGATGTTTATGTAGTGAACAATCCTGAGGGGGAAGAGATTCTTCTACCGGCTGTTGAAACAGTGATATTGAAAGTAGATTTGGAAGAACGCAATATTGTGGTAAGACCGCCAATGTGGGAGTAATATTGACCGGGTATGGATGACCGGCTTTTTTGGATTGGATTCACATATGTACGGGGAATTGGCGCCGTGCGTTTTCGGGGATTGCTGAATGCATTTGGGAATATGCAGTCTGCCTGGGGCGCGTCCACTTCCCAGTTAATGGAAGCTGGCCTTAGCCAAAAAATTATTGAGAACTTTTATCAGGTCAAGAAGCAAATCGATCTTGAACTTATCTGGAAAAACATTGAGAAAGCCGGTATTTCCGTTCTAACCTGGAACGAAGATTTGTATCCCCGTCGATTGAAAGAGATCGATCAACCGCCACCTGTTCTATATGTACTGGGTGAGTTGACGGTTCAGGATGAATGGGGCGTTGCCATTGTTGGTACCAGACGAATGACTGGTTATGGCCGGCAGGTGACGGAAGAACTGGTGGAACTCTTGGCCAATCATGGTGTTACGATAGTAAGTGGCCTTGCCCGTGGTGTTGATGCGTGCGCCCATGACACAGCGTTGAAACAAGGTGGGCGTACAATAGCCGTTCTGGGAAGTGGTGTGGATCGAATCTATCCACCGGAACACCGCCGACTCGCCGAAGATATCGCAAAGAATGGCGCGGTTGTGAGTGATTATCCACCGGGAACGCCGCCAGAGAGCAGCAATTTCCCACCCCGTAACCGAATTATTTCCGGGCTTTCACGGGTTGTTGTTGTCATTGAGGCTGGTGTAACCAGTGGTGCATTGATCACATCGACCTTTGCCGCTGATCAGGGTCGGGATGTGTTCTCCCTTCCGGGGAGTATATATGCCAATCAATCGAAAGGGACGAATCGCTTGATTCAGCAAGGTGCACGCCCGTTAATTGATGTAAGGGATGTGCTCGATGTGCTAAACATTGAGCAGGTTCAGGAATACCGCCAGGCACGCCTTGAGCTTCCGACAGATCCTCGTGAACAACAGATATTGGACAACCTGGGGTATGAGCCGATTCACATTGATGATCTGGGAAACGCAACAGGGTGGGGTATGGATACCCTCACTGCCACTCTGACTATGATGGAATTGAAAGGTATGGTGCGCCAGGTAGGCGCAATGAACTATATACTGGTGAAAGAAAAAGGCGTTCTATATCAAAGGAATAATCATGAATAAGAATTTGTTCGCGGTGATAATGGCAGGGGGCGGTGGTACCCGTTTGTGGCCATTGTCGCGCCGGAATCGCCCAAAACAGATGCTTTCGCTCACGGGAGATGATACATTGTTCCAGGTTGCTGTTGACCGAATGACAGGTCTACTTCCACCTGAGCAGATTATTGTTGTCACCGTCGAAGAACAGGCTAGAGAGCTAAGCAGGCAAAAACCAGAAATTCCCTGGGAAAATTTTCTGCTTGAACCTAAGCCCAGAGGAACAGCATCAGTTGTTGCGCTGGCCGCTCAGGCCATCCAATTGAAGGATCCAAATGCGGTAATGATCATTTTAACCGCCGATCATTTTATAAAAGACGTGGAAAAATTCCATCACTTGATCACATGCGGGAAAAAAGTGGCCGAAGAAGGATTCCTGGTAACACTCGGAATTGAACCTCTCTATCCGGCTTCAGGCTATGGGTATATACAACGGGGAAAACAACTGGGTGTTTTTGACGGTATACCCTATTACCAGGTGGTTAAATTCAAAGAAAAACCTAACCAAGAATTGGCCATGGAATTTATCCGCAACAAGGACCATGATTGGAATTCGGGTATGTTCTTTTGGAAGGCGGCTAGAATATTGGAAGAGATGGAAATTCACATGCCAGATCTTTTCAACGAGATTATTACCATCCAAAAAGCCTGGAACACACCGGATCGAGATAAGGTGTTAAGTGAAACCTGGGAAATGATAAAGCCTGAGACGATTGACTATGGTATTATGGAAAAAGCATCTCAAGTAGCCTGCATTCCAGCTAGCGATCTAGGATGGAATGACGTAGGTAGTTGGGAATCTATCTTTGATGTACTTCCCGCTGATGAAAAAGGGAATATCATTCTAGCGGATAATGTTGCGCTCGAAGATACAACGGGTACCTTAATTGTTAATGAAGATACCAATACCAAACTGATAGCAGTCATCGGTCTGGATGGCATAGTTGTGGTGGATACTCCAGACGCAATATTAATTTGTAAAAAATCTGAAACGCAAAAAGTAAAAAAAATCGTTGACTTCCTGAAAAAAGATGGAAATCAACAGTTACTATAATCGGAGTTGTAAGCATTGGAAGCATATTGTGTTCGTTGTAAAGAAAAACGTGAAATTCAAAATCTAGAAGCAGGCTTTACTGTTACAGGTACTCCAATAACCAGAGGAACATGCGCGGTTTGTGGGACAAAACTGAACCGTATGGGGGCTACTGAAGCCCATACAGGGTTGGAGAAGCCGGAACCAGTTGGCCGTAAACCTCGCGAAAATAAGGCTGGAAAAAAGAATGGATTACGGGGTGGGAAGCTTGCATCTTCCGATACCCACCGTCATGTTGGAAAGCTGGTTATTGTAGAATCTCCTGCCAAAGCAAAGACAATTGGGAGGTTTTTGGGGAATGGTTATACAGTTCGAGCTTCGATCGGGCATGTGCGAGATCTATTACGGTCCAGTCTTTCCGTTGATGTGGAAAACGATTTCACTCCCAAGTACCGGGTACCGAATGAAAAACGCCAGATTGTAAAAGAGCTGAAAGCTCTTGCCAAAAATGCCGATGAGATCTATCTGGCAACTGACCCTGATCGTGAAGGTGAAGCCATCGCGTGGCATCTTCTGGAATCAGCGGAAATGCTACCTGAGATATCCCGCCGGGTTGTTTTTCATGAGATCACAGAACCCGCCATTGCAGAGGCGTTTGCGCATCCGCGTCAGATCGATTCCAGCCTGGTCGATGCTCAACAAGCGCGCCGCATTCTAGACCGACTCGTTGGGTATAGCCTTACACCGCTTCTCTGGGAAAAGGTTCGCGGACGGTTATCCGCTGGACGAGTGCAATCTGTTGCTTTGCGGCTTGTGGTTGAACGCGAAAGGGAGATTGAGGCGTTCAAACCGGAAGAATACTGGACGATCGGTGCGGAATTCACTCCAGAGGGAACGCGGACAAAATACCTGTCACGTTTTTATCGGATGGATGACCAGGAACCAAATCTTCCACTAGAATCAACGGTAAAAGAGCTATGCATTGATATTGAAAAAGCAGCTTACGCGATATCAAAAATCAAGGAAAGTGAGCGCCGCCGCAAACCAGCGCCTCCATTTACCACAAGTACCTTACAGCAAGAAGCATCCCGAAAATTAGGCTTTACTGCCCGGCGGACTATGGCGGTAGCCCAACAGTTGTACGAAGGGATATCGGTAGACGGTTCTGGTACAGTGGGTTTAATCACCTATATGCGTACCGATTCGACCAATGTCTCTCAAACTGCGCAACAGGAAGTCCGCACCTTTATTTCCGGGCAGTATGGCGGAGATTTTCTTCCTGCCACACCACCACAATACAAGACTCGTGCAATTGGCGCGCAGGAGGCTCATGAGGCAATTCGCCCCACATCCATCCTACGCCGGCCGGAACAACTTAAAGAACAACTAACGCCAGAACAATTCAAACTTTATCAGTTGATATGGCAGCGTTTTGTATCGTCACAGATGGAAGAGGCGGTCTATGATACTGTCTCGGTAGAGATATGCGGCAATACCGATCTTCATGCGTACATATTCCGTTCATCCGGTCAAACCTTGAAATTTCCCGGTTTTCTTATTGTCTATGAAGAATCAAAAAATGAAGACCGTAACAAAGACGAAGAAGAAAATCAGAAGATACCTCCTGGTCTTCAGGAGGGACAAAAACAACATCTCAATCGGTTGATACCTGAACAACATTTCACACAACCCCCTCCGAGATACACAGAAGCGTCTCTT
Organism: Leptolinea sp.; assembly: GCA_012515195.1. Classification (GTDB taxonomy): domain Bacteria; phylum Chloroflexota; class Anaerolineae; order Anaerolineales; family Anaerolineaceae; genus Leptolinea. Next base: position 6,370 of record JAAYYW010000162.1, read on the forward strand.
GTTGCCGCATTAGAGGAAAATGGGATTGGGCGTCCTTCCACGTACGCTCCGACGATTTCCACCATTCAGCAGCGTGGTTATGTAAATCGTGAAAATAAGCGGTTGTTTCCCACAGATACGGGGATACTTGTGACTGATCTGCTCGTTGAACATTTCCCTGATGTGGTTGATGTGCAATTTACCGCTACCATGGAAGCTGACCTTGATAAGATCGCTACCAATGAAATGCATTGGGTGGATGTTGTTCGTGAATTCTATGGCGGTTTTGCAGAAGAAATCGATCGCGCCCGTAAAGAAATGCCGGAAGTTAAAGCTGAGCCTGAAAAGATAGACAGGCCATGTCCGGTTTGTGGAAGCGATCTGGTTATTCGCTGGGGCCGTTATGGAAAATTTATCTCATGCAGCACGTATCCCGAATGCAAGCATACTGAACCGTTCCTGGAAAAGATCGGTGTAAAATGCCCTGAAGACGGGGGTGATCTCGTCGAACGGAAATCGCGCAAGGGACGATTCTTCTATGGCTGTGCCAACTATCCAAATTGTCAGTTTGTTTCATGGAAAAAACCTGTTCCGATTCCCTGTCCTAATTGCGGCGGGGTGTTGGTGATTGCGAATAAACGTGAGTTCCAGTGCCTTCAATGCAATGAATCTTTCCTGCAAGAGCAGGTACAAGAGGGTAAAACCGACTAGGCATACTTTTTGCAACCATCCGATTGACATTCTCCCTGTTCGCCTTAACTTTCAGGAGGAATGGATTACCAGCAACTCTCGAAGTAGGAGTGTGACCGGATGGAAAAAATCCTTGAGCGGCTCAAAAACCCTCTATATGCAGGACTTGCCGGATTTTTGGCAGGAATAATTGTGGGGCTTCCCATACTGGGCTGGCTGATTTGGCCGGTTCAGTGGACGGACGCGGCTCCGCAACATCTACGCAGCGATCTACAGGTTGATTATTTGCGTATGATGATCGATTCTTTTAATCGAACCGAAGATGAAGGAATGGCCATCAAAAGATGGCAGGACCTCGGTTCGGCAGGGCAGTCTGCATTGAAGGAATTGGCTCAAAACCCTGGCAAAACAAATCCAGATGAAATTGAACAAATGGCTTTGCTTGTTCAGGCCCCAATTCCGGCCATTAAACAATCGGATAGTGCTTCCACACCGAAAGGTGAACCCGAAGCAGCTGCGCCTGATAATGCAGAAAGCATAGATACCGAATCTGAGGGATTGGTATTACCTGGTGAAACTCAAGCTGCAACAAAACCTGTTAGTTCAAAAATGAATTTGACTTTGCTTCTAAGCGTCCTGTGTGGATTGACGCTTGTTGTTGGTCTGTTACTGGCATTTCTTTTACTTCGCCGAAAAAATTCGACTGAGGTTGGTGAGGAAGCGGAGGATGAGTTTGAAGGTTATTCCGGAGATGAAATGGAGGACATGTCTCAGGGTGAGGCAACTGGCTCAATAAGTACTCCGGCTCCGCGCCAAAGCAATGATATCGAAGAACCTCCGGTTGTTCAGTTTATGACCACATATATGCTGGGTGATGACCTATATGACGATTCGTTCAGCATTGACGCACCCACCGGTGAATTCCTGGGAGAATGTGGCGTGGGTATTTCTGAAACGATAGGTGTTGGAGATCCCAAGA
>JAAYYW010000163.1 GCA_012515195.1 Leptolinea sp.
CGACAAGTACTTCCACATATTCGTCCAGTACTGCATAGGGATCCAATCCACAATGGGAAAGGGCTTTTTCATAGTACATATCCACAATAGCGGCTACTTTGTTCAATGATTCACGCAATGGGGCTTTCCAATAGCTGTGAGGTGTACAATCGCAATCACCACTCCAACGGGTAACTCCATGATGGCAACTCCAGGATGATCGGTCCAGAATAGTAAATTCTTGATCCGGTGGGAACTGCTGCAGCCATAAGGTTGGTGTAATCAGTTTGATCGGTTTTCCTCTAAAAGCATTGGTTGTAAGCCGGGCGAGAAACTCATCACGGAACCGTTGATGATGTCCGTATAGTTCTCCATCTGAAGCAATGATTAAGTATTTATTCTTCGTGTTGCCAGAATCGGGTGATAATTCTGGTAAAACCGCGTTTACCAAAAATTCATCAGCATTTCTGGTTGCGCCAGGGTCGAAACTTACTCTAGTGGAAAGAACCTGGTTATAGAAGAAAACAGTGATCCGTTTTCCATTGCCAAGTTCCACCCATCCAGGCAAGCTAAGGTCCCGGTTTTTATTTGCACATTGCCAGGGAGCAAGAATGACATATTTAGCACCGCATTCTTCCGCCACAGACAGGGTTTCCATATCAACCCCTGCCTCCGGGAGCCAGATACCTTCGGCTTTGTGTCCAAACCGGATTTCAAATTCACGCATTCCCCAATATATTTGGGTATGTTTTTCACTCCGAGTTGCGAGAGGTAGAATGGTGTGGTTATATGCCTGTGCCATCCCGTTTGGTAATCCAGTTATTTTATATATAGCTCGTTCCTGGCGGATGATGCTCTCGAGAATTTCTGGATCGTATAATGCCATCCACTTGAGCATGGTTGGGCCTAGATTGAAACTAATGCGAGCAAAATTTCCCAGTTCAGCGTTTGGCTTATAACATTGATCATGGATACGCTCATTCCAATTCTGATATGGATAAGCTCCCTCTTCTTTTGGGATTCTTCCGGTTAAAGGATCTTCCCGTGGAGGTTGATAAAAATGCGCATGTACGCAGAAGGCATTAGTGGTCATAATTCGTTAGTTTCAGGAAGCAGATAATCCAAAGATTGGTGGAATCGTGCGGGAATAAGGTTGAAAGCCCGCGCGACAGAATCAAGCGGACAGGTTCTATCCACGGCCAGATAATCAATCCAATAATTTGAAATCGGGAATCTTCTGCTCTGCTCCAGCCAAACAGATAAGACACGCAAATAACCCGGCATTACCGGAACGATACGGCGGTATATATCAATTTTATCCATAATTAATTCAATGATTGAAAGGAATGTAAGCGTTTCACCTCCCCCAACCTGATAAACCTTTCCCACAGACGCAGGATCTTCTAATGACATTATCAGACAGGCAATGAGATCATTGATCCAGATCGGTTGTAGAAGATTGGCGCCATTTCCCGGTAAAAACAGAACTCGAGGAGAAATCTTGATCACATTAGCGAATACTGTGGTGAAATGATCGTTGGGGCCGAAAACAACAGCCGAGCGAAATACCGTTGATGGTACACCACTATGAGTGATCAGGTTTTCCGCAATTGCCTTTGCCTTAAAAACCGGAAAGGCTGATGCCTTATCAGCACCAAGATGGCTTAAGTAAACAAGTCTGTCAATTCCCGCCTCTTTTGCCGCTGACGTCAATGACCGCGTTCCGTTAATATCAACCCCATCAAGATCGGACCGGCTTCCTAACGATTCGGTCCCGGCTAGATGGATAACAATACTGATATCTTTTAAAGCTGCTCGTAAACCCCTCTGGTCATGAAGGCTGGAAACTGCAACCTGTACAGGCAATCCAGTTGGTAACCCGGGCGAATTGGGAGAAGGACGTAGCAAAAGTCGCACATCATACCCAAGAGCAACTAGCTGGCGTACGAGGTGTTGTCCAATAAATCCGGTACCACCTGTAACAAGAATCACAGCCTGAAATTATAGCAGACCTTTTACCATCGATTCTTCGGCATATATCTTGCAAGTAACTATCAAAATTTTCTTATTTCACAGGTAGTGCTGATGAAAGCCTTTGACGAATTAGTATCAACAAAACAATCAAGAATGGGATTCCATTACTTCCCTAACTCCCTTCATTACACAGATAAAGACGCTGAGATGTGGATCCCTGAGATTAAAGCCCTGGGCGCCAGCTGGTTGGTGCTCACCAGCGAGGCAGATCGCGCCATACCGGAAACCTTTTTTGCCGCATTGAAAGAAGCCGGTATTGAACCAATAGTCAAATTTGAAAAAGGGTTGGAAAACCATCTTGAAACAATCGACATGCGCACCCTCCTAGAGGCCTACGCCCGGTGGGGTGTCCACTCCATAGCATTCTTTGACCGACCAAACGCGAGAAGTTCATGGCCTGGTTCCGAATGGGCTCAGAATGGCCTTGTGGAACGCTTTCTTGATCGCTACATACCATTGGCTGGAATGGCTCTTGATTGTGATATTGTTCCACTCTTTCCGGCACTTGAACCCGGAGGGAATTTCTGGGACACAGCCTTTCTTTCGTTGGCATTAATCTCTCTTGCAAGACGGAACCGTGTAGACCTGTTGGATAACCTTGTTCTCACGGCATATTCGCACACCCAAAATAAAACATTGAATTGGGGTGCCGGCGGTCCGGAACGCTGGACAGATGCCCGTCCTTATTTCACACCACCCGGAGAACAAGATCAGCTAGGCTTCAGGGCGTATGAGTGGTACACCGCAACCGCCGCAAAGTTTGTTCAGAGGAATGTACCGTCCATCTTATTTGGTGCTGGTGTTCCACACCGCCCTTCGGCTATTGTTCACAAAGATTGGACGGATGAAAAACACCTGGAGATCTGCCTGGCCATTCTACAGTTATTACAAAACAACCTGGTATCAGATCCGGACAGCCCGACCATGCCTCTTGATCCACTCAGTAATTCCGTTCTGGCTGTGAATTTCTGGCTGCTCACAGACGATGAGGGCAGCCCCTATGCGCCGGATGCCTGGTTCAGACCAGATGGGTCAACACGGCAGATTGTTAATGAAATAAAAGCCAAAACGGTAGATATGAAAACACTTCGGGCAGAAATGCCCCCCGATATGACACCAAAGGGTATGGTCAGAGAATCGCATCCGATTGAACATTACCTTTTACTTCCTTGCTATGAATGGGGTGTAGCCGATTGGCATCTGGATGTCATCCGTCCTTATGTAAAGAAATACAAGCCAACCATTGGTTTTTCACTTACCCAGGCCGCGCTTGCTGAGAAAGTAACAGTCATCGGAAATAGCCAATCTTTCTCTGATGATCAATTGGAAGTCTTACGCGCCTCTGGCAGCAAGGTTGAACGGATATCCGGTGACGGCACAAGTATTGCAACACAGCTTGAGGAGAGGTGACATATGATAG
>JAAYYW010000164.1 GCA_012515195.1 Leptolinea sp.
TCTTTTGTTTCAGCCAGTAGGTCCAACTGGACCAGCAACGCCTCTTGTGGTGAACACGATCCTACACCATACGGTTCAGCCCGTTGAATCTTATTCTGAATCGTTTCAACCATTGACACAGGAACGTGAAAGTAACGGGCAATTTCAATCAGTGGAATTGATAACAGACCATCTTCATCGAGATGTGTAAGGAAGTAAGCCGCTATTGTCCGTTCAGAGTTATCCAATTCAGATGCGATCTGTCGAAGAACAAATGTGGGAAGATCTTCAACCGTGGAAGAATAATTATCTTCCGGCATGTCATCCCCGCTTGTACCGCTACTGAAGTTAAAGTCCTCTCGTGGAGAAACAAATACGATGGGTTCTTCCACGGCTTCAGATTTGGGCGAACTGCAAGTTGGGCACGTCCCATGGGGTGGTAACAACTTGTGGCACATGGGACAGCGGCGCTCTTCAACAAGTTCGAGTGCCGGATTCGAAGCCAGTTCAGATTCTATTTGTTCGCGCAATTCATCTGCTGTCAGACTTAATAACGTCATAGTCTGTGCAAGATGTGCAGTGGTTAATGGTCTAAGAGACTGTTGATGAGTTTGAAACATAGCATCCCTTACCTTCCAAACAGTATATCCATATATGGGATGGATTGCAAGTTCTGTGCCAAATAGTTTCGGGTAAAATCATATGGGAATTGGGACTATTCAAATGGAATTATTAACAATTATTGGCGGGGGTTTGGCTGGTTCTGAAGCGGCATTTCAGGCGGCGGAACGCGGATGCAAAGTTCATCTATACGAAATGCGCCCTGATAAAGAAACGCCTGCCCATACAACAGGAAATTTAGCTGAGCTGGTGTGTTCAAATTCACTTGGTTCTTTTCTGCCTGACAGAGCTTCCGGGCTATTAATGGATGAATTATCCAAACTTGGATCCCTTCTTCTCAAAATAGCCCGAGAGGCGATCGTCCCATCGGGAGGGTCGCTTTCTGTAGATCGCGATTTTTTCAGCCGGAAAATTACTTCTATTCTTGAGAACCATCCTCGAATTAAAGTGATCCGGGAGGAATGTCTGATAATTCCCGAAAGTCCAGCCATAATCGCAAGCGGTCCACTCACCTCTTCAAGATTGGCAACATCGCTGTCCAACTTCACTAAGAAGGACAACCTGTTTTTTTTTGACGCTATTGCTCCAATTATTATTCAGGAATCAATCGATTTCTCCATAGCTTTCAAAGCCTCAAGATTTGCTGAGGAAAAAGGTCAATCAGCAGATTACGTGAATTGCCCATTATCAAAGGATGAATTTGATCACTTTGTCTATGAGCTTACTTCGGCGAAGTGTAAACCACTTAAAAAGTATGAGAATGAAATTGCAGATGGTGTTAGAACTGGTAAAGGAAAATTCTTCGAAGCCTGCCTGCCTATTGAGGTGATTGCCTCACGGGGAAGAAAAGCTTTATCTTTTGGACCAATGCGTCCAATCGGGCTAATGGATCCACGCACAGGATGCCGGCCATATGCCGTATTGCAACTTCGACAGGAAAACCTATCTGCGTCCCTCTACAACATGGTTGGATTTCAAACAAATCTGACATTTTCAGAGCAAAACCGTGTTTGTAGGCTGATCCCCGGTTTAAAGAACGCAGAGTTTGTGCGTTATGGACAGATGCACAGCAACACTTACTTATGCGCACCAGCTCTTTTATTACCATCATTGCAAACGAAAAAACGAGCAGACTTATTTATTGCCGGGCAATTAGCGGGAGTGGAAGGTTACCTTGGTAATATCGCTTCTGGCTTACTGGCCGGCTTAAATGCGGCAAATTTTGTCCAGGGAATGGAGGTATGTGTCTTTCCTCCTTCCACCTTGATCGGAGCGCTGACTCGATATATTACTGAATGTTCTGAAAAATCCTTCCAACCCATGAAGGCTAATTTCGGACTACTGCCTGAATTGGAAGATGGATCTGTACCCAGGCCGGAAA
>JAAYYW010000165.1 GCA_012515195.1 Leptolinea sp.
AAAATGAGCCATCGTTTCTTCCGGTTAATATATCTTTGCGCCATTGTCGGAATACTACTGGCCTGTAACTTCCTGCAACCTTCGCGAACAGAGATTTTTTCAGATATAGCGGCGACTATCAAGGCGGGTACCACCATACCGGAGGAGGGTTTATCCCTCACCCTGACGCCGCCAGTCTACCAGCATTCCGGTGACGGCATTCTCGCGATGGCCTATCTTCGAAATCTGGCCATAATGGGTAACAGACCAGCTGGTTCTGCAAACCACCGAATTGCCCAAAACTACATCGTCACGGCACTCAAAAAAAATGGGTACACCCCCAAAACGCAGCCATTTACGACCGGCGCCGGAAGTGAAGCCGCCAACATTGAGGTTATAAAACCCGGCCGTTCTCCACGAGTGATCATCGTTGGCGCCCATTATGACAGCGTGAACACCGGTTCGGGGGTGGATGACAACGGTTCAGGGGTATCCGTGTTACTGGAAGTGTCCAACCGGCTCAAGGATATGGAAACTCCATACACCATTCACTTCGTGTTCTTTGACGCAGAGGAAACGGGGATGGAAGGATCACGGTTATACGCCGCAGAGATGTCCTCATCTGATCTGGAGAATACCATTGCCATGATCAATTTGGATAGCCTGGCCGTGGGAGACTTTTCCTATATATATGGAAACGAAGGAGAATCCGGTGTGATCCGTGATTGGTCACTTGAATACGCTCAAAAGAACGGGATTCCATTGATAACCCAATCGGGAAAGAACCCCGCTTACCCTGCCGGAACCACGGTTGATGCGTCTGATCATGTCCCCTTTCTTCGCAAGGGTATACAGTATGCCTATTTCGAAGCCACCAACTGGGAACTGGGCAACCTGGATGGCTATACCCAGGTGGATGATATGTATGGAGATGAGGGAGAAATATGGCACACTCCGTATGATGACATAGACTACATTCAGTCAACGTTTCCAGGCCGGATGCAAGCCCACCTACAGTTATTCACCAATGTGCTTATGAATATTTTGACTGAATTTGGAAAACCTTTGGATTAATACATCAGGGGGAAATTCACTACCTCGATCTAAAACGACCGTCTTTCTCGCAAGCAGGTCTGGCATTATCCAGAAGGAAACTTTTGGAAAAAATGCCGTCCAATCACCGTAATATACTCACAGGTAATCGATAATCTTACTGATGAGCCAATATCAGGGGCTGGCTCCGGTATATCGATCTTCGATTGCCTGTTGGGTATAACTTAGGGATGCCAATTAAAATTCCTTACTGGATTATATGATACCTTCCCGGGATTCTCTCTTTATGTAAGGTTTTTTCCAAACCCGATCCAATTCGACTTCCGTTTAAATGACACCAACATATGATGGATTCTCAGGTGAAAATGACAAATGACATATATAATAATTTCAGAATTTCTTCTATCATAGATGTCAGAAGTCTGGCTTCAGATGTATTACATCGGAGGGCGCATGACTATCGACATGAGACCACTAAAATCAGTTAAGGTCTCACTCCCTGTTCAAACATCCCAATATATTCGCGAAATGGTTGAAAGCGGACAATATCAGCCCGGGCAGCAATTACCTCCTGAGGCAGAACTCGCCCGCCAACTGGGTATTTCGCGCCCCACACTGCGAGAAGCCCTTCACAGCCTGGAGCAGGAAGGGGTCATTGTTTGCCGCCATGGTGTTGGAACTTTCATTTCTCCCACCTACGGAAAACGGCTTGAAAGCGGGTTGGAAGTTCTGGAGAGTATTGAACGAATTGCCAGCCGAATCGGACTGGAAACGACCATGGGAGAAGCGCTCATCGATGAAAGGCCGGCAACTGGTGGTGAATTGGCGGAGCTAGGATTGGAATCGCCCACAAATGTCCTCTTTGTTGCGAGGGCCATCCATGTGGATGATAAACCGGTAGCGTATTTACGTGACCTCCTGCCTGTTGAATTCCTGCGCAAAGATCACCTCAACGGGTCATTTCGCGGATCAATAATCGATGTTTTACTTAAGCGCCAATCTCCCCCATTGGCCTGTTCAGTAACCAAACTGGCCGCGGTCACCGCAGATGCCAAGTTAGCAGAACTGCTTGGGATTTCACGCCATACACCACTCATGAGATTGGAAGCCAGACTATTCTCTCAGATGAACCAGGTGGTTGATTATTCGATCAGCCATTTTGTCCCCGGCTACTTTGACTTCCATGTAGTTCGGCGAATCGAGGGATAACGATGTCACGCAAGAACTATCTTCACATTCACCTGATGCACTGCGACGCTTTTTGTAAACCAAATCAACGTTTCCGGAGGTGACCTTTGTCCCCCAATGATGTAAACCCCAAAGAAAAGGCTGCCCGGGGCGTTTCAATTGATTGGCGCGACGTGGTTGTAAATGTAGCCATCCCATTCGCGGGGATGTTTATCGCATTAATTATTGGAGCCGTGCTGCTGCTCTCTCTTAAAGTTGATCCATTCCATGCGTATTCTGTTATGTTCAGCGGAGCATTTGGCAGCTGGCCCGGTTTTATCCAGGCACTGGTAAAAGCCACCCCGTTGTTACTCGTCGGTCTTGGGATCTGCATCGCGTTTCGCGCCAGTGTCATCAACATCGGCGGAGAAGGGCAGATTATCGCCGGTGCACTGATGGCCACATGGTGGCCGTTGACGTTTAGGGATTGGCCGGGTTGGTTACTCATCCCATCTACTGTCATTATGGGTTTTTTGGCGGGTTGTGTTTGGGGGCTAATCCCCGGAATATTAAAAGCGCGATTGAAGGTCAATGAGATCCTTAGTACAGTCATGATGAACGCCATCGCATTGCAATTCATGAACCTTTTAGTCCGTGGGCCTTTGATCGATCCGAAGGGCGTGGAGGCTGGACAATATCTGGCCCAGTCCGAACGCCTTCCTGAACATGCCTGGTTGGTACGGCTTATTCCACAAACCCTTCTGAATGCCGGAGCTATCATAGCCGTAGTATTGGCCGTAATTGTTTATGTATTCCTTTGGAGAACAACCATCGGATACCGTATCCGCGCTGTAGGTTTAAATCCGGACGCATCACGATACGCAGGTATCAATGTTCCGTTTTACCAGGCACTCTCGCTCACTCTGGCCGGTGGTTTTGCCGGATTGGCCGGAGTTGTTGAAGTATTGGGTGTGCAGCACCGTTTGTTGGAAGGTATTACAGGTGGTTATGGTTTCTCCGGTATTGTCGCCGCTCTGTTTGGCGGTTTACATCCTTTGGGATCGATTCCGGCGTCCATATTGTTTGGAGGTTTACTCGTTGGCGCAGATAAAATGCAGCGGGCTGTTCAGGTTCCTTCCTCATTGATCACAGCCATCTTGGGGCTGGTAGTTCTATTTGTTGTTGGTTCAGCCATCTGGTCAAAGCGCTGGGCTGCCCGCCGAAAGATCGAAGCGGTGAAAGAGATGGAGGTGGCGTAATGGATGAACTCCTTACCAGCAGCGTTATAGTTGGAATTCTTGCCTCCGCCATTCGACTGGCCACCCCTTACCTGTACGCAGCTATTGGCGAAGCTTTCGCACAATCAGCCGGAGTTTTTAATCTCGGTGTTGATGGCATCATGCTAATCAGTGCGTTCGCTTCGTTTTATGTTGTATTAAATACCGGTAGCATCTGGCTCGGTTTATTGGCAGCCATTCTTGTTGGTCTGGCAATGGGCTTGCTGATGTCTTTCATCAGTGTCACATTAAAAGCCGAACAGGGTATCAGTGGAATTGGATTGTATATGTTTGGGCTGGGGCTCTCGAGCCTGTTGTTCAATGTACTGGTTGGAACCGTGAAAACAGTCACCGGCTTCCAAACAATCAGGGTCCCAGTTCTGGGGGAGATCCCCTTTTTGGGAGAAGTCTTTTTTAATCACAGTCTTCTGGTTTATGGTGCGTTTATCCTTGTGCCCATCGCAACATGGGTACTTGATAAAACCAGTTGGGGATTGATGATCAAATCGGTCGGGCAGAATCCAGCGGCAGCCGACTCGCTCGGGGTGAGTGTTGATAAAGTTCGCTATATCAGTGTTTGTATCGGGGCCATGCTGGCCGGGATTGCCGGCGCATCCTTATCCATATCGTTGCTCAATCTCTTTCAGATCAATCTAACCGCCGGTCAGGGTTTCATCGCCGTCGCCCTGGTATATTTTGGCAGTTGGAAACCGGTAGGTATTATGTGGGGCGCGCTTTTGTTCAGTACGGTAAACGCGTTCCAGTTATGGATGCAGGTCCTCGGTGTGAATATCCCCTCCGATGTGGCAGTAATGCTGCCCTATCTTCTGACAATCGCGGCTTTGGCTGTAACGGTAAGCCGTGCCCACCAGCCAGCCGCATTGAACAAGCCTTTCGAAAGAGGCGAAAGCTAATCCTATCCATGTAGTTCTAGAGGAGGAATTGATGAGTATAAAGCGTCTGTTTTTTGTTACATTGATGGTTACACTGCTGGTTGCCGCCTGCGCGCCAGCCGCCGCCCCGGCACCCGCGGCCTCTGTAGAAGAAGCCAAGCCGCTCAAGATCGCGGTGATCATGCCCAGTGCCATCACCGACCTGGCGTTCAGCCAGTCCATGTATTCGGCACTCAAGACCATTCAAGAAGGAATGGGCGGCGAGGCCAAGATGGAACTTAAATACACCGAGAACATGTTCAATGTTCCGGACGCGGCTGCCGCCATCCGTGATTATGCCTCTCAGGGATTCGATATTGTTATTGCACACGGATCTCAATATGGCGCCTCTGTTCAGGAAATCGCACCTGACTTCCCGAAAACCACATTCGCCTGGGGCACCGATGTCAACACCTTCGGTCTTGACAATGTGTACGCCTACACAGCCGCCGCAGAAGAAGGCGGTTATGTGAATGGTGTTATGGCTGCCATGCTCACCAAGAGCAAGAGGATTGGCGTTACCGGACCTATCGAAGTTGGTGATGCAAAAACCTACATTGACGGTTTCGTCCAGGGTGTAACCTCTGTTGACCCGGCGATTGAAATTTCAAAGACCTGGACCGGCTCTTTCTCCGATGTCGCCTTGATGACAGAAGCAGCCAAGACTCACATTTCTGCTGGAGCGGACGCGTTGACCGGTTCATCTCAATCGGTTGTAGGTTCTATCGGCGCTGCCAAGGAAAAGGGTGGGGTTCTCTGGTTCGGTACCCAGGCTGACCAGACATCATTAGCGACTGATCTTGTGGTTGCCAGCCAGGTTTACGACTGGAATGGCATGTTAAAAGAGATCATTGCAAAACGCGGTGAAGGAAAACTGGGTGGAGAAAAATACGTGTTGCAGTTGAAAAATGATGGTTTGAAGATCAGCTACAATCCGGATTTCGATCTGCCTGCGGATGTAAAAGCGGCGGCCGAGAAAGCCATTGCCGGCATCAAAGACGGTTCGATCAAAGTCGAACCCTAGATCCTTCTTGACAAGTCACATTCCTCCCCCCGTTTGGGGGGAGGAGTGTGGTTCACCTTGATCACAATTTCACCTTAGAGGTCCGATATGCCAGTAGAAGCAAAAACCAATGACCAGCTGAAAATTGAACGAGTGGAAATGTGCAACATCGTTAAACGTTTCCCCGGGGTTCTGGCTAATTCACAGGTTTGCTTTGATGTAAATGCCGGCGAAGTTCACGCGTTACTGGGGGAAAACGGCGCGGGAAAAAGCACATTAATGCGCCAGTTATATGGCCTTTATAAACCGGATGAAGGTGAAATTATTATTGATGGTGAACCCGTTGTATTCCATTCACCGGCCGATGCAATTCGGGCTGGAATTGGTATGATCCACCAGCATTTCATGCTGGTTCCCCCCCTGACCGTTGCCGAAAATGTCATACTTGGATTGAGATCAAAAAATGAACCTGTCCTTGATCTGGAAACCGTATCCAAGAAAGTGATGGAGCTTTCCCAGGCCTACGGGCTTAAGGTTGATCCATCCGCGTTCGTCTGGCAGCTTTCTGTTGGTGAACAGCAGCGTGTTGAGATCATTAAAGCCCTGTACCGGGGCGCGAGTTTGATCATCCTTGACGAACCCACAGCTGTCCTAACTCCACAAGAAGTTAAAGATCTGTTCGTGACGCTGAAACATATGGTGCGTGAGGGACATGCACTCGTATTTATCTCTCACAAATTACATGAAGTCATGGAAATCAGCGACCGGGTGACAGTGTTGCGTGATGGACAGGTTATTGGAACCCGCCCAACAAAGGAAATGACCCGCAATGACCTCGTTAAGATGATGGTCGGGAGAGAAATGAAAAAAATCTCGCCCCAACCGATCAAAACAGGCCCTGTGCGCCTAAAGATAGAAAACCTGCGTACCATGGGTGATCGCGGAACTGAAATGCTCCGAGGAATCAGCGTAGAGATCCATGGTGGAGAAGTGGTTGGGCTAGCCGGGGTTTCTGGTAACGGTCAGCGGGAACTGGCTGAATGCCTTTCAGGTCTTCGTAAAGTGACGGTCGGGAAAATTGAGTTGGACGATTCTGACATTACATCGATGCCGCTAAAAAACCGGGTTGAAGCCGGACTTTCTTACATCCCAGAAGAACGGATGAGGGACGGGGCTATCCGCGAGTTTTCGGTTCAGGAAAACCTCTTTCTGCAGGATCATGCATCCCCTCAATTCTCACATGGTATTTTCCTTGATTTTCCGCGTATGGAAGCTTTTGCCGCAAAGATGGTTAAAGAATTTACAGTGAAAACCCCGCATCTGGATACACCGGTAAAAAATCTTTCCGGCGGGAATATTCAAAAGTTGATCATGGCGCGCGAATTAGCCCGGCAGCCAAAAGTCCTCATCGCCGCGCAACCTACTCGTGGTGTAGATATTGGCGCGACAGAATATATACATGAACGTCTCCTGATGCAACGGGACGCGGGAACTGCCATTCTACTTATATCGGAAGACCTTGATGAAATCCGCACGCTTTCAGACCGGATCGCTGTAATCTATGAAGGGAGCATTATGGGTATTGTTGACCGTGATGCCGCCTCTATTGAACAAATTGGCCTGATGATGGCCGGGATATCCATGGAAGAGGCCATACAGCGTTCTGCCTGAAAATATCGGTAAGGGAGAACACATGGAACAATTTAGTTACATTCGCGCAAAAAATATCGCCGAAGCCGTCAAGCTGCTCAATCAGCCGCAAATCAAGAGCAGACCACTCGCCGGCAGCACCGATATCATCATTCAACTTCGTCATAAACCTGACCTGTATGACAGGATCGTTGACATATCCCTGATCCCCGAGTTGCATGCAATTCAACAGAACGGAAACGAAGTGATAATCGGATCCGCCGCCACTTTTACTGAAGTAATCGCGAATCCACTGGTTCAACGAACTGCTCCGATTCTGGTAGATTCCTGTAAAACTGTGGGAGCGGTGCAAATCCGGAATATGGGCACAGTCGGGGGAAATGTGGCCAACGCTGCCGCCTGCGCCGATTCCCTGCCCGCGCTGGTCTGCTTGAACGCCCACGCACGGGTCATCACCCCCGGGGAAGAATTTGATTGGACTGTCAGCGAGCTCGTTCTCAGCCCGAACAAAACGCGCATACCACCGGGAGGCCTCCTTGTCTCTCTCCGGTATGCCATTCCGCAAGAGGGTTCAAGGGGTGTCTTCCTCAAATTGGGCAGACGAAATGCCATGGCCATTTCGCGCCTCACTGTTGCCGCTCTTGGAAGACTGAATCATGATGGAACAATAGCTGAAGCCCGCTTTGTCACCGGGTCTGCCGCGCCGTTAATCTGTCATTTTAAATCGGTGGAAAACAGTCTGCTGGGGCAAAAGCCATCCCTGGAATTGATGCAAGAAGCTGGAAAACTGGCAACAGAGGAAATGACCAGACTCTCAGGCCTTCGATGGTCATCTGACTTTAAAATTCCCGCCCTTGCCGCCATGACAACTCGCGCTCTGTCAAAAGTGTTTAACCTAACCGTAGATCGAACGGAGTCACAATGAAATTTGAATTAACAGTAAATGGAGTCCGGCAATCATCGGAAGCTCCGGCTGACATATCTTTGTTACATTTCTTGCGTGACAATTTGCGTATGACCGGCACCAAAGAGGGCTGTAATGTGGGTGAATGCGGCGCCTGTTCGGTGCTTCTGGATGGAAAATTGGTCAATTCCTGCCTTGTTCTGGCCGCGCAGGCCAACGGACGGGAGGTCATAACCATAGAAGGCATCCACGCGCCAGATGGAGGTCCAAACGATTTACAACAGGCATTTATCGAGTATGGCGCCGTTCAGTGCGGTTATTGCACACCAGGGATGGTTTTGGCCGGTGAAGCCCTGTTGAATTCCAACCCCAAACCGACCAGGCTGGAAATTCGGGAAGCCATCGCGGGAAACCTGTGCCGGTGTACCGGTTACCAGCAGATCGTGGACGCCATCGAAGCGGCTGCCATCCACAGACAGGAGGCCGGTCATGACTGAAAAACAATTTATCGGCAAGCCAACAAACCGGGTTGATGCTCTGGAAAAAGTGATGGGCACTGCCCGTTTTTCCTGCGATTACTACCTGCCGGATATGTTGGTCGCCCGCTGCTACCGTAGTCCGCTTCCTCATGCCCGCATCAAATTGATCGACTCCTCGGAAGCCCTGAAAATTCCCGGTGTAAAAGCGATCATAACCAGTGAGGATTTTGAGAACCACGGACGATTTGGATTTCCGATCGTTGATATGTATATGCTGGCCTATGCACGCGTGCGCTTCGCTGGTGATCCGATCGTTGCCGTGGCAGCTGAAGATGAAGACTCTCTACAGGCGGCTCTTAAAGCCCTGGTTGTGGAGCTGGAACCCTTGCCGGGAGTATTTGATCCGCGTAATGCACTTGACTCGGATGCTCCCTTGATAGGTGAAAATCCGCGTGACGCAGAAGGCCATCCACGCGGAAATTTGTTGATCGACTACATCGTTCGACAGGCTGATCCGGATACTGTACTGGCAAAATGCGATGTCGTAGTGGATGATGAATACACCACCATGCACCAGGAGCATGCCTATATTGAAACTGAAGGCGCAGTGGCCGTCCCCTGGTCAGGAAACAGCGGGGTTACAGTCTATGCCGGCTGTCAGAGTCCCTTCAACGCTCGTGACAACCTGGTCCGAACTCTTGGATTGGCCGAGGAAGATGTTCGTGTCATCCAACCTTACGTTGGCGGAGCCTTCGGTGGAAAAGACGATACCATGTACCAGACGATAGCCCAGGTAGCGAAACTGGCTTTGGTAGCTGGGCGCCCGGTAAAAATGGTTCTGTCACGTGAAGAATCCTTGATCGCATCGTATAAACGTGACGCAATGGTAATGAAATACAAAGTGGGCGCCAGTAAAGATGGCATCCTCAAAGCCTGCAAATTCCATGGGATTGTTGACAGCGGCGGTTATTCAGCCATTACCCCATTCACAGCCTGGCGATCAACCATCCATGCGATGGGACCCTACCGGTACGAAGCCTGTCATGTGGACACGGATGTGGTTTACACTAACAATGGTTACGCTGGTGCGTTCCGTGGATTTGGAAATACTGAGGTTTGCTACGCAATCGAAATGGCCGTGGATGACATTGCCAGTCAGTTACACCTGGATCCGATGGACTTTCGTCTTAAGAACTGCCTGCGTCCGGGTGATACCACATCGCATGGACAGAAACTGGGCGAAGATGTTGCCCTGGTCGACTGTCTGGAACAGGTTCGCCGCATTTCGGATTGGGACAACCGGCGTAAATTATACGATAGGGAACATCAGGCACCGACCAGTCAAGGCGAATTCAGACAGGGAATTGGTGTAGCCGCGTTATTCCATGGGATGTCCCTTGGTGCTGAAGGTAAGGATTTTGCCGTTGGCACATTGCGAATCAATGATGACAATACCCTCACGCTGACATCAGGCCTTACCGATTACGGAAATGGTTCCCGAACTGTATTCACTCTCATCGTCGCTGAAACACTCGGCATTCACCCGGACCGCATTAAAATGCTGCGGCCGGATACCAATACAGCCATGAACAGCGGTCCCACGGTAGCCTCACGGGCCACAGTGTTGGGAGGCAATGCCACGCGGGTAACTGCCATGCGAATGGATACGCTGCTTCTCACAGCGGCAGCCGACCTTCTAGGCTGTCCGATTGTCAATATCCATCGCAACGGTGAAATGTACATCGGCCCGGACGAGGAGCCGGTCACATATGAACAAGTGGTGGAACACGCCCGTGAGATGGGGCTGGTGCTTTCAACCATTGGCCGCTGGAACGCGCCGGAGAATCACTGGTCATTTGAAAGCGGCAGCGGCAAACCGTATTTCGCGTATCACTATGGAGCCCAGGTGGCTGAAGTTCAGGTAGATACCGGCACAGGCAAAGTGGAAGTGACCAATATCTGGGCCGTTCACAATACTGGAACTGTGATCTTCCCGCAAGGTATCCTGGGGCAGGTGTATGGTGGTATAACCCAGGGATTGGGTTACGCCCTAATGGAGCGTGTGGATTACGATCAGGGTTATATTCAAACCACCAACTTTGATGAATACCTCATTCCCACAGCCCTGGATGTCCCTGATATTACTGCCGAGTTTGTTGAAAAACCCTTCGCAGACGGGCCTTTCGGTGCCAAGAACATCGCGGAACCGGGAATGGTCCCGGCCGCTCCTGCGATCGTCAATGCCATATTCCATGCCACAGGAAGGCGTATCAAGAATTTGCCAGCCAATCTTGAAAGGGTTCTAATTGGGAAAGACCTAAGAAAAGAAGGATCAAACAAAGCCTGCAAATTAGGTCTGCATCAGGAGTAGAATCACGTTTATTGAGCAGACCACATAAGTTCTACTCCATCATATGATGCTCTGGCTCCAACATCGACGACTGAAAAGCTGTTCAAATCGGAATCAAAAAAACCAACATTTCAAGTTTATATTTAATTACGCCGGGTTTTATAGCCTGCATCTATGTTGCCATGGGAGCCGTCTTTGCGTCAATAGTAACGGCCGGTGCTGGTGGCATTATGTCATTTGGATTCACCATCTTTTTATACCATCAATATGCCTTCTGCTGATTTTCCCATCTCACATGGAGTAACTTTCTGATCGGGAATTTGTTTCCGGTGATTATTGGGAACAACATTGGTGGTGGATTGATGGTAAATTTGATTTACTGGTTTGATTATTTTTTGAAATAATCTTTTTAGAACCTCTATTCTATGGTACGATAAACGGCAACGATTTTACTGCCGTTTATTCATATGACCACAACACCACATACCATTCTGAAAGACACCTTTGGGTACGACGACTTCCTGCCACGCCAGAAAGACGTAATTGAGAACATTCTCCAGCGCAGGGACACACTGGCCATCATGCCCACCGGGGGTGGAAAATCACTCTGCTACCAGATTCCAGCTTTACTTTTACAAGGGGTAACCATTGTTGTCTCGCCACTGATCGCCTTAATGAAAGATCAGATCGACCAATTGCGTCAGCTTGGAATTCCAGCCGTCACGCTGAACAGTTCTCTTGTGGCGCGTGAATACTTCCACAACACCGAGCAGATCCGGAATGGCATGACCCGCCTGATCTACATGGCCCCCGAAACACTGTTGACCGGTAAAATTTCCAACCTGATAAAAGAAGTTCAAATAGATCTATTGGTGATCGATGAAGCCCATTGCATTTCAGAGTGGGGACATGATTTCCGACCGGAGTATCGCGAGATCATCAAAGTGCGGCGCGAGATGCCGGGTGTCACCTGCCTGGCATTGACTGCCACTGCTACGGATCGCGTTCGAAAAGATATAAAAAAGTCGCTGGGATTCGAAGACCACAATGAGTTTATCTCCAGTTTTGACCGAAAGAACCTGGTTATCGAAATTATTCCCAAAGAAAACGCGGATGAGCAGGCAGTCGATATGATCAACCAGTTTCCCGGTCGCCCGGGGATTATTTACTGTTTCTCCCGTAAACAGGTCGACCTGCTGGCAGCAGAACTAAAACGTCGCCGCATATCGGCCCTTCCTTACCATGCCGGGCTATCAGATGATGAGCGCCGCCGAAACCAGGAAGCCTTCATTCATGACGATGCCAACATCATCGTAGCGACGGTGGCTTTTGGCATGGGTATCAACAAACCAGATGTACGCTACGTCTTGCATTACGATCTTCCCAAAAGCCTGGAAGGTTACTACCAGGAAATCGGGCGCGCCGGTCGTGATGGGCAAAGATCGATATGCCGTTTGTTATTCAGCTACGGTGACAAGAACAAGATTCAGTACATTCTTCGCAACAAAAGCGGCAAGGAAAGGGCTGCCGCAGAGGAACAATTTGATGCCCTTCTTAAATATATTGATACACCGGGTTGTCGACGGAAACCTTTACTGGCATACTTCGGTGAAACATACCGTGAGCCATCCTGCGAAATGTGCGATTGGTGTCTGGCCTCTCAGGAAAAGGTGATGGATATCACCATCCCGGCCCAGAAATTCATGTCGTGTGTGAAACGAAGCGGGGAAACGTTTGGTGCCGTACATATAACAGACATACTCATCGGACAACAAACAGAAAAAGTGCTTCACCATAATCACCAAAATCTATCCACGTTTGGAATTGGTAAAGATTGGTCAAGATCGCAATGGCTTTCTCTGGCCGATCAACTTCAATCTTTGAACCTGCTCGAGAAATCAGGGCCATACAATACCCTTAAATTGACTGAAGCCGCGTCGGATGCTCTTCGAACCCGATGCACAATAACAGCTGTCAAGCCACGCTTGCAGCCCGCGTTGTTTAACGCCAGACCAACTATTCCAGCCAAACAGCCTGTAAGAATAAAACAAAAAGAACGCATGCCCGAAGCCGATAACCGTCTGTATGAATTATTACGGAGCCTGCGCAAAACAATTGCCGACCGCGAACACATCCCTCCCTATGCGATCTTTGCAGATCGAACGCTGGTTGAAATGGCTGCCTATCACCCGCAGACGCCTTCTTCGCTGAAACAAATGCACGGTGTGGGATCTGTGAAAGGTGAGCGCTTTGGCAACTCTTTTTTGAACGCAATCATTCTATTCTGCCGGGAACATGGATTAAATGAAATCCACAAGAGAGCTGCCAGCCGTTCGGGGTCGGTACCGGTAGAATCGACCCGTAAGCCGAAATTCATTGAGGTGGCAGAAGAATTCAGTGCCGGAAAGAGTGTGGATGACCTTTGCACTAAATACAACATCCAAATGCAAACCGTAATCGGCTACTTTGTAAAATATGTCAAAACCGGGCGATCCATACCGGATCCCGAAAGGTTTTTGAAATTTTCACGTGTTTCCCCGGCTATTCGCTGTCAGGTTATGCGTTCATTCGATGACCTGGGCACGGAATACCTTAAGCCTGTCTTCGAAAAACTAAATGAAACGGTTGATTTCAATGAATTACGGATATTACAGTTGTATTACCTGAATACCCGCAATCAAAAAGCAGCCAAATAACAAGGAGTGGATTATGTCAACGCGAATAGATATGATCGGGATTTTTTCGGAAGATCTGCCCCAAATGGTGGCTTTCTATCGAGATGTCCTCGGATTTGCCAGTGACTGGGACGGTGAGGGGCCATACGCTGAGTTTCAAAATGATGGCGTACGCTTTGCCATGTACGAGCGCAAACAATTACCCGGCTTATTGGGAAGGGCGCCAGGGTTCACAACAGGTATAAACGGTACATTTGAATTAGCCATTGATCTTCCAACCTCAGCCGATGTCGATAGAGAGTACGCAAGAGTGATCGCAGCCGGCGGATGTGAAGTATATCCTCCTAGGGATGAGCCCTGGGGAATGCGTTCATCCATGGTCACAGATCCGGAAGGTAACCTGATCGAGATCGGCTCCTGGAATAAGGGTTCCTAAACCGCAGTTGCCGGCGGTCGATTGACCAACCAGACTCCAAAAAGAATCGTTGCCCCACCCAGAATCGACGCCCAGGTTACCGGTTCGCCTAATACTATCATTGAAACAATCATGGTTACCAGAGGCTCTATATATAAGAATACACCGGATTCGGCCGCTGAAAGGTTTTGTAGTGCATCATACCAGGCGATATAAGCCAGTCCTGAACCCAAAACCCCAAGGACCAGTATGGCCCACCAGCCGCCGCTGGTCAGGTTGGCAATATCTCCCGGGCCGGTCTTAACCAGAAAGAACAGACTGGAAAAACAGAAACCAAAAAACATGACATAGAACATCATCAACGACGCTGGCATCCGTTTTAGAAATCGTCGTGATAAGACAGAAAAGACAGCCCAGTTAATCGCGCTGATGAGGATCAGTAGATCACCCACCGTTCCGATCTGACCAATATTGGACAATTGCAATTCACCCTTAGACACGACCAGGATCACACCCGCGGCAGCCATTACAGTTCCCATGATCTGAAGCCAACCGGCTTTTTCCTTTAAAACGATCCAGCCAAGAATAACGATAAACACCGGCGATGTAGTAACGATCCAGGCAGTTGTTGAAGCGGCTGACGTCAACATACCCGTGGATTGCAACCATTGGTGAAAACTAATTCCCAGAAACCCCAAACCGGCAAGGCTTAATCCATCCCGCGCATTAAGCGCCATCCACTGCCTTCGGAGACTCACTCCCACAGCCAGTATGGCAACCCCCATGGCGAATCGTAAAAATACAACCGTGTCAGGTTGAATATCTCGCAAGGCCACTTTTGTGGCGACAAAAGTAGCGCCCCAGATGACTACAGCAATTATCGCTTCGATAATGGAGCGTGTTTTCTTTGTCAGAAGTACCTCCAATATGGATAGAATACGATGCAGCTGGCAAAGTCTTACATAAGCCAACCGAGCAAAAAAACTGGAGGAATTTTACCTTCCCGCAGATTGATTTTTGATGTCAATCAGGTAATCTTATGGGTGATCATTTGGGTGATCTTTTCAAATTTATCCACTACCTTTGGATCAAAGTGAGTACCTGAATGGTCAATGATATATTGGGTCGCATTCTCCACTGGCCACGCTTTTCGGTAAACACGATCCGATGACAATGCCTGCCACACATCCACCACGGCAAAAACTCTCGCTGCCAGAGGAATGGCTTCACCGGCCAAACCACGCGGATAGCCAGAACCATCCCATTTTTCGTGGTGGGTATAGGGAATATCCAGAGCCGGGTGGAGGTACGAGATTTTTGATAACATCTGATACGCCAATGATGGATGCTGACGCATTATCACCCACTCGTCTTCCGTAAGAGGTCCGGGTTTTAGCAAAATACTATCAGGTATGGCCATCTTTCCAATATCATGGAGGTATGCGCCGCGACGAACATGCACAAGATCATCGGCTTTGATACCCATAGCATGCGCCAACCTGACTGTTAATTCCGCGTTGCATTTTTAACCAGTTGGTATGAGAGCAGCCAGCCAGGGTATGTATGCCATGGCCATGACCACCAACCCAACCAGAATCGCGAGGGCGATACTATGGAAGAAAACATACCGCAGGATGTCACCTTCATGACCATACCATTTGGTAGCCGTACTGGCCACTACAATGCTTTGCGCATCGATCATTTTTCCCATCACACCACCCGAACTATTGGCTGCCGCCATCAATACCGGATTAACACCGA
>JAAYYW010000166.1 GCA_012515195.1 Leptolinea sp.
CGGCTGCTCCGGTGATCAAGGTGAACACCATCAGCCAGACGACACCGATCTTGATGGGATAGTCCATCATGACCTGCGGACTCAAAACAAAGAATACAATCGGGAATACTGTCCAACCAGAGTCGAACAGGAAAAGACAACCTGCCAGAACCGTTTGCAGGGTGGTTCTCATCCAATTCCCGTACCGTATGCGGTTAAACCAATGTTGTAGCAGGAAAAGGACGGCAATTGAAACCAATATCAGACTTACCCAAATACGGTCTTCATGGGTCCCCAGGCTTCTCATGCTGGAGACCCACACTGCGAACAGGCCGAACAAACCGGAACCGTACAACAAATCGTGAGATCGGTTTTTCATACGGTAATTCTACCCTCTGCCCTTCTGCCTCACAAACAAACCCGTCTTATTCAAACCGGAACCGCCAGATGGCCAGCGACCAGAACCCCAGCGCGAACAGCACCAATATACCCAACGACGGAAGAATATCCATCAGTCCAAGCCCCCGCACGATCACATCGTGGTAGGCCGAGAGCGACCACGCGTGCGGCGTGAACAGCGCAAGTTTTTGCATGAAATCTGGCATGACATACGCAGGCACCATCATGCCACCCACCACCGAAAGCACCACGCCCAGCATCGTACCCAAACTGTGGGCCTGTTCCAGTGATTTCACCAAACAGGATAGCATCATACCCATTCCAGTCGCCGCAAAGGATGTGATCAATGAAATGACCACCAGTGCCAGTGGTGAATTTCCCATGTTCAGGTGGAATACCACCACACCGACCGTGAACATCAATACAATCTGTACCAGGTTTACGGCATAGTACGAAAAACCTTTGCCAAAGAGGTACGCGGCCCTGGAAAGCGGTGCGGATTTCAAACGCCGGAAAGCTCCACTGTTCTTTTCTTCAAAAATACTGGTCGCAATGGTCTGCATGATGAAGAACACACCGTAAATGGTATATGCAGGAACATTCTGTTCCACCGATGTCGGGTAGACTTCGATTTTGTATTGTTTGGGAGTGACCACCTGATAATCAACCCCGGTCGATACAACCGCGTTTTCCTGTCCGGTTGTGAACTCCTCGGCTATCTGTTCCACAAAAACCTGCTGCCCCGCGGGCACGTGACTGGCAATATCTTCAAATCCCGCGCGGGTCTGCTCTTCCATCCACGCGTATGATGTAACCCGCTCAACAAATCCCTCTACCATGCCGCGTGCCGGCGAGAGGATCTGTGTATTGGCGGTGGGATCAACGATGAAACGGATCACGGGCTTTTCATCTGTAACCTCGTCGGCCGACAGAACCCGGTCACTAAAGTCCGCCGGGAAATCCAATCCCAGCATGTATTGACGGGCTGTGATCAGATCATCAATCCGATCCGCTGTCAGGGGCAGCCCGTCGATTGTCTCGATCAGGTTTAATCCATCTACCCCGCGCAGGTCTTCGATCACCCTGCCGGCCAGAACTCCACGATCCTGATTGGAGACCAGCATTTCGATCGGTTGGTTTTCGCTGCCGGAACCAAACGCTCCTTCAAGGGCAACGGTCATGACCAGGATGAAGGCAATCGGTAGACCGAACAGCGCAATCAACGCCCCACGGTCGTGGAGCAGTACTTTCAATTCTTTTGTGGCTATGGCAAAAATCTGGTTCAACATGACAATTTCCTTCCTCTTTGTGTCTGATTACTATTCCGCCATTCCGGCCGGTCATTCACGAATGGAGCGACCGGTTAAATTCAGGAATACCGTCTCAAGATTGGCTTCCAAAAGGTTCATGGCGCAAACCCGTGTATTAAAACTGGCAATAATCTGCATGGCATCCACAATGGTCTCCTCGAAGCTGCGGGAACGTATCTCCAATTCCCTGCCCCGCCGGGTTACCTCACGGACAGAACCCAGCCGGCTGATGGAATCACGCAATGTATCATCGCGCTCATCCTGTATCTCCAACCGGATCAGTCCTTCGCCCAGATGGTTGATCAGGTTCTGCGGTGTGTCCATGGCAATCACTTTTCCCGCGTCCATGATGGCGACCCGTCCGCATAAACGTTCGGCTTCTTCCATATAATGTGTGGTATAGATGATCGTCGTTCCCTGTCGGTTCAATGATTCCAGGCTATCAAAGATGGCATTCCGGCTCTGCGGATCAACACCCACGGTAGGTTCATCCAGGAACAGTACCCGCGGGGTATGCAGTAACCCGATGGCCAGATTTACCCGGCGCTTCATACCGCCGGAAAAGAGTTTCACTCTGTCGCCTGCTCGGTCTGTCAACTGAACAATGCGCAGTGCTTCGTTCACCCGATCTCTGAGTTCATTTCCGCGGTAACCGTATATTTGTCCGAAGAAATTCAGGTTATCCACCGCGCTCAAAGTCGGATAAAGAGCCAGATCCTGCGGCACATAACCAATCAGGTGTTTGGCTCGGTTTAGATCGGCATAGATCGATTCATTGTTTAAGCGGATTTCCCCTTTGTCCGGGGCAAGCACACCGGTAAGCATGGATATCGTCGTGCTTTTGCCCGCGCCATTCGGGCCAAGCAACCCGAAGATCTCCCCTTCGGATACGGAGAACGAAACACCGTCCACCGCTTTCAGGTTATTGAATTGTTTTGTCAGGTTCTTTACATCCAAAATGGTTGCGTTCATTCTTTGATCATCCTTTTTGCTTTTATTTGCGCGTCCATGTTAAACCCCGACCGGTCATATTTTCTCCATCCATTCGTCATGTATTGGTCATATGACCTTTCCTTCTCTTCGGTTATATGGATGTGTGTTCCAGTGATCTCACCACCAAATACACGGTGTGATAAAATGATGAACAAGGCCAAAATTTCAGGCCAAGCATCCTGAGGCCAATAATCAGCCCTGGATCATCCTTATTGTTGAATTTTTGTTGCCGGGTTAATGGACATTATGGGCAAAGTTGAAGAAATCCCGGGTGCCTTTATTCCCCAAATAATTAATCTTTTCAAAAAGGCTTTGCCGCCTTTAATGCTGCCTGAAAAGAAGGCATTGTTAATACCTTGAGCCGCGATCAAAAACTCTTCGGCGCTTTGTTGCTTGACACGACCAGGGATTGTGCATCTTCAGCGCGACCCGAATCCCCTTTTGGAGGAATCATATGAAAAAATACCAGGGTGTTGCCAGTTCACGAGGAATAGCCATCGGTCCGGTCTTTCAATTCCGCCGAGCGGAGCTGGTGATCGGTACCTGCGAAAACCAGGACCCGTTTTCCGAATGGAAACGCCTCGATTCTGCGCTGGAAACCGCGCGGAAACAACTCAACCAGGTATATGAAAAAGCCCTGAACGAGACCGACGAGGCACAGGCAGAGATATTCCAGTTCCATATCATGATGACAGAAGATACCGACCTGCTGGATCGGGTAAAGAATTCCCTGGAAGACCGCCGCACGAATGTTGAGCCGGTATATATGGAAGTTTGCCAGGGTTATGCCGATGAGCTGGCCGCCATGGATAACGAATATTTTGCCGCCCGGTCCGCCGACGTTCTCGACGTGGCCAACCGCGTGTTACGAATTCTGATGGGTGTGGCCGAAAGTCCGACTGCCGGGCTTATTGTGCCCAGCGTTATCGTGGCTGATGACCTTACCCCTTCCGATACCATCCTCTTGGACAAAACCCTGGTACTTGGTTTCTGTACCGCGCAGGGATCCACCACCAGCCACGCCGCCATCCTGGCCCGTGGATTGGGACTGGCTGCCGTGGGCGGCGCGGGGAGTGATGTGCTCGCCTTTAAAAACGGCACGGGTTTAATCATAGATGGAGGAGCCGGTCTGGTCATTGTCGAACCGGATGAGTCCACCGTGAATACCTACAGGCAGCGTGCCGAGCAGGTGCGCACGCTGCAGGTGGAAGCCCAGAAATACGCCCACGAACCGGCTGTCACGCTAGACGGGTTCAGACCGGAGATCTCTTCCAATATTGGCGATGTTGCCGGCGCGAAGAAAGCCGTCGGATTTGGCGCCGAAGGCGTGGGGCTTTTGCGTACTGAGTTTTTGTACATGGACCGTCCTTCCATGCCAACAGAAGAAGAGCAATATCAGGCGTACAAAGCCATTCTGCAGGAATTCGGCACCAAACCGGTTGTCCTGCGCACGCTGGACATCGGTGGCGACAAGGAATTGTCCTACCTCAAGATGGACCCGGAGATGAATCCATTCCTGGGTGTACGCGCGCTGCGTCTGTGCTTCAAACATCCGGATATGTTCAAAGCCCAACTGCGTGCCGCCCTGCGCGCTGGAGTGGGATACAACCTGAAGATCATGTTCCCCATGGTGGCAACTTTGAGCGAAGTGCGCGAAGCGAGAAAATATGTCAACATTTGCCGTGATGAGCTGAAGGCTGAAGGTATCCCCTTCGCGGAGAACATCGAGATCGGCATCATGGTCGAGATCCCCGCCGCCGCCGTGTGCGCCGATATGCTGGCGCGTGAGGTGGATTTTTTCTCGATCGGGACCAACGACCTCAGTCAGTACACCATGGCCGCCGACCGCGGCAATCCCGGCGTAGCCAACCTGAGCGACGCCTTCCAGCCATCCGTCCTGCGCCTTATCCGCGACGTGATTGATGCCTCGCACAAGCATGGCAAATGGACCGGCATGTGCGGCGAACTGGCCGGTGAGCCACTGGCCGCGCCACTGCTGGTCGGCCTCGGCCTGGACGAATTCTCAATGTCACCGCCCATGGTTCCGGTGATCAAGGCACTCATTCGTACCCTGAACGCGAAGGAAATGAAAGCCCTGGCCACCGAAGCCCTGGAGAAGGAAACGGTGGAGGAAGTCCGGGGACTGGTCCGAAACCGCGTCCCCGCCGCTGCCGCGGTTGAGGGATGATCATCCCCCAGATAAAAAAACATACCCTTCGGGCAGGCAAACCCGAAGGGTTTTTTTCATGATTGAAGAAGTTGTTCAGTTTTTTTATATTCAAGCCTCCCCTCTCCGGGTTAACCTTGCGAATTTCAGTACCTTCCCTTTTTTTTCTCCCCCTATTGGGGAGGCAGGAGGGGTGGAGGTTCAATTTCTCCAGCATCCTATTGCCTGCTCCAAACAAAAAATGCAATACAATTGACCCCTGAAAACCTGCCTTCCGAGGGAGATGCCCATGCAATACGGTTATTTCGATGATAAAGCCAAAGAATACGTCATTACCCGGCCGGACACACCCGCTTCCTGGAGCAATTACCTCGGCTCCACGGAATACGGTGCCATCATCACCAACAACGCCGGCGGTTACAGCTTCTACAAATCCGCCGCCCAGGGACGATTCCTGCGCCTGCGATTCAACAGCATCCCCATGGACCAACCGGGACGCTACATCTACCTGCGCGACCGTGACAATGGCGATTACTGGTCAGCCTCCTGGCAACCGGTGGGAAAACCGCTCGAATCGTTTAAATCCACCTGCCGGCACGGCACGGCCTATACCATCATCGAATCGGAATACGCCGGTATCGTCTCTGAAACCACCTATTTTGTTCCCCTCGGACAGCTCTTCGAATACTGGTGGGTACGCCTGACCAACAGATCCGACCGCCCGCGCAAACTTTCTGCCTTCTCGTATTGCGAATTTTCCAATAACTGGGATACCCAGCAGGATCTGGTCAACCTGCAATACTCCTTATTCATTATCAAGGGCGAAATGCGCGA
>JAAYYW010000167.1 GCA_012515195.1 Leptolinea sp.
AACTACAGTAGGATTAAGCCAGGCACTTGGTGCGCATCTCGGAAAACGGGTTATGACATGCATCCGGCAGCCTAGCCAGGGGCCTACTTTTGGAATAAAGGGCGGAGCAGCTGGTGGAGGATACAGTCAGGTAATTCCTATGGAAGAGTTCAACCTTCATCTAACGGGAGATATCCATGCCATAACGGCAGCGAATAACCTGATGTCTGCCGCAATCGATGTCCGAATGTTGCATGAAGCGAATGCTACAGATGAACAGCTTTTCAACAGGTTATGTCCGGCAGATAAAACCGGAAAGCGCCGTTTTGGACGTGGAATGGAAAATCGGCTAAAGAAACTTGGGATAACAAAAACAGATCCAGATGATTTGACGCAAGAAGAGCGTTCCCGCCTATGCCGCTTGGATATTGACCCTGACTCCATTACCTGGCGGCGGGTATTGGATACCAGTGACAGGTTCTTAAGGGGCATAACGGTTGGGACAGGTGATGAAGAAAAAGGTCATGAACGCAGCACAGGATTTGATATTACTGTGGCCAGTGAGATCATGGCTATTCTTGCTTTGACAACTGATCTGAAAGACATGCGCAGACGGTTTGGTGAGATCGTTATTGGCACGAACAAAAAAGGTGAAGCGATTAATGCGGATGATCTGGGTGTCGCCGGCGCGTTGACTGTGTTGATGAAAGACGCCATCAAACCGAATCTAATGCAAACCCTTGAGGGTACTCCCGTTTTTGTTCATGCCGGGCCGTTTGCCAATATAGCTCATGGAAACAGCTCGATTGTGGCGGATAAGATTGCCCTTAAATTGGCCGATTATGTGATTACAGAATCCGGCTTTGGCGCCGATATGGGGATGGAGAAATTCTTTAATATTAAATGCCGAACGTCCGGGCTTGAACCTAATGTGGTTGTTCTGGTTGCAACCATCCGCGCGCTAAAAATGCACGGCGGTGGACCGAAGGTAGTGGCCGGAAGACCATTGGACGCGGCCTACACAGATGAAAACCTTGAATTATTGAAGGCTGGCCTTGGAAACATGGTACACCATATCAAGACAGCCAAGAAGTTCGGGGTGCCAGTTGTTGTTGCCGTGAACTCTTTCGCGACAGATACTGAAGCGGAGCTTGCACTTGTCCGGAAGTCGGCCATTGAAGAGGGTGGAGCTGAAGATGCCGTGGTATGCCGTCACTGGGCATTGGGTGGTGAAGGAGCCGTGGATTTGGCCAGGGCAGTCATTGCGGCAGGAGAAAAACCACGCAATTTCCATTTTCTCTACCCGTTGGAAAAATCGATCAAAGAAAAGATAGAAACCATCGCACGCGAAGTGTATGGCGCTGATGGCGTAGATTACTCGCCAGAGGCGGAAGAGAGGATTGCGGATTACACAAGGCTAGGTTTCGACCGGCTTCCCATTTGCATGGCAAAAACCCACCTGAGCCTGAGTCATGATCCAACATTGAAAGGTGTGCCAAAAGGATACCGGATCCCGATACGGGATGTCCGGGCATCTGTGGGCGCTGGTTTCCTCTATCCGCTGTTGGGTAAGATGTCAACCATGCCCGGCCTTCCCACAAGGCCAGCTTTTTTTGACATCGATATTGATTTTGAGACCGGGAAAGTCGTTGGCCTATTTTAGTTGCCTTTAATCCTGCAAAACAAAAAAGTATGGATGGGACACCCATTCATGCTTTTTGTTATGTTAACAAGCGATTGTTTATTTCCTGGACATCTGTTTGATATCGAAGGAGGTCATCGCGCAGCCGGTCAATGTTATTTTCATACCGCAATCGCCTGGCGAGGAAGGCAAATTCCTCACTTTCATATGGCGGAACAGTGATATCCTTTGCGTTTCCCCTGACAACCCGAAGGGAATCGATCAACCAGCGCAGAAAAGTGTGGGCTTTTCGCAATATCGTATAGTCATTATCAGATAAGATTCCGCGCTCATGGAGGAGAGCCATGGCCTGGCGAATATTGGTTACCCGAAGTGATGGGTTTCCAGCCCCGTGAATGATCTGAAGTCCCTGGATAAGGTATTCCACATCCACGAGTCCACCCGGACTAAATTTAGCGTTGAACGTCCCCCCCGTTACAAGATGGCGGATCTGGCGTTCCCGCATGGCGCGCATCGCCGTAACATCAAACAATCCATCAACATAGGTGAAGTCATCGCGGAACTGGCAAATCTCATCACCCAGGATGGCGGAACCGCAGATTGGGCGCATTTTTACCAGTGACTGGCGTTCGTATGCCCAGGCTGGACCATCCGGCCTGTAATACCGCTTAAATGCGTCAAGGGATACTGCCATGCTGCCTGCTTTCCCGTAAGGGCGTAATTGAAGATCGATCTGGAAAATACCTTCCTGGCGGGCATGGATGGTGGTTACGATTGAATGGACCAGGCGTTCATAGAAATCACTGGTTTCTGTGATTTCCGGGCCGGTAGTCATGCCATCGTTTGTGTAAACGAACATCAACTCAATATCAGAGGCAAAACCCAGTTCCCGCCCACCGCATTTCCCCAGTGCCAGAACAACCATATCGCTGGTTTTCCCCTCATTTGTTTGCGGTTCACCATATCTGTCAGTAAGTTCTTGACGACACAGACGATACGTCCTTTCAATGACAACTTCGGCGAGATCAGTGAGTTCAGCCGCGAAGTCCCAGAACTCATTGGTTAATTCTAGAATGTGGCGCATGTCTATACGGAAGAGCTCACGATCTTTGAACGCATTAAGCGCAGAACGCCAGTCTGGATGACCGATACCACCCACCACACAGGTTTCCAGTACACGATCAAGTTCTGCATCCAGAATAGATCGGGGTTTGGATGATTCAAGCGCGTCCATATCCTTTACTACGGGAAACAGATTCGAATATTGCATGCGAAGGAAATCATCCCAGAGGAAGTCGCTGACCCCGAGAATATGGGCGAGAGATTTAAGTACTTCGGATTGGCCGATCGAACCGATCTCATCCGGCCAATTCGGCCGCTGAAAGAGATGACCAAGAAACTCGCGAAAATGAAGCAATGCGGTTTCAGGATTGGGCGAATTGGGAAGAAGATGGGTAAAGTGCTTGATCAGCACAATAGCAGCACGTAGTTCCCTTTGTTTAGAAAGGTCTTCTATTTTTTTCCCATTGGCGTCGGTGACAAAGAATACATCCTGGGCACGGCTTCCGATGGATCGAACTATCATCCGAGCGATATTTGTTCGCGTGAATGCCAGTGCATTGGTAAATTCATAAAGAAAACCCACCGTGTCGGGAGCATCAATCTCAAGGACGGTATATAGCCTTGATTGACTGTTGTCTATTTCGATATCAATGGGTAGAAGTGGATTGGTTTTACCCGGGACAGCCTGAAAAGCGATCCCGACACGTTTGGCAATCATCCCGCGGGCTTCCCGTCGTTTACCCGATTGGAACATGGTGAGCATGTCGTTCAAGTCAAGAATATAACCCGCCCATTTATCCTGGTCTATTGGATTGCTTTCCACAGGTTTGACCCGAAAGACATCAACAATCTTCTGAAGATTATTATTGCGATTTGGCTGGTGTGTGTTCCATTGTATATTTAGATTGTCACCCTGACTGGAGGGGATATTTGTGCCGAACAGCGGCTTTTTACTTGAATCCGGATGCTCAATTGGTTCATAGGTAAAAGCAAAACCATTTAAAATATCAAAACCGTGAATAAAAAGTAGTCCACAAATAATGGACAATTCTCCCGGATAATCATACGCAACAATGGTTACATTACTGGTGCCATCATCCAGTGGGTCGACTTCCACCCGAACGGGATTCTCAGCCGTCAAATTCTCTGCCATATCCGCATGCCGGTGGATCTCTTCTAATGAAAAAACCTCTGTATAAGACGTATCCATTCGGGAAATGTGCTGACGAACAACAGGTGATGGCTCGTTGACGATTTGCTCGTCACCAATGATTTGTAGAAAAATGGAACGGACAGCCTTGCAGTGTTCTTCGTATCGTTCAACAAAAATTTCTCCGGATGAAAAACCCAAACGGCGGGCAAGAATCCGAATGGCTGCTTCGTCTGAAGGCAGGGAGTAGGTCTGCCGGTAATCCATCATCTGGAGGAAATGCTCGATGGTGCGCAAGAAAATGTAACCATCCTGCAGAATACGCGCGTCATTGGACGAAAGCAAACCGGCAGAGCGTAGCAGGGGGATAGCTTTTAATGTCGCGCGGGTGCGAATGTTGGGGTGTTGTTTAAGATTCACCAGTTGCAGGTACTGGATAACAAACTCGACATCACGGATGGAACCTACCCCCAGTTTAACTTCACCCCAATACCGGCCTTTTTCCTGAAGGATCTCCTCTGTTCGCTTTTTCATGGCAAATACTTCAGAACGAATTTGATCAGGTGGTAGTTCCTGGATCAGCGAAAAGGCATAATCACGCAGTTCTTCTCCTAGGGAAAGATCACCGGCAACCGGCCGCACTTTTAGAAGGGCTTGTATTTCCCACAGCCGTGCATTGTTTTGTAGATACTTTTTGAAGCCAGTCAGGGTGGGGATGAGTGGTCCGTCGTTGCCCCACGGCCGCAGACGCATATCCACCCTGTACAGGAACCCATTGGTCGTAGTGGACGCCAGGTGATCAATCACCTTTTGGGCAAGTGGGATATAACGTGATGGATCATCACGGGTAACAAAGACGAGATCAATGTCAGAACTGTAATTCAATTCCCGGCCGCCCAGTTTTCCCATGGCCAGTACAACAAAACCGGCTGCCGAAACCCCTGTTTGAGCGGATGCCAGGTTTAATGCGACGCGGATAAGCGCAATCGCCGTGCGTGAGATCTGGGAAACAACCGCGCGAAGGTCGTAAAAATCAAGGAAATCACTGGCACCAATTCGCAGTAATTCGCTTTGCTGATAAAGCCGCAAGGCGTCTTTTTTATCCAGGTCCGATTTTCCAGAACGGATGACTGCTTCCGCCTCTGACTGAATTTGTTCTATCGTCTTGCGCCGGGTTAATTCTTGCCGGTCAAGCAGCAGAGATATTGATTGGGGATTACGCAAAAGGATTTCAGTCAGGAAATGGCTGGCCGAGAATAATGTGACAAGAATTTCAATAACCCGGGGGTTTTCGTAGAGCCAATCGACTAAAGATGGGCCATAGTTTTCAAGTAACCGCTCGAAATTTACAAGTGATCGGTCAGGATCTGCTCCAGTCGAGAGGGCTAATAGAAAATTCCCCTTAATCTTCCAAAAATTTTTGTACCGGGATTCTATTCGATTGATAACCGATATGGCTGAAGGAAGTTCAGAAAAGAGTATTTCATCGAATGGAATGTTCACCATGGAAAAATTATACCTGAGACGGTATTAACAGAGCTTCCGAACTATCTGGAGTGAAAGAATTTACCCAAAAGGGTACATCAATGATGGAAGATCGAGAAAAAGGCGCCTCCTAACGTAATCTTTTCTTCAGAAAGGATGAAAAGATTATCCATTGGAGGAATGTATCACTTCCTTCCAACGCTATAGAATGTTGCAAACAACAAACATTGAGGCGTACATGATACAGTCAATCGTCATTTTTGCCGTAACGTATATGGCCATTATAAGTGAAAGATTTCCCCGACATTGGGTTGCTCTCATTGGCGGTGGAATGTTGATCATAACTGGCGTACTCACTCCTCTGGATGCCCTAAACTATATCAACTGGGAAACCCTTGGTCTTCTGTCCGGAATGTTTGTGCTGGTTTCGATCCTTAATGAAGCTGGTTTTTTCGCCTGGCTGGCGATGACGGCTATTCGTAAAGTAAATTATCAACCTGCGGCATTGTTTATTGTTCTGGTTTTTCTGTCAAGCAGCCTTTCAATGTTCATGGACAGTATTACTGTCATGCTATTTCTTTCCGCCCTGACGTTGCAGTTAACCCGCTTGCTTAAGCTTGATCCAATTCCAGTCATCATTGCCGAAGTTTGCGCTGCCAATGTTGGCGGTGCAGCAACCTTGATGGGGGATCCACCTAATGTGATTTTGGGCACTGCTTTAGGCTTCTCGTTCAATGATTTTGCAATAAACACAGGTCCCATCTCTGCCATAATTGCCGCGACACTCTTGTTAGTGTTTTATCTGCTAAACCGTAAATCTTTAATCCATGCCCGAGAGATGTTGACCAGCGAAACAATTTCTCAGATCGAATCGATCCATAGAGAGAATACTCACGCACATATGACCAGAGTTGGATTGATCGGATTTAGTGTGGCGGTATTCTTGCTGATTTTTCACCTCCCATTAAGCCATGTGATTGGGATACACATCAACGCCGCAACTGCCGCCTTAATTCCTGCTGTACTCTCCACCTTTTGTATAAAACCTGGTGACGCACGTGCTGTGATCCTCAAGGTCGATGGAGAAAGTATCCTGTTCTTTGGAGGGTTGTTTCTGCTTATTGGAGGATTGGAAAAAGTCCGGATTTTTGAACATCTGGCAACTTTCATGGGGAATGCTCCCACTTCCCAAAACAGCCTGGTAATGGCTCTGCATTGGATTCCAGGGCTTGCAAGTGGAGTACTTGATAATGTTCCCATGGCTCTTGCAATGAGCTATGTACTCGAAGATCTGGCAAAAATGCCGGGAATGCCGGCACTAGCCTTGATGGTGTGGGCATTAGCTCTGGGTGTCGACATCGGTGGAAATCTGACCCCAATAGGTGCTTCAGCCAATGTTGTTGCGTATGCCTACATGGAACGCCATTACGGTAAAGTTGGGTGGAAACGATGGGTTATGATCGCAGTTCCTCCAACACTCCTGGCGATGATAATGGCTTCGTTGATGGTTGTAGGTAAAGGAATTATCGGTTGGTATTAGGTTCCTTATAGAGTCTCACAACTACTGGTATACAATAGGACTGCGATTTAGGCAGTCTTATTGTTTTCTCTGCAGCCAGGACTCTTCCAGGATTTGTTATTGAAATATTGTTGCATTCTCAATAAACATGATCCCTGTCAGGGAATAAATGAACCCTGGAATTCTGTGAATTAGAAACCGGGAGAAAATATTGACCAGGAATATGCTCCATTTGGGTAATATACACGGGTAATATGGGTGAATATAATCGTGGACATATTGAAAAACAGGTAACAAGAAATCTAATCAAGGAGAGTTTTCCATGGCTAAGACAGTTGCAGACGCGTTGGCATTGGCCCAAAATGTCAAAATGGTTGATATTCGCTTCACTGATCTCCCGGGACAGTGGCAGCATTTTACAATCCCCGTTCACCGGTTTAAAGCCGATCTATTTGAGGAAGGCATTCCCTTCGATGGTTCTTCCATTCGGGGTTTCCAGGAGATCCATGAATCGGACATGCTTTTAAAACCCGATCCTGATACTGCGTTCATTGATCCAGTTGCCAACATCCCCACACTGGTAATAAGCTGTGATGTCTATGATCCGATTACCATGCAGCCATATCTTCGTGATCCGCGTTATGTTGCCCGTAAGGCAGAAGCGTATCTCAAGCAGACCGGCATCGCTGAAACGGCTTTCTTTGGTCCTGAAGCTGAGTTCTTTATCTTTGATAATGTCCGTTATTCCAGTAATACCTTTGAATCTTTCTACTATATTGATAGCGAAGAAGGTTGGTGGAACAGCGGCCGGGCTGACAAGCCTAATTATGGTGGGCAGATTTCTCCAAAACGCGGATACTTCCCTGTTCCTCCGGCTGATACCCTGCAGGACGTACGGTCGCAGATCGTAATGGCTTTGGAAGAAGCTGGTGTGCCAATGGAGATCCATCACCATGAAGTTGCCACCGCCGGACAGACTGAACTCGGAATGCAATTTAACACCCTGAC
The DNA here is from genome assembly GCA_012515195.1 of Leptolinea sp. Classification (GTDB taxonomy): domain Bacteria; phylum Chloroflexota; class Anaerolineae; order Anaerolineales; family Anaerolineaceae; genus Leptolinea. Next base: position 7,846 of record JAAYYW010000167.1, read on the forward strand.
CCGGATGGCTGATCATCTGTTGCTGTACAAATACATGGCAAAAAATGTAGCCCGTAAGAACGGAAAAACTGTTACATTCATGCCGAAACCCCTTTTTGGCGATAATGGCTCGGGTATGCATGTACATTCGTCTCTGTGGAAGGGTGAAACCAATGTGTTCTATGATGCGTCTGGGTATGCCGGGCTTTCCGATACGGCCAAGTATTATATTGGCGGTATATTGAAGCATGCACCCGCGCTTTTGGCTCTGACCAGCCCGACAACCAATTCGTTCCGCCGCCTTGTTCCTGGATATGAGGCACCAGTCAACCTGGCTTACTCGCAGCGTAATCGCTCGGCGATTTGCCGCATCCCTGTCACGAAGAGCGCCAAAGCCAAGCGTGTGGAATTCCGTGCTCCTGATCCTTCAAGCAATCCCTACCTGTGTTTCTCCGCCATTTTGATGGCCGGTTTGGATGGTATTCAGAACCGTATTGATCCGGGTGAACCTCAGGATAAAGATCTGTATGAATTGCCTGCTGAAGAAATGAAGAAGATCAAACAGGTTCCGGGAACATTAAGTGATGTGCTCATAGCCCTTGAAGGAGATCATGACTTCTTGTTGAAGGGTGATGTATTTACGAAAGACTTGCTCGAAGCCTATATCACCTACAAAAAAGTCAACGAATTGGATCCGGTACGGCTGCGCCCGACACCCTACGAATTCAGTCTGTATTTTGACATTTAGATTGATTTAGCCGGAAAACGATATATATCTTATCGTTATGACCGCCGAAAACTGACCGCTGACCGATACCGGCCTGCTTGCAGCGATCGGCGGTCATCTTTTCTGAAAGTTGGTTATCATGGGTGCGTGTTACAATGACGAAAATCACCGGGTTAATCGATCAAATGAGAAAAAAAGATAATCTTCTTTCCGATGAAGCTGATGTTCGGTTGTTGGAAGCTGTCGCCAGTCTAAACCAAATTAGCAGTACGATCAATCGGATCGGATCGGATGATGTGATCAGCAGCGAGGATAGTTTGCGTCTGGTTGTTGAAAGCGCGATCCGTGTAGTTCCAGGTTCCTCTGCCGTTATCTATTCTTATGATGAAATACGTGGCGAGTTTGATGTTCCCTCCCGTGTCTCGGCGGGGCAGGATACAGAAAAAGAAGTGAGCGGACCAGGGGAGAACGATGATCTTCCACGAGAAAATGGGTTTGGAAGGCGGGCTGTCGCCCGCCGGCGAAATGTCCTATCCTACGAAGAAGCCGATGTGGATATTCATCCCTATTACGGTTCCCTTGGGGTAAAGGCGGTAGGTTGCTTTCCTTTGATCGTTGTTGAACAGGTAGTCGGTGTTCTCTACATGTACTTATGTGAAGACCGCACATTTTCTCGGATGGAGCTTCTTCTTCTGGATAATTTCGTCAATCAGGCTGCCATGGCCATATACCATGCCCGCCGGATGTCCAGCATTCGACGGGACCTGGCACGCAAAGAGGATGAACTCAACCGATTGAACAGGGCGGGAATGTTAATCTCCTCGCGATTACAACTGGAAGAAACACTGGAATCGATCTTACAACTGGCGTTGGATATGACTGGTGGTCATTATGGAATATTTCGTCTTATGGACAAGGACGGAAAACATTTAGTGACCCGTGCTTTTGCCGGTACTGATATGACCCGTCCCAAGACCGAAGTATTACCTATCGATGGCAATAGCATCATGGCGTATGTGGCCCGCAACCGCCAACCGATCGTGATACCAGATCTCATGGCCGAACCATGGTCGAAGGTCTATTATCCACTGGATGCTGGAATGCAAATGCGGTCTGAGCTGGCCGTTCCATTGATCAACGCGAGCGGCAGGTTGGAGGGTGTATTAAATCTGGAAAGTCCCGAACCGGGTGCTTTTGATGAAAACCAGAGTCACATGTTGCAGACTATGGCCACATTTGCCGTTACAGCTATTCAGGAAGTACGGTTACTGGATGCGCTCCAGGAAGTGGCAAGATTGATTTTTTCTCAACCATGTCAGCTAGTGCTGGATCATTTGACCTCTCTTGCCTGCGACCTGTTAAACGCATCTGTTGGCGCACTGTGGCTGCGCTATGATTCTGAATTAATTCTGGAATCATCGTTCGGTGGCTTCATTCATGGCGAACAAGTACCTCTGAATGGCAGCCTGGCCGGCGAAGCCGTAATCAACCGCGAGGCTGTGGTTGCCGATGATGTGCGGATCGATCCGCGCTTTCACAGGCAGGATTTGGCCCGCGCTCAGAAGTGGGCACGAGCCCTGGTTGTTCCGCTGCTGACGATAGACTCGGAGATGCCAATGGGAGCTTTTGGTGTTTATAGCTCCGAGTCCGACCCCGGGCGTTTTGCTGAATCCGATTGGGATAAAAAAGTGCTTACTTTTCTGGCCCATTTTGCTGTCCTGGCGATTCAGAATGAAACCCGCCAGCAGGAATTGCGCGCCGCACAAGAACAACGTTCTGTGGCAGAAACATTTGCTGCTGTTGGAGATATTGCGTCCAATTTGCTGCATCATTTGAATAATAAAGTTGGAACCATACCGGTCCGGGTACAGAGTATTCAAGATAAATGCATGCCCGCGCTGGAAGCTGATGCGTACCTGGCAAATAACCTGACTGAAATTGAACGGTGTGCCATGGAGGCTATGCAAACCGTTCGTGATAATCTTTCCCACCTCAGACCCATTCGGCTTGAGCCTGTATGTATTGAAGCCCGTGTTGCTGAAGCATTACATTCTGCCCATTTACCACCTGCCATTATTGTTAAAACTGATGGATTGTCCCATTTACCACTTGTAATGGCCGGTGGTCAAAGTCTCACTTTTGTTTTTGCTAACCTGATTGAAAATGCTTCCGATGCCATGCAAGGTAATGGAGTGATCGCAATTACAGGTTCAACAAGGAAAAATTGGGTTGAGATCGCAATTAAAGACAACGGTCCGGGTATTCCACCGGAACTTCATGACCGGATATTTGAACTCACATATTCAGGTCGTGCGG
>JAAYYW010000168.1 GCA_012515195.1 Leptolinea sp.
AAACTGGCGGCAGACCAGACCAACTGGAAACAGCAGTCAGATGAGATGCCCTCACACGAAGTGCTGCATATTGAAGCCGATATCCGCGAAGAAAAACGGTTAAAAGAAGAGATCGACCGGCTGATACGCGAAGTCAGCCAGAAGGAAAAACTGGCCGAAAACTACCGCTGGCTGGAAGCCGCCCTGCAGACGTACCAGGCGCAGCACACAATAACCTCTGAAGTGCCGCCGTGGGTTTTCCCGCTGCTGGCGGGGGTATCGGTGGTGGCCACTGTGATCCTGGCATTTTTCAACTTCCCCTGGGCCGCGTTGGTCACCGCGCTGACCGCGCTGCTTACCGGGTTCCTGTCTTATCGCGGTCTTCGACAGCAATCCGAAGCCAACCTGGCCGCGCCGGAAAATAAGGTGATTGCCTCCGAGTTCGAACGCCGCTTCAAGGCCCGCTGCAACGGCATCACCGATCTGCAAATGAAGAAGAACGCGCTGGAACGCGACATGTCACTGCTTCAAACCCAGTCCGACCTCTTAAAAAAGAGCCGGGCGGATTGCCGCGAGCTCAGCCGGTCCATTGATACCCGCCTCGCCCTGTGGCTGGGGGATCACAGCTCCGTGCGTGAAGGGCGTGAGGCTGCCCTGCGCGAGGTACAAACCCGCCGCGCCCGGGTGGATGAAGCGCTTGTGCGGGTGGAATATGCCCTCAAGCACACGCCGGTGGCACCGGTTGCCGGTGGAGAAACCAATCGGGCGGATGAATATAACCCGCAGAAACTGACCGACCTGGAAGAAGAAACCGCGTCCGTGCGCCAGCAGATGGATGAGATCAACCGCCAGAAAACTTCGCTCAAGCAGCGCATCTGCGATTTCACCGGTGAGTCGGTCACCATAAGCCTGGATGAGCTCATCCCGGCACTGCAAACCCTGCGTTCTGATCTGGAACATTCGGCACGTCAGCTTACGGCGGAGATCGCGGCCGGCATCGCTGTCACGCAGGCGGCGCAGGAATTGCGCGAAGGCGAGGATTCTTCGCTGCAATCGGCGCTGAACGACCCGCAGATCAGCCTGCCCGTCCGGGCGCTGACCGGGCGGTACAACCACATTGGCCTGGCGGGCGATCACCTTGAGGTGTCAGACGCGTACCAGACCTTCCGGTTGGACGAACTGAGCACCGGTGCGCAAGAGCAGGTGCTGCTCGGGCTGCGTATCGGCATGGCCTCCCGCCTTTTCAGCGGGCAGCCGTTATTCCTCATCCTGGATGATGCCTTCCAACATTCCGACTGGCGCCGCCGGCCGTCCATGGTCGACGAAGTTCTTCGTCTGGCCAAATCCGGGTGGCAGATCTTCTACCTAACAATGGATGACCATCTGCGCGATTTATTTCTAGAAAAAACTCCACCCGTGATGGGTGATGATTTCCTGTCCTTTTCCTTTGAGGAGTAAGCATGGCCGACCCCATCTCCATAGATAACCTGCCGCGCTGTCCGTGGCCGCTGCGCGAACCGATGTTGACGTATCATGACACCGAATGGGGAACGCCGGTGCGTGATGACCGCAAGCTGTTCGAATACCTGATCCTCGACGGCGCGCAGGCTGGTCTCAACTGGGAGATCATCCTCAAACGGCGCGAAGGCTACCGCAATGCATTTGCCGGCTTTGATCCGGCTGCTGTGGCCGGGTTCGACGCCGCGAAGATCGAAGAACTGCTGCTCGACCCCGGCATCATCCGCAACCGGCGTAAAGTGGAATCGGCGGTGAACAATGCGCGCAGGTTTCTGGAGGTTCAGAAGGAGTTTGGTTCCTTCCATGAATTCTTCTGGAGCTTTGTAGGTGGAAAGACCATCCAGAACCACTTCCGGGAAAGCAGCGAGATACCGGCTGTCACTCCGGAGGCGGAAGAGATGAGCAAAGCCCTGATCAAACACGGGTTCACCTTCGTTGGTCCGACCATCTGCTATGCCATCATGCAGTCCGCTGGTCTGGTGAACGACCATATTGTAAGTTGCTTCCGGCACGCCGAGCTGACAAAATGAGTGGAGATTATGGTCGTTGCCCGAGCTCGACAGTATCAGTCGACGGAAACATCCTTTGCCCGGGCCTGTTAAGGGCTGGCTTCGACTGGCTCAGCCACCGGACAGGCTCAGCCTACGGAGATTCTCATATTATTTCAGCTGACGGAGTCAATACGTGAGCGGACCGCTGTACGAATCGATCTACGCGCTGGTACGGCAGGTTCCTTCAGGCCGGTTGGTCACCTACGGACAGGTGGCAAAACTGGTGGGTGGATGCTCCGCCCGAATGGTGGGTTATGCCATGGCTGCCCTGAGCGAAAGGATGGACGTTCCCTGGCAGCGGGTGATCAACGCCAAAGGACGCATCAGCCCGCACGGTTTCGGTTACGGATCAGCATTGCAGCGCCAACTGCTGGAGGAAGAGGGCATCGTTTTTCGACCGGATGGTTCAATGGACCTGGACAAGTACGGCTGGCTTCCATCAGAAGCGGGACAAGGGGCAAAGTAATCAGATGGACGGGACGCGCGTTATTGGATCGGACGCACCGGCCGAGAGGCAAGCCGTACTGGGCTGCTGGCTGCGCAATGACCTTACCCGCGCGGCGGCCATCGCCCGCCAGTGGACAGGTCGTGAACCGGGCTCGCTTGATGCCTGGATCATGCTTGCTGAAACCTGTACCCGTCAGCACCGCCCTGTGGAAGCTCTCGAATCCCTGCGAAAAGCCGCTGACATCGACGGAAATCATCCATTATTCTGGAGAGCCCTGTGCCAGGCAGCCCTGTTGGCAGGGGCTTTTTACACCGCCCATGGAGCCGTGGCAGCCGCCCGCTACACCGATATGCCGCCGAAAATGGTGGCCGAACTGGAGCAATGGCTCAAAAAAGACGGGCTGGTGGACACGCGCGGCAAATTCCTGAAACCGGAAGCCAGCGAGGAAGGCTGGCAGGACCTCGTCCCCCGATTGTGGCAACCCAATCGTGAAGAAGTGCGTTTATGCTGGGGGCGCTGCCGGGGCCGAATCCTGGTCTATCCTCTGGATTTCAGCGGTCCAGCAGCTGCGTTTGCCAGTGGGCAGGGACCTGAAATATGGTTCAGTTATCCGGCGGCGGTGGAAAAGCTCTCGCGAACCTACGAAAACACATTCCTCCAGGTCATTCCCCCGCCGGAGATATTTAATCCTTTCCAGGCATATTTTCTGCAGGCATCGCTGCACCTGTGCGGCTTTTTCCCCGTGCAAACCACACCACAAAAGTGGATAAGCCAGACACCCGTCGGCGCATTGGAGATCCATGTGTTTGGCAGCCGTCATTTCTGCATCATTGAGAACGATTCCCTGGTAGCTTTCCTGTGCACCTTTCTGCCGCATGTTTTCAACGGACGTATTTCCCTGACCGGACCCAATGAAGACCTCGAAGTCGCGCTCCCCTGGCTCACCCGTATCTGAATACTATTCACAAAACCGGAATACAGGGTGTGTTAGAATCTGCATCCTGTAAGGTTGGTGACCATGAAAATAAATCGACTATTCCTCAGCCTCATGCTGACTCTGACTGCCTGCTCGCAGGCCTTGCCTGCGGCGACTGTAACACCGGAAGCAACCCAGACCCCCACGCAAAGCCTGCCCACACCCATCGTCCAGGTCACCCGCCAGCCTGATGTGAATGCCGCCGTCACAGCGTTCCTCGAAGCCTGGAAAGAGTTTGACCACGCCACGATGTACAGCCTAATCAGCAAAGAATCACAGGCTGGGATATCGGTTGAAGATTTCACCAAACTCTATTCCGATACCGAGAACGCGCTGACCCTGGTCGAATTGAATTACACAACCGGACCCGGCAGCGTGCAGCAGCAAATGGCCACCGGTACCGCCCGTGTGAATTACAAATCCAACCTGTTTGGTGAATTTGTGCGTGACCAGGTTTTTAACCTGGTAAACGAAGACGGCAACTGGAAGATCAAATGGCATGACGGATTGGTGATGCCCGAGATGGGCGGCGGCAATCGTCTGACAATTGAGTACTCAATTCCGGAACGCGCCAATATTTACGACAGCACCGGTGGTGAATTGGCCGCCCCATCTACAGTGGTCGCGCTGGGCATCATCCCCGGACGCATCAACCCCAATACAGAAGAGGCCATGCTCACCCTGCTTTCCACCCTGACGGGGAAACCCTGGGAGAGCATTTTCAATGCCTACCAGGGAGCGGGAGCCGATTGGTACATTCCGGTCGGTGAAGCTTCTGAAGAAAGTGTCCGGGGGTACGAAGGTGAGTTGGAGTATTACCCGGCTATCGTGGCCTCCACGTTCAACACCCGGTATGCGTATACAACACGTGGACTTTATTATGACCAGGGCATTGCCCCCCAGGTGATTGGCTATGTTCAGGCCATCCCCAGTGACCAGATCGCCGATTATAAACGCATGGGTTACCAGGGCAATGAAATGGTGGGCGTGGCTGGTCTTGAAAAATCTCAGGAAAAATATCTTGCCGGTACGCATGGTGCCATGCTGACCCTGCTAAATCCGCAGGGGCAGGCAGCAGCCCGCCTGGCACAGGTTGAGGTTAAGCAGGCACAGAATATCACAACCACCATCGACTCCGACCTGCAGATCAAATTACAGCGCTCCTTCCAGGATTTCCGCGGCGCCATTGTTGTTATGGAGCGGGATACCGGCCGTATTCTGGCCATGGTGTCCAATCCGGGCTACGACCAGAACCGGTTTATGGCCGAAAACCCCAACAATAACAACGGAGTATTGCTGAACGAATTGCTGGGAGACCCGGATACCCCATTGTTAAACCGCGCCGCCCAGAGCAGTTATCCCCTTGGGTCGGTATTTAAGGTTATCACCATGGCGGCTGCGTTGGAAACCGGTGTGTTCAATAACGATTCGATGTGGGATTGTCAGTTGGATTACCGGGAAATTCCCGGCCTTGTACTGGACGATTGGACCAAAGCCAAAGATTACCCACCCAGCGGTGAGTTGAACCTTTCCGGTGGATTGATCCGCTCGTGCAATCCATGGTTCTATCATATTGGCGTTGAATTATTTCGATCAGGTTATAACCGGGCAATAGGTGATATGGCCGCAGGTTTCGGATTGGGAAGCGCCACGGGTATTGGGCAGATTGCCGAAGATCCTGGAAATATTCCCTATCCGCAGGATGAAAAGGAAGCAGCCCAGCTGGCTATCGGGCAAGGAGCCACACTGGTCACCCCGCTGCAGGTCGCGCGATTCATCGCTGCGGTGGGTAACGGCGGCACACTTTACCGCCCGACCCTGATCGAATCGATCACACTGCCTGATGGCACGCCTACCTACTCCTTCCAACCGGAGAGTATGGGAACACTGCCAGTGACCCCCGAAAATCTCAAGCTCATTCAGGAAGCCATGAAGGGTGTGGCTTATAGCAAGAAGCCGTTGGGTACGGCTCGCAGTGCGCTGGCTTCATCACCATACGCACTGGCCGGCAAGACCGGCACTGCCACCACCTCAGAAGGCGCCCCGCACTCCTGGTTTGGTGGATACACCAATGAGGCTCAAGGCGGAAAACCGAACATAGCCGTCGCCGTCATTGTGGAAAACGGCGGTGAAGGCTCTGAGGTTGGCGCCCCGTTTTTCAAACGAGTGGTTGCCCTGTATTTCTCCAATGGACAGAGCGCGGGAGACCTGCTCCCGTGGGAGGACCGGGTATACCGACTGGCAGATAACACCGCCACCCCGACGGTCACCCCATCACCCACACCCACGCGCGAGCCGTAAATTACGCAAACCAGGATCATTCATGGAACTTACGCTCCTACCACTGGGTCTACCGGGTAACATCTACCGCAGTCCCATGCCGTTTGGGCAATACGACCGGACTGGCCTGTTATACCAGGCGCTTTTCACCCATGAGATCCATACAGTCGTTCTATTGGTGCCAGACGCCGAATGCTGGGTGTATGCCGGTCAAGATCTACGCGCCCGGTACCTGAAAGATGGTCTGAACGTGATCCACCTGCCCATGAAAGATTACCGGGGGACTGATATTGCGTCGATCTCTAAAGCGGTGGATGAAACCCTGCGCCTGGCCGGTTTGGGATACAACATCGACATCCACTGTCACGCCGGACTGGGACGGACTGGACTGTTTGCCGCCTGCATGGCAACCCGCCATCTGGGAATGGGTGGCGATGCAGCCATCCGTTGGATTCGCGGATTGGTGCCTGGCTCAATCGAGTCGACCGAGCAGGAGCGGGTGATCAAGGCGTTTGTGGCGGACGGCGTTGCCGGTAATGTAAATACACCGTAATTACACCTAATTATTGATGACAAAAAATGAGCTGGCATCAGGGCTCTCAATCATTGAATCACACCCTGGTTCACATTAGAACCTGGCAGGAGATCATCCCCGCCCGTTTACAGGCGGCCTTGAGAAAGAAAGCCCCGTGCCTGACGGAGAGTTGACCGCCGGGTTTGGTGTCTGATTCAGAAGAGGATCAATGTCTGGATATTTGGGAAACGCTGATTAATGGCATTTCTTGAAGTACATCGGAAACACTGGATCGAAAAATAATAAAACCGCCCAAAATTAGGGCGGTCTGAAATCATCATTTTTGTGCTATCAATCGCCTTTTAATTGCCGGGCCAGTTCATCCCGTACCACCTGCGGATTGGCTTTCCCGCCAGCCATGCGCATCACCTGGCCGAAGAACCAGTTGGCGAGGGTTTCCTTGCCAGCGCGGTAGCTTTCCAATTCGGTCGGGTTTTCCGCCAGTGCTTTGGACACCAACGCGGCGATCTCGCCCTTATCTGACGTTTGCTGCAAACCTTGCGCTTTTATGATCTCGCCAGCCGATCCGCCTTTTTCCAACAGTGTGACCAGGATGGTTTTGGCTGTGGCGGCATTAACTTCGCCCTTTGTCAGTCGCACCAGCAGATCGGCCAGTCCTGCCGGGTCAATGCGCAGTGATTCAAAAGCTTCACTGGTGCGGTTAAGATGAGCGTAGACCTCACCCAGTATCCAGGCGGCAACCGTCTTACCGGGAACATCTTTGGCAGCAGACAGTGTGTTTTCGAAATATTCCGCAACCGATATATCGGCTGCCAGCAGGGCTGAATCGGCAGCAGACAGGCCAAACTCATCCATATAGCGCCGGGCCCGCGCGCGGGGTAGTTCAGGAAGGGTGGAATGCACCCGGTGTACCCATTCCGCGTCCACTACCAGCGGGGGAAGGTCGGGTTCAGGGAAATAGCGGTAGTCGTGGGCATCTTCCTTGCTGCGCTGGGTGTATGTGCAACCGTTTGCCTCGTCCCAACCCAGGGTTTCCTGGGCGACGGTGCCGCCGCTTTCCATGATCTTGATCTGGCGGTCGATTTCATAGGCAATACCGCGTTCCATGGCTCGGAAACTATTCAGATTCTTGATCTCCACCCGGTTGTTCAATACATCTGTCCCGGCTTCTCGCATGGAAATATTAGCTTCAAAACGGATCACGCCTTTTTCCATGTCACCGGAATTAACACCCAGGGCGCGTAGAATCGCACGCAGGGAGGTGGCGTAGGCTTTGGCTTCTTCGATCGAGCGGATATCCGGTTCGGTGACGATCTCAAGCAGTGGCACGCCACAGCGGTTGAGATCGACCAGTGAATAATTTTCCGTATCGGTTTCCACGTGGGTCAATTTGCCGGTGTCTTCTTCGAGGTGGGCACGGCGAACGCGGATTACTTTTTCGCCCTGAGATGTGTCAACCACCAATTGTCCGTCGGATGCCAGAGGATGCTCATATTGCGAGATCTGATACCCTTTGGGCAGGTCGGGATAGAAATAGTTCTTGCGGTCAAAAAGGCTGGTATGGTTGATGGTGCAACCCAGCGCCAGCCCGACCTTCATGGCATAATCCACTGCCTGGCGGTTAACCACGGGTAGCACACCGGGCATACCGGCGCATACCGGGCAGACGGTAGTGTTGGGTTCAGCCTGGGTAGAGTCAACCACACGGCAGGAACAAAACATTTTCGTGCGGGTGGCCAATTCCGCGTGTACTTCCAGGCCGATGACAACTTCGTATTCCATCTGAAAAACACTTCCTCTTCTAAATTACCCCAGGCGACGCATGAAATTGTGCATGCGCTCGAGGGCCTGTTCAATCTTTTCGTAGGCTGTTGCATAGCTGGCGCGGCAAAATCCCTCTCCGCCGGCTCCGAATGCGGTTCCCGGGACCATCGCCACACGCTCTTCTTCCAACAGTTTGTTGGCAAACATATCTTCATCCATACCAGAAGCGGTGATGTTGGGGAAAGCATAGAACGCGCCGCGGGGTTCAAATGTTTTCAAACCAAGCTGATTGAAACCATTAACGATCAATTTTCGGCGGCGGTCATATTCACTGACCATATCCTGAACGTAGGTATCTGCTTTCAATATGGCTTCGGTGGCTGCATCTTGAGCAGTTGTAGGGGCAGACATGATGGTGTATTGGTGGACGCGCAGCATGCCGGTCAGGATTTCTTGCGGGGCACATGCGAAACCGATGCGCCAACCGGTCATCGCGTAATCTTTCGAAAAACCGCCGAGCAAAATGGTACGGTCCCTCATCCCCGGGAGGGATGGGAAGCAGACATGCTTAATCCCGTAAACCAGGCGGTCATAGATTTCATCTGATATAACGATCAGGTCATGTTTTACTGCCAGTTTTCCGACTTCAATCAGGGCTTCGCGGCTGGCTACCGCGCCTGTCGGGTTATTGGGAAAACCGAGCAGAATAGCTTTGGTTCGCGGAGTGATGGCAGCTTCAATGGCGGAAGGCTTAAGGTCAAAATTATCTTCCATCTTGAGCGGCACTTCCACAGGAACTCCACCGGCCAGCAGAACTTCACTCTGGTATGCCACAAAACACGGTGTGGGAATGATCACCTCATCGCCGGGGTTGAGTATGGCAGTGCAGGCCAGGTAAAGGGCTTCCGAGCCGCCGACCGATATCAGCATCTCTTTTTCCGGATGGTAGGAAACGCCGTACAGACTCTCCCACTTCTGAGACAAGGCTTTTCGGAGTTCAATCTTGCCCGAATTTGATGTGTAGTGGGTCTCTCCGGCATGCAGAGAGCGGACTCCAGCTTCCAGAATGGGCAGCGGGGTGGTGAAATCAGGCTCTCCAATGCCCAGCGAAATAACATCCTTCATGGTGGCAACAATATCGAAGAACTTTCGAATACCTGAAGGTTTCAGGTTGGCAACGCGGGTACTCAAATAGGTTTTTTGTGCCTGTGTCATTTCCATGGTTTTACCATCCACACCTGAGAGTTTTCATCATACGACAGCAGAAACCTGTTCTGCTCTTTGTCGAGAACATCGAAGGAAAAACCCTCTGGTGTTCTGACTTCATTTATTAAGGAAGATACCTCATGTTTCTGTCCATCCCACCAGAAGCGGATGGGCCGTTCGGGATACCGCTGACTTGCCAGACATTCGACTCGGCTCTCTATTCCAGTGCCCAGGATGAATCTCCGAGGTTAAGCCGGGCAGCCTGTCCCTGCAACTGGACGTTGCGGCCGAGAAGCGAGTCTTCCAGCATCATTTGCTGGATTCGAGTGCCTTTTTCGACAATTGTATTTTTCAGGATGACGTTGCGTACTTCACAATCGGCATCCAGGGAAACATACGGACCGATTACCGAATTCTCAACAACGGCAGTGGGATGGATAAAAACGGGTGGAATGATACTCACACCCTCGCGTTTTTCCGCAATTTTCGAGTTATCGTGCCCATGTTCCAGCAAATAATGATTGGTTTCAAGCAGACTCTGAGGGGTTCCAGCATCCAGCCAGGTTTCAACCCGGCTGGGGCGGATCTTTGTGCCTTTTTCCAAAAGAATGTTGATCGCATCCGCCAGAAAGTATTCACCCTTGAGCATGATCTTGCGGTCCATCTGGTCTTGAATGGCAGCAATGAGGTCTTCCCCTCGTTTAAAATAATAAAAGCCGACCAGGGCAAGGTTATTAGACATCTCCTCTGGTTTTTCCACCAGATGATTCACCCAATCCTGTTTGTCAACCTCTGCCACACCGAAACGACGGGGATCAGGAACCGGTTTGACCCAGGCGGCACCGTCAATTTTCGGATCAGCCAGCACATCAAAATTGGTTTCGATGAGCGTATCCGAGAATGTCATCAGCATTGGCCCAACAAGGTAATCCCGGGCAATGTACATGGCGTCTGATTGACCGCGCATCGCTTCCTGGACCACAAAATGTACCGACTTGTCTGGATGCATAATTTCCATATATTCCTGAACCTGTTCAAGTTGGTTGGGACCAACGATAAGAACAAATTCTGGTTTATAGGTTTCAGGGAGCGGTCTGAACTGTTCCAAAACATAATCCAGCACCGTCTTTCCTGCCAGACCGATGAGAGGTTTGGGTTTGCTATATGTATGAGGCCTCATCCTTGTACCAAGGCCGGCCATGGGTATGACAATTTTGATGGTCGTAGACAATTTTTCTCTCCCGATTAGGGTTAAATGATTTTATCACTGCTTTCATTTGAAGAAACCGCCCTGTTGTCAGTTGAATTCGATGATGATTTGAAATATCATCAAAATAAGGAGCTTATGTGAAAACCATGCGAAAATTAAAGATAACGGCCATCTGCCTGACCATTTTTCTGCTTACCATTTCCTGCAGTTTGATATCTGGTGAACCTGTCTCTAAGGGTAGCGTGGTCACGGGGGTTACACTGGCTCGTGATTCTGAACCGGAGACCTATAACCCAATTGAGCCATCCAAAACCTTTGGACCTCAAGACATTATCCATGCCATTGTCTCAGTACAAGGAGCCCCGCAGGGTACTCTGTTCACTGCCAAATGGGTGGTCGTTGATGTTGGCGACCCGGCGCAGGACGAATTACAAATGGATGTCACAGAGACCGAGCAGGGCGGCTCCGGGAATCTCGATTTCACACTCTCGCCGGATGGTAGTTTTCTTCCCGGAGCATACCGGGTTGAGATCTATGTAAATAATGAATTGGTTGAGGTCAGAGAATATTTGGTTATTGGTGGTGACTGATCACCATATTTCGATTCGTAAGGGCACGCCGTTCTCACGGCGTGCCCTTGTTGTGTTTAAGTAATTACTCGCTGTTTTACAACTCTGGCGTCTTTGTATGCCAGTCTGTTACCTGCTGGTAGGCGTGGCCAGCTTTAAACAAGACCTCTTCTTTATAATGCGGCCCCATCAATTGCATACCAATAGGCAAATTCTGGTTGTCAAAACCACAGCAGAACGCCAGACCGGGTACTCCAGCCAGATTGGCCGGCAGGGTGAATACATCTTCCAGGTACATAGCCAGAGGATCTTCGGTGTGCGCGCCGCGTTTGAAGGCAGTCGTCGGGGCAATGGGCGCGGCTATCATATCGACCGCTTCAAAGACTTTGTCAAAGTCCTGTTTGATGAGCGTACGTACTTTCTGTGCCTGGCCATAATACGCGTCATAATAACCGGCGGAGAGGGCATACGTCCCAAGCATGATTCTGCGTTTTACTTCTGAACCGAAACCGGCTCCCCGCGATTTTTTGAACATTTCGATATTGCCCTCAGAAGGGACTCGCAGCCCGAAGCGCACGCCATCGTAACGGGCCAGGTTGGCACTGGCTTCAGCCGGCGCGATAAGGTAATAGACAGGCAGGGCATATTCGGTGTGCGGCAGACTGACCTGTTTGATCTCAGCGCCCATGGCAGCGAACTGTGCAATGGCTGCCCGCACCGCTTTTTCCACATCAGGCTGAATACCTTCAATGAAATATTCTTTGGGAACGCCAATTCTCAAGCCCTTCAAGTCAGTACGCCCATCCAGTTGTATTTGCGGTATGGGAATATCCATGCTGGTGGCATCTTTAATGTCATAGCCTGCCATTATGGTGAACAGAAGAGCGGTATCTTCCACATTGCGGGCAAGAACACCAACTGAATCGAGCGAAGAACCGTAAGCGATCAATCCATATCGGCTGACGCGTCCATACGTAGGCTTGATACCAGTTACACCGCAAAATGAGGCGGGTTGTCGCACGCTACCACCGGTATCAGTCCCAAGAGCAGCCGGAGCCAGGCGGGCAGCTACCACAGCCGCACTTCCTCCGCTGGAACCACCGGGAACGCGTTCCCGGTCCCATGGATTACGGGTAGTGAAGTAAGCGGAATTCTCTGTGGATGAGCCCATGGCGAACTCATCAGTGTTTGTTTTTCCAAGGATTACCACGCCGGCATCCTGAAGTTTTTGGACGCTTGTGGCCGTATAAACCGGTTTGAAGTTTTCCAGTATCTTTGACCCACAGGTGCAGCGAATGTTGGCAACTGTCAGCACATCTTTGACAGCTATTGGCAATCCAAGAAGACGGGGAACCGGAGCAAGCGACTCGTTGAGTAATTTACGTTTATTGTCGCTGGCTTTTGCCTGTTCCAGGGCAAGGTCAGGTGTGCGGGTCAGGTAAGCCTGCACAGATGGCTCAAGTTTTTCCGTCCGGTCAATCAAGGCAGTTGTCAATTCAACGCTGGAGCATTCGCCGGAATTCAAAGCATTGACCGCCTGGGTAACAGTCAGGTCGATAAGCTCGGTCATTGTGGCTCCTCCAGCGCGGGAGGAACTTTAAACTGGTCTTTTTCTGACTGCGGTGCGTTCAGCAACAATTTGTCCACAGGCAGCGATTCGATCGGTGAATCTTCACGGAAACGGCTGCGGGCAGGAAGAACGCTTGAAGTGGGTGGTATCTGGCTCGTATCCAGAGTTTTCAAACGGTCAGCGTATTCAAGAATGGAGGATAACTGCTGCTGATATCGTTCAATTTCACTGTCGGTCAATTCCAGTCGAGCCAGTCTGGCAATATGAATGACTTCTTCTCGTGTTAGTGACATGACCGGATTATATCAAAAGCTGTCCGAATTCCTGCTTGAAATAAGGAGGAAAAGTGGACAATTAGAATTTCAATTGGAATTGGTCGAATCACGGTTTGAATGTTTGTACAGGGGGCTATTGTAATTCAATGAGTATTGACCTATAGTGGATGTAGCATCGATGCCAGGTCACCGCTTCCCTATTTGTGTTCGGAGGGATATATGGACAGGGCATTTTCTTTTTTCCGGACCAGCTTGATTCTGGTCATTCTGTTTTTTCTAACCATCACGGGCTGCAACTATCCATTTCCTCAGAGAGCTATACCTGTACCACCAACGCTCCCGCCCAAACCTCCACCGACGCCACTTCCAACCGTTGAACTTACGGTGGAACCTTCACCGATTCCTCATGTGCTGATCCCTGTGACCGGTAGTGGAAAAGAACAAACAATCCACGATCAGGTTAATAAGGACTATGCCAGCCAGAAACGAGCGTATGGTGGTGATGAGTATCGCACCGGCCGGTTTGAACGACCATTTGATAAGAATATGGAATACCTGGGTCATATTGATATCGTTAAAGTAACCATGACCCGCGAAGATCCAATTTTTATATTTGTGAAAATTCAGGTCGCTGATCCTGTTGTTCCAGCTAATGTGGGAGAGGCTTATTTCGGGCTTGAGCTCGATCTGAATCGTGACGGCCGGAGTATGTATTTCATCCGCGGGGCACGACCATTCACAGAAGAATGGTCAGTAAATGGTGTGGATGTATGGAAGAGCTCATCATCCATGCAACCACTGGCTTCATCTGGAACGGGCATTCCGGTCACCGGAACCTTCGGTTTTGATGTTAGCATGCTTTTGGAAGGCAAGGGAGATGATGTAGACCTGGCCTGGATACGACTGAGTCCAGGAACACAGGATACAGTGGAAATCGCATTTAAGAATCAATTGGTCGGTGGTGTTAAAGGTGAATTTGTCTGGCGCCCGTTCACCGATGGCGTGCCATTCCACCCCAACCTCTACGACCTGCAAAACACTTATACCCTTGAACAGGCTGGATCTCCAATTGCTGGAGAGATGGATTATCCGTTGAAAGAAGTTCACTCAGTGGATAATACCTGCCGGGTGGCTTCAGGCTATGAGGCAACCGGAAAAGAGCCTGGTCTCTGTCCCCTTCCTCCTCCTCCAGGGAAACCAGATAAGCCTGGTGATACTCCACCCGAGCCTACCGAAGAGATCATCCTTTATTAAGCTCAGAATCTCTTCCGCCAAACCGGAGGCAAAAATGAAATATATGAGATCGCTTATTATTACCTGTCTGCTTGGACTGACAGCTTGTAATCCTCCTGCCATTCCTGTGGAGGAAGATCCAACCGCTCCTCCTCCAATTTCAATTCCAACCATTGAACCCACCCTGATACCGGAACCAACTTTGGTGATCGTCACCCCCGCAAATCAAGAAATTCCAATAGAACTTGAACCACCCCAACATGTGGTATATCCGGGCGAGATTTCCGGCAGGGAACAGACCATTCATGATCAGGTCACGGAATCATATGCAGCTCAAAAGCGGGCATACGGCGGAGATGAATACTATGACGGTCGGTTCGAACGTCCGTTTGACCGGGAGATGGGATATCTGGGTCATCTTGATATCGTGAAATCAACCATGGTTCGTACAGACCCAGAATTTGTGTTTGTATCCATCCAGGTGGTCAACCCTGTAGCATCAGCCATAAACACACCATCTTATTATGGGTTGGAACTGGACCTGAACAAGGATGGACGAAGCCTGTTCATGATCCGGGGTCTTGGACCGCTGTCTGAAGAATGGACAACGGATGGCGTGGATGTTTGGAAGAGTTCCGCGGCGGAACGACGTGTGAACGTGGCATCCGAGGGGATGATCCCTGTGACTGGATCGCTGGGATTTGATATAAACCTGTTACGAGCCGGCCGCGGAGAGGATAATGACCTTGCCTGGATACGTCTCAGACCCGGGACAGCTGAAGTGGTGGAAATCGCTTTCAAAGATAGTATTGTGGGTGGTGAAGAAGGTGAATTCATTTGGCGCCCATTTACGGACGGCGCTCCATACACAGAAAAACAATACGATCTTCAGGTCTATTACACCCTTGAGCAGGCAGGTTCTCCGTATAAGGGCGAGAAGGATTACCCATTAAAAGAGGTATACGCCGTTGATAACACCTGCCGGGTCGCTTCAGGATACGAAGCAACCGGATACGAACCCGGATTGTGCCCGTTATCTTTACCTGACGTGCCCCAACATAGAGACGAACCACCGCCCTGCTTTACACCAAACGGAGCTCCCTGCTGACGATTCTATGTTCGATATTGACACCCTGATGAAACTGGCTGATCTTTAAAAAGATCAGCCAGTTTTCTGTTTATTTATAAAACATGGGTATAAAAATCTATTCAATCATATTCAATGGGCGCAGGTTTCTGACAACCAACCTCTGAATAGTTGAGCAATGGACCAAACACGGTAACAAATTTTTGCAGACGATCATTATCTGCCACCACCCAGCAAGCCAGAAAGGTTGTGATGGGAACCGCCATGAATAAACCTATGGTGCCGACAAGGGTTCGGACGATCTCTTCTGCCATAAAGTTCATATTGACCAGATTCAAAAACCGTACATTGCTGGTGGAAAACATGAGGAATAGGGATAGGGATGCCCCAAGGTATGCCAGCAGAAGAGTATTCACCGTAGCCGCGATGTGATCCTTGCCCACATTCATCGAGCGTATATAGCGATCCCGCAGGGTCATATCCGGATTTGCCCGGTACATTTCAATAACAGTGGATGTCTGTCCCAATACCAGGTCATCCAGGATACCAAGCGCGCCGATGATGATGCCAGCGATCAGAAGGTTTTTTAGATTCATCTGATCATTTTGTTGCATTAAGAACATGGCGCTCTCTTCACCCATTCCATTCAACCGCGTAAACTCAACAGAGATGACTGCCAGCAACCCGGTGAAAACCACGGAGATCAATATCGCCGCCAGGGAAATATGGGTTTTCAACGTCCACCCGTAAACCAGATACTGGGTTATGGTCAAAAACAAAAGGGAACCCAAAAGGCTGATTAGGATCGGATTCTGTCCATTCAGGATTTGCGGAATGATGTAATAGATGATCACAACAATGCTGATACCTATTCCTATCAGACTGCTGATGCCCTTCCATCCACTGACAGACACACAAACGATCACAAAGACCAGCGTCAGTAATAATAAGGGTAATAACCGGATGTAATCCACAAAGTCCACAAACACAGATCCATCCGGTAATTCGGAGACAGAAACAAGAATTTCCTGGTCTTTTGTAAGAAGATCATTCCTGGCAAGAACATGCTGCCGTCCGTAATCAATTGTGAATTGTTTCCCTTCGTGATCCCCCTCCAGGATGAGAAGATCAACCACTTGGTAAGGCTGTTCTTCTCCTTCTGCCGGTACCGTGCCTTCCTCTAAAATCGAGTGAACACGGGCTTTGACCGTGTCGGACGAATAGCCAATGGTGTTGGTGTTCTGTGCAGGATGCCTTAGCGATGCAGCAAATATGAGTAAGGCCAGGAACAGTCCAACAGCCAGGGTCGTTATTTTTGAATGCTTGTTTATTTTTTCCCAGAACATACTTCACCGTCAACTTTTTTCCTGCCGGTCTATTCCGGCAGGGTTTTCAATTCAAAAACACATCAAACGTCGAAATGTATCATAAAAAACCACAGTTTTGGGAATGGGTTACAAATTGTGAAAACCGGACACTTTGTGTTGTAAGCGGATGTTAAAAATTGGACATTTTGTGTCTTGTATAGGGTCTTGTATGTTGTTACACTCAAAATGCACATTGGCTAGAGGAATATGAATGGATTCATTTGTGTTTGGAGGTAAAAATGAAACCATCGAAGCCAAGAGCGATCCTGTTTGGATTTATCACATTACTGACGGGTTTTACATTAGCAGGTCTTACAAGTTTTGTCTATCAACCCGGACCGGCTAAAGAAACAACTCCAACCAGATACTCTCAGGGTTTATCCCTATCGCTTATTTGCTGGGGCTTTACCCTAACTACGATCCCATTCCGTCACAATCAGATAAGGGCTGCCCGCTATGCCCACGGAACACCATCTGTCTGCCCTGTTATGTTGGCCGAATAGAGATATTTCTTCCTTTCAGAGACAATGCCTGAGAAATTAATTGAGCCACTATTGCTCATTGCTTTTTTTTGCAGGTCGATTCAAGGAGGACGATATGAAACAGAATATTTTGATCAAAGGACTGTACGCTCTCATGTCAGTTGTCATGGTGCTTTTGCTATCTGGTTCCATGATGCCTGCCCAACAGATCCAGGAGGTTGAGCATAAGGATATGCCCGGCTCGCCCATCGGAAAGGTCATGCAAACTGTTCATGACCAGGTTGACGATAAAACAGCCAGTAATAAACAGGCATTTGGCGGCGATGATTTCAAAAACGGGAAATATGAGCGGCCGTTCGACCAGGATATGAACTATATACCTCAGGCTGATCTGATGACAATAAAAATGAGCCGCGAGGATCCTCTCTGGATATATGTTCAGTTCATGGTCACCGGAAAATTCGCTGACAGCCCGAGTACCACCCCGCAGTTTATGGTGGAATTGGATACAGACCTGGATAATCGCGGAAATTATCTGGTTGTAACCGGAATGCCGGCTTCAACGGAGTGGTCTGTGGAACCGGTTCGAGTTTTGTCCAATCCCGATTTCAATGTGGGCGGCACCGACCCTGTCAAACCGGATGAGAATAAGTCTGAAGGGCGTGGATATTATGAAGAATTGTTTGTCAACGGTGAAGGCAGCGATCCCGACCTTGCCTGGTCGCGTCTTTCTGCTGACGACCCTGCCATGGTGGAATTGGCCTTTAAGAATACGTTGACCGGTGGAGAAAAAGGCAAATTCATCTGGCTGCCCTGGTCAAACGTAGGGATGACAGATCTTTCCATGGTTGAGTTCAATGACCACTTCACGTATGAAGAAGCAGGTTACCCTCTGAAGGAAGACGCGGAAAATTATCCGATCAAGGCGATATGGGGAGTGGACAATACCTGCCGTGTAGCTTCCAATTTCACTCCCGAAGGGTATATGCCCGGATTGTGCCCGGATTACTCACCTGCCATTCCCGTGACCGGTAACAAACCAAAAATGTGCTGTGCAAATGGGAGATGCTTCCCCTGCCCTTGAAATCCAGAGATTCGTTTAACCTGCTGATCATTTTTTATGGAGTAAAAATGGCATAATACGGGGATGTTTAAACCCGTAATCTATGCCTGTCTCCACATAATACCAATTCTGGTTTGCCTGTTATTTTTGGCTGGCTGTGGTCCATCTGTGGATCGTAATGGGCTGAACATGGAAATCGCACAGGCGACTATCGTTGATCCTACTACAACCGCATCGCTTCCGGATATTACTCCTACCGTAAATCAAATCGCAGCCCGGGGAGTAGAAATCGAAAAGAAACTACCCTTAGAACCCGGGGGTACGGCTCAGATCATTCATGACCAAACCTGTGCAGCTACAGCCAGTAAAAAACGCGCCGCGGGCGGAGACGAATATAAGGAAGGGAGATTTGAGCGTCCCTTCGATAAAGAAATGAACTACCTTCCGGCGCTGGACATCAACCGGGCGGAACTTTTCCGGCCCAAAGATGGATGGATTTATCTTAAAATTCATCTGATGGATGAGCCGGCACAGGCACCGGTAGTTTATGGTGTTGAACTGGATCTGAACATTGATGGGAGGGGAGACCTACTAATTCAGGCATTGGCACCGGAAACCACAGATTGGGCAGAAACCGGGATCAAGGTATGGTGGGATAGCGATGGTGATGTCGGCGGGCAGGTCATTAACCGCAGCGACCCGGTCGGCTTCAAGGGAAGCGGTTTCGAAAGTCTCAAGGTTGACACTGCGGGCGAAAAAAACACCGGGCAGATCTTTACCCGGCTGAATGAGAGGGGACTGGATATTGCTGTCAGCGAAGAGATAATTGGCGGCGTGAATGGGAAGTTCACATGGAAACCGTATACAGACGGTGTCCCTTACTCTCCAACCCGGTACGACATCAATGATTATTATTTACTGATTGAAGCTGGTTCAGCCATTCAGGGTGAAAAGGACTATCCATTAAAGGAATTGTTTTCCGTAGATAATACCTGCCGTGGGCTTTCCGGTCTGATGCCATCCGGAAAAGAACAGGGAGTTTGTCCACCATAATCAGGTGGATTGTGTTGGTTATCCCATTGATAATGGATCAGGTATTTTTGTCAAGAAATAATTCCATTATTGGAACAAACCTTTGAACAAACAAGAACTTAGGGAGAAGATTGTTATTCCCATCCCAAGGCAGGTTGCTTTCAGTTTAAAAAACTTGCCTTTATATCTCTTTATGCGCGGTTTCCGGCTAATTTAGATAGCATTAACTCTGAATTAATGGTATTTTTAATAGTACGTTTGTAATCTCAAAGTGTTGGTTCATTAAAAAGATGTTTTTCATAAATGGAGGGATACATGAAATATTTGAAATCAGTAAACATCGTAGCGATCATCATGGTAGTAGCAATGGCGTTGGGGGCTTTCAGCTCTCCCGTAGCAGCAGCTGACAGCGACCCGAACAAACCAGGCGAAATGCCAACAATAAAAACTCAAACCGTCCATGACCAGTCTAATGAAAATACTGCCAGCGACAAAACCGCTTTTGGCGGTGATGTTTTCAACCTTGGATGGTATGAACGACCATTTGACCAGGATATGAACTATCTTCCCTTTATCGATCTTCAGACTGTCCTGATGAACCGCCAGGATCCCAACTGGGTCTACGTGAAGATGTCCATGGTCAATGCCATTGAAGAAGGTGCTGACAGTAAACCGTTATACGGTTTGGAAATGGACACAGATCTGGACAACCGGGGAGAATTCCTCATCACGGTCACAGCACCACGTGGAACAGAGTGGGCTACTGATGGAGTCACTGTGCTATCCAACTCTGACAACATGATCGGCGGGGTTAAACCGGTTCTCGCGGATACAAACCCATATGAAGGAAAGGGATACGATACTGAAGTATTCAAATCCGGTGAGGGCGATGATCCCAATCTGGTATTTGCGAGAATGTCGCCATCTGACCCCAAGACGCTTGAAATTGCCTTCAAACACAGTTTTGTTGGCGGCGCAAAGGGGAAGTATATGTGGTTTCCATGGGCCATGGTCGGCATGCAGGACCCGACCAAGATGGAATTCAATGATCACTTTTCTCGCGATGAAGCCGGCTCTCCCATAAAAACGGAGGGAAAGTATTACCCGGTGAAAGCTGTCTGGGGTGTAGATAACACAGGCCGTGTTCCATCAGGATTCGAACCAACAGGCCTTATGCCCGGACTTATTGAGAGTCTGCAACCAAAACCACAATAAAATCTAAGCAAACCCTGTTAGATTGTTTCGGCCGCTCCTCGATATTGAAGGGAGCGGCCGGTTACGTTATACTGGGTGTCTCGATTTGATCCATGGAGGGATGATGACCAAATTTGTCGGTGTGCTCACTGCTGGTGGAGATACCCCCGGCCTCAACGCAGCCCTGCGCGGTTTTGGAAAAGCCGCGATTGAAGAATACGGTATGGAAGTGATCGGATTTTACGAGGGATACCGGGGGCTGATGCAAAACCGGACCGTCCGTCTGGATGGGTCCAATCTTTCCGGTATTCTCACGCGCGGGGGTACCATCTTGGGTACCAGTCGCGACAAACCGAACAATATGCCCATGGGCGGCCAATTCCTAGATATGACCGACACCATGGTCGAGAATTATGAACGGCATCACCTGGATGTGCTTGTTTGCATCGGCGGGGGTGGAACACACAAAAGTGCGGCTAAACTGATGAAAAAAGGGATCAATGTTGTGACGATCCCCAAAACAATTGACAATGATCTTTGTGGCACAGACCATAGCATAGGGTTCGATACCGCCCTGGGAATTGCCACTGATGCCGTTGACAGACTTCATAGCACAGCTCACAGCCATCACCGGATCATTGTGGTCGAGATCATGGGGCATAATACCGGCTGGCTGGCTCTTGGTTCGGGTATAGCCGGTGGCGCAGATGTGATTCTCATACCGGAAATACCGTATGAAACACAATCAGTTGCTGAAGCTATTTTGCAACGCAGCCGTGGAGGCAAGCGATTCAGCATTGTGGCCGTATCCGAAGGGGCAATGAGTGTAGAGAATTCGCTGGTATTCAAACAGGCTCTGGCAGACCTGGAAGAAGCAAAAAAAGGCCCCGACCGGGAAACAGCCCAGGCCAGGGTGCAGGAAATCCAGCAAGCCCATACGGCGAATACGATCAACCTAGCTGCAGAGCTGGAAAAACTGACCGGGTTGGAATCGCGGGTGACTATTCTGGGCTATGTACAACGGGGAGGAACACCTTCTGCTTACGACCGTTTACTGGCGACACGATTGGGAACAGCAGCTGCGAATTTTATAGCAGATGGTTTGTGTGGTGTTATGGTCGCTGCGCGCGGTGAAGGCATTGAACCGGTAAAACTGGAAAAAATTGTCGGCAAACGAAACGTCGTACCGGTGGACCACCCATGGGTGGTCAGTGCCCGTAACGTGGGAACCAACCTCGGTGATTAATCGATAATAAGCGGGGGCTCTTCGTCATGCCAGCCGGCGGAATACCACCGCAAATAATCCCCCACATGGTTTGACCAGTATTCTTCTGTATGTTCCCCGTTATTAATATGCCATTCATGGGGTACATTATAGGCAGTAAGTATCCCTTCAAATTGGCTGGCTGGAGCCATTCCGCTATCAAGAATCCCAATGTCAATATAAACTCTTGGCATTTCGTCCTGATCAATCTTCGTGAGCCATCG
The DNA here is from genome assembly GCA_012515195.1 of Leptolinea sp. GTDB lineage: Bacteria > Chloroflexota > Anaerolineae > Anaerolineales > Anaerolineaceae > Leptolinea. The sequence continues at coordinate 21,828 of JAAYYW010000168.1, forward strand.
TGGAGCGGATGCCAGGTCACCAATGAAGGGCGGAAGACTATGCGCGCCTATCGACTGGAAGTATTCTGGTTGAGATAATCCAATATGTACCGCCCATCCGGCGCCCCGCGAAAGCCCGCCGATGGCCCGGCAAGATCGTTCTGCGCAAACGGGATAGTTTTCTTCCATATAAGGGAGTAGACCATCGATCAATGCTTCACCAAATCCATCTTCGTACGGATTGTCGGTGGATTGCTCTTCAAACGGCATGAGGATAAGAAAAGGGTTAACCTCACCAGAGTGGATCAACTTATCAGCGGTTTCATCCACACCCAGGCGATCCCACTGGTCATTTTTATAAAGCATTCCATGGATCATAATCACGTACGGATACGGTTTTTCCGGATAATCAGAATAACAGGGGGGAAAATAGACCTTGACCTTAAGCGGATAGGAAAGTGATGAATTAGGTATTTCAATGTCTTCCAACCGGCCCTGCTCTTCATGGCATGTTTCCGGTGTAGGAGTCAAAGTGGGCTGCTTTGTCGGTTCTGGCTTTGTTGGTTTAACAGTTGGAGAAATCACCGCGGTTTGTGTAGGAATGATCTTGCTTACCGGCTCATCCACACTGGCAGAAGCACTATCAACGGTGCAACCGCCAATAGCCAGGGCAAACCCGATCCAGGCGGTAAAGATCAGGGATGTCAGAAAAAAAAAGCTTTGTTTCCGGTTTTTTGTTTCTGGGGTTTGCACGCGTAAAACTTCCTTGACGTGGTAGTGATTTCCGGATTATACTCGAACAGCCGGGGTGTAGCGCAGTTGGCAGCGCACCGCGTTTGGGACGCGGGGGTCGGCGGTTCAAGTCCGCCCACCCCGACTGTTTTGATTAATGCATGTTTATAGATCATTCCATGACATCAAAAAAGATCGACGGCATAATTGAAACGGCTCGATATGATCCGGAAGGAAAAATCAGTCTGGTACGGGTTTATGAAAAACGGGGTTCAACCTTTTCAGACCTGGTACTTCTGACCAGAGAACAGTTTATTTCAAAGTTGCGGACCGGAAAAAAGTTCTATGTGGGAAAACGAATACCATATCAAGCCAGCACATTTGAACTTGGAGACCCGGTCAGCACTGCAGACCGGTCAGGATTCGAAGTGGTTATTTCAGGACCGGGTCGTGGGATTCACGATTATCTACCGGATGTCCCTCTGTTTTGAGCAAATACATGATGGGGTGTGAGATGAATCCGGCTGATACATTGCTGTATCTATCAATCATCCTGCCGGTGCATAATGAAGAACACCGGTTGCCTGTCACCCTGCAGGAACTGGAAATCTTCTTATCACAACAGAATTTCTCGTACGAAGTCATTATTGTCGAGAATGGCAGTCACGACCGGTCATACGAACTGGCTTACGAATTTTGTAAAGATCATCCGCGTTTTAAGGTTCTTCGCGAAAAGGAACGTGGAAAAGGGTTGGCTGTCCGGACCGGAATGTTAAATGCCCGGGGGCAATACCGCATGTTTTGCGATGTCGACTTCTCCATGCCGGTTGGTGAAATCCTGCGTTTTTTGCCGCCTAATAATCCCAATGCAGATATCGTCATAGGATCACGCGAAGCACCCGGTGCAGTCCGTTATGATGAACCAGCTTACCGGCATTTCATCGGCAGGATTTTTAATACCATGGTTCGGTTCGCCGTACTTCCTGCTCTTCAAGACTCACAATGCGGGTTTAAATTGTTTACTGGCGCGTGCGCCGATGATGTATTTCACAAACAGACATTGACCGGGATGTCTTTTGATGTCGAAGTTTTGTTTATTGCCAGACGGTCCGGATACAGGATCTCTGAAATTCCAGTCCCCTGGTATTTCAACCCGGACAGCCGTGTCCGCCTGTTGGATGATTCACTGCGTATGGCGGTCGATCTGTTTGTGATCCGCCGGAATGCCGCACGCGGAATCTATGGGTCGGGGTAACGGAAAATTCATTCCCCCGTCGAAGCCGGACCTTTCCTTTGAGAAAGAGCAATGGAAGGCTGGTTCGGTTTTAATTGCAGGCCTGGATGAAGCCGGCAGGGGGTCCTGGGCAGGACCGGTGATGGCAGGCGCGGTAATTCTTCCGTGTAATGACCAGGAACTTGAAGAAAAGCTTCTCGGAGTGAGGGATTCCAAACAATTGTCTGCCAACCAACGAGAAAAGTGGGCCAAGGTGATCCGGAAAATCGCCATAGCTGTTGCCTGGGGAAAAGCGGATTGTTTTGAAATTGACGAGATGGGGATACTTCCAGCCACGCGTTTGGCGATGTGCCGCGCCCTACAGGGATTGGATCAGGTCGTGGACCATTTGCTGATTGATGCGGTAAAACTACCCATGGTCAACATCCCGCAAACCAGCCTCATCAAAGGAGATGCGCGCTCTCTGACCATCGCGGCTGCTTCGATCATTGCCAAGACAGAGCGGGACCATCTTATGGAATTATTGGAAGAAAAAATACCAGGATATGGCTTCTCCCGGCATAAAGGCTATGGGACTTTTTATCACCGGCAGGCATTGGCCGAAAGGGGAGTCTCACCAGAACACCGTCGGAGCTACCTGCCCATCCGCTCTCTACTGGAAACGACCAAACAATAAAGCCAGCCTTTTCACAGGCTGGCTTTTTCATTCCTGGTATTACGACAGAAACTTATGCGCTCTTTTTCTCTGTAAAAACGTATTTTTTGATCAGCTCAGCCGTAATGAAGGGGATCACGAACAACGGGATGACTTCCAGCCATTCGATCCATTCGAGTGGTTGCGTGTTAAAGATGGGGTTGAAGAATGGTACGTATACGACCATCATAACCAACAGGAAGGAAGTTAGAACAGCGATATTCATCCACTTGTTGGAGAAGAACCCGATCTTGAAAACCGAATACCGTTCAGAACGGGCGGCATACGCGCGGATCAATTCTGATAGGCTAAGGGTCACAAAAGCCATGGTGTGGGCCATGTCAATGCCAGCCATCATCATACCGATCCAGTAGGCGGCCAGTGTGGTGGCTGTGTCGGCTACAGTCTGAATGGCAACACCGATAGCCATCTTCTTATTGATGATCGGTTCATCGGGCGGACGCGGTTTTTGGTCCATCAGGTCCGGATCACCTTTTTCCGTACCCAGCGCAAGGGCTGGTGCGCCGTCAGAGATCAGGTTAAGCCAGAGCAGCTGGATGGCGGAGAGCGGCGAACCAAAGCCCAGCATGGTGGGAATGAAGATGATCAGGATCTCTGACATGTTGCAGGAGATCAGGAAGTAAACAAACTTGCGGATGTTACTGTAGATCACACGGCCCTGTTCCACCGCGGCGACGATGCTGGCGTAATTATCATCGGTAAGCACCATATCAGCGGTCTGCTTGGCCACGTCTGTTCCGGTGATGCCCATGGCGACACCGATATCAGCGCGTTTGATAGCCGGCGCGTCGTTCACACCATCACCGGTCATTGCCACAACCTGCCCGTTGGCACGCAGGGCATCAACAATGCGCATCTTATGTTCCGGCGAAACGCGGGCATACACATCGGTAGTTTCGGCCGCTTTACGAAGTTCTTCATCGCTCAGATCGTTGATCTGAGGTCCCGTGAAAACAGCGTGACCGGGCAGGATCAATCCGATCGATTCACCAATAGCCCGGGCAGTATTGGGATAATCGCCGGTGATCATTACAGTGCGAATACCAGCCTGCCGGGCTTTTAACAGAGCGGGTTTTACCTCTGGCCGCGGGGGGTCGATCATGCCGATAAGTCCGACAAAGATCAGGTCTTCTTCCAGTGCGCTCATATTCTCTTCATCGGGATGGGCTTCCACTGTTCGGAAAGCCAAACCTAGAACACGCAGGGCGTCTTTTGTCATGCTGTCATTGGCAGCCAGGACTTTGGCTTTCATAGCTTCGTCCATGGGTTTTACACTCTTGTCGTCCATTGACTGAATACTTTTACAAAGTGAAAGGACAACATCAGGCGCACCTTTGACTACAGCAACATACCGTTCATTCGGGCTTGGTTGATAGAACGGCGAGAAATCTTCGGCAGTAGTCTGCATGGCATCATGCAGGGTGACCATACGCTTGCGCTCAGAATCAAATGGAATCTCAGCGGTACGCGGGAAGGAATTGTTTACCTGTTTCAATTGGGCGCCGGCTTTAGTCGCGGCAACCAACAAAGACGCTTCGGTCGGATCGCCGATCACCCGTACATCTTTTCCGCTATCTTTTTCTGCCACTTCCAGGTGTGCATCGTTGTTCAGCATACCCACCCACAGAGCGGTTGTCGCTCCCGGGTAATCAGCCAGATCAATTTCTTTCCCATCCAACAGGAACAGACCTTTAGTGGCATAACCGCTGCCTGTGATCTCAAATGTTTTTCCGTCAACCCACAGACGGGTAACTGTCATTTCGTTCTGGGTAAGGGTGCCGGTTTTATCGGTGCAGATGACGGTGGCAGAACCCAGGGTTTCAACCGAGGACAGTCGTCGAATGAGCGCGTGGCGATTGACCATTTCCCGCATACCCAGTGCCAGACTGATGGTCACAATGGCCGGAAGGCCTTCAGGAACAGCAGCAATGGCCAGACTGACCGCGATCATAAACTGTTCGATCCAGTGTTCGGCATCCAGATGGGCAATATCTTCGACCCGGAGGATACCGGTAACAAAAACCAGAATACATACGATGATGCAGGCGTAACCCAGGGTTTTACCCAGGTTATCCAGTTTCTTTTGCAGAGGGGTTTCTTCGTTTTCCACTTCCTGTAACATGGTCGCGATTTGACCCAGCTGGGTGGACATTCCGGTGGAGGTGACAATACCCATTCCACGGCCATAAGCGACCATCGTTCCCATAAAGGCGCAGTTGGCCATATCACCCAGAGGAACTTCACCTTTGAGGACCAGGCTGGAATTTTTCTGGATGGGAAGACTTTCGCCGGTCAGCGCAGCTTCTTCCACTCGAAGGTTTACAGCTTCGGCCAGTCGCAGGTCAGCCGGTATAAAATTGCCTGCTTCCAGAAAAACAACATCTCCAGGCACCAATTCACTGGCCGGGATAGTGCCCCGTTTCCCATCCCGGATCACGTGGGCTTCAGGCGAGGCCATCTTTTTTAATGCAGCCAGAGCTTCTTCTGCCCGCGATTCCTGAACAACACCCATAATGGCATTGAGAACGACAATCAACAGAATGGCTATGGCATCAACCCACTCGCCTAAAACACCAGAAATAACCGCGGCAGAGATGAGAAGGATGATGACAAAGCTCTTGAGTTGATCGATAACCATCTGAAGGAAAGTCCGTTTCGGAGCCTCTTTCAACTGGTTCAGGCCGTACTTCTCTGTACGTCCTGTTACTTCAGCCTGAGATAGGCCTTGTTCAAGGTTTGTTCCCAGTGCTTTTACTGCTTCTTCAGTGGATGATGTGCTATATGATGGCAGCTTATCCGCTGATACTGCAATGCTTCCCGTTTCTTTAGCCATAATTACCTCGAAGTTTTAAAGTCAGGTCGTGTTCGTCCGACCGGAGACGTAAAGTACAACCTCTTTTTGTAACAGAAAAGTTGCTTATTGTGTTTAAATATGTCCATTTTTTCCTGTGAAACCAAAAATCATCCGATAAGTTTTTTATTCCCCCTTTTGTTAGTCTTTGGATCCGGGACCGATGTATGTTCCATCCATTAATAAGCCGTTTTTTGGAATAACGACAATGCCATCACGCACAACCCAGTTATCAGAATCAAGATCAGTCCCGGCAGGGAATGGGCGGATTACAACACCTTTTCCAATGCAGGCATTCTTGTCTATAATGGCGCCTTCGATTTGAGAATTTTCACCAATCCCCAATGGAATCGGACGGTTGTCTTCCACTTCCGGCCTCTCGTAGTAATCTGCACCCATCAGAATACATCTTTCGATCTTCACACCCTGCGAAATCTGGCTGCGCAGACCGATAATCGAATCCCGGATGGTCGCTTGTTTAATACTACATCCTTCCGCCAACAGAACATTCTTTAGATCACTCTCATAGATTTTCGACCCGGGTAGGAAACGGGTCCCTCCATAGATTGGCGCAGCAGCATCGAAGAAATTAAATGGAGGGTCCGGACGGGTTAACGCCAGGTTAGTCTCATAGAATGACCGAGTGGTTCCAATATCTTCCCAGTAACCGGTGAAGTCAAACCCGTAAACGGTATGGGTTGTAATGGCCTGGGGAATTACGTGGCTGCCGAAATCATCCAGGGGATAATTATTCAAGAGATCAAGCAGTGTTTCTGTCCGGAAAAGATAAATTCCCATCGATCCGAGAAAGGGTTTTTCCGGATCGTCCCGACTGACAAGTTCTGCCAGTAATTTGGGGTCTTTCGGTTTTTCGGCAAACTCCGTCAATAAAAAATTGGCGTTGCGTTTAAGCACGCCGAATCGGCCCGCTTCTTCTTTCCCGACCGGCTGAACCGCAACTGTTATATCGGCATTGTGGTCCATGTGGAATTGTGCCATGGCAGCGTAATCCATGCGATACAGGTGATCACCAGCCAAAATGAGCACATATTTCGCACGGGTCGACCGTATCTCACCCAGCTGTTTACGCACGGCATCGGCTGTGCCCTGATACCAATCTGTGTTTTGCATGGTTTGTTCGGCCGCCCAGATTTGCACCCAGCCAGTATGGAAATTATCAAATTGATAATTACGGGAAACGTGTCGATGCAGGGATACAGAATTAAACTGGGTTAAGATGGCAATCCGGTAAATACCCGAATTAATACAATTGCTGATCGGGATATCGATCAGGCGGTATTTTCCTGCCATTGGCACGGCTGGTTTCGATCTCATTTTCGTCAGCGGGTACAACCGACTCCCGCGGCCGCCGCCTAAAATCACCGCAAGTATCTCGCATTGAGATGGCATATCACCTTCTCCCCGTTCAGGATTAAAACTTTCTTAACATAAGAATACTTACCGCTAGATAGTATGTCAACATGACGAAAAGTATAAAAATTGGGTGAATCTTTCCATAATTCACTGGTTTTTACTAATTTTTTAAAGCAATTTGACTGGGATAGGTGAATAATGTATAGAGATCTTTTAAGTGGTCGAATTGTGTCTGTTTCTTTGTGGCTTATGACCGCCACAAATGTTAGATCGAAACAAGTAACCGGATAGGGTTTCCCGTATGTCACTTCGCGCAAAGCTTCTTGCCATCTTCTTGATCCTCATCCTACCTACGGTCGGACTGATGATTGTTTTCTATACACGCGTTTCGGTTGCGTATGAGAATCAAACTGAGCGGTACCAGGTGGCAACATTAAAAATGACCGCCAGTGATCTGAAGGATGTTTTTACCGAAGCCCGCGGGATACTGTTTACCACTAACCGATACGGCCGCGAATTGATGGCGGAGTATGCCTGTCTGAAGATTCTTGCACCGGTTACCGGTGGAGAATCTTTGTTCCATTCACTGGCACTGGCTGATCTGGATGGCAATGTCATTTGTTCAACAGGCAGAATGGATATATTAGCTGTATCAAAAAACAATGAATTTCCGGGCTTGGTTAAACGAGTAGTTACGGGCAACACGTTCGTTGTAAGCACCCTGCGTACAGAAGAACCGGTCGAAGTCAACGAATTGATCATGGGGCATCCAGTTGACGATGAAGAAGGACGGATTATCGCGGTACTCATCGGTTTTCTTAACGATAAGGGTGTAAAAGGAGTTTGGAATAGTATTGAAATTACATCAGATATCCAGATCAGTATTTTCGATCGCAATGGTTATGTAATGAATTACCCGGTTTTTGGCAACGAAAGCAATAGGCACACCCTTTCCCAGGTTTTCGCAGAAGCGTTTTTGGACAACAATGAGATCCCACTGGAAGATAGGGAAATTAAGGTTTCCGGACTGGATCAGTTGAAGTGGACCTTCCGGTTTGCCAGACTTGACCCGGCGTCAAATTATTATGTCAGTGTTGGATTCCCGGAAAGCAAACAGACTCTGGATGTGCGCCAGTTTATGATCGGCAATATGCTCATTGTTTTCCTTCTCACACTGGCGTTGTTATTTTTAACCTATGGCGGTCTCGAATTGTCATTGGGCCGGCCTGTGAAGGCAATTTCCAAAGCTGCAGAAAAGATAGCCGGTGGTGATTTATCCGTTCGTACTGGATTGACCTACACATCAGACGAATTGGGACGGTTGAGTCAGATATTTGACCATATGGCGGAATCGCTGGAAGAAAACCAGGCATCTTTGCAGGAAGAGACCAACGCCCGCCTTAATAGTCAGGAAAGATTCTTTCGCCTGTTTGAAGATGCCATACTGGGCATTTTCCAACTGGATGATCAAAGTCGGCTGGTTGAAGCCAACCTTGCTATGGCGAAAATGTTTGGTTTTGAAACCGCGGAAGATATGCTGGCAAATGTCAACCAACCGGCTGGCAACCTTTTTGTTGATCAAGCGGATCATCTGAAAATCCGGAAGTTGATCGCTTCAAGGCTTCCCATTACGATGGAAACCCGTTTATTAAAAAAGGATGGGACGGAATTTTTTGGAAATATGCACATGTGGGGTGTTTGGGACTCTTCTGGTACTCTGAGAGCCATGGAAGGGTTTATTGAAGATGTCACCAACAGCAAACGCGCACAGGAGCAATTGGTCAAGTTGAGCCAGGCAGTGGAGCAAAACCCGATTGGAATTTTCATCACAGACGGGAAGGGGCGGGTGGAATATGCCAATTCAGGCATGGCTGTTGTGTCTGGTTATTCCCCCGATGAATTGATCGGAAAACCGGTCAGCTTCCTTTTACGGGACGATGAAAACAGAGATTTCATCAAACAGATACGAGAGACAATTATCCGTGGGTCTTCTTTCCGCGGTGAAATTCACAATTACAAAAAGAATAATGAGCCATTCTGGGAACGTTTTGTCATCTCACCGATAACAGTTCCGGGAACAGAGTTCCCTTACACCCTTGGATTATTAGAAGATGTGACCGAGCAGCATCAAAACAAAGAGCGCATAACACAGCAGGTCGAAGAACTATCTGCCCTCAGAACGATTGACCTTGCCATCAGTTCAAATCTGGACTTGCAGGCGACATTAAATATCATCGCAAATCTGGCCATTAAGCATCTGAAAGCGGATTCGGTGTGTATTCAACTTTATGATAATCAACATCACCTTTTGTTAAAAACGGTTCATCTGGGTTTTGCGGAAGAATGTCAGGAGAAAATCCCCATCCCAGCTGTGGCAGACCTTTCAGAATGGGATCTTGTGGAAGAATTTTCAGTGCATATCCCTGAAGATTTGAATGCGCATCGTCTATCCAGAAAGATCCCATTCCCGGTTGATGAAGAGCTTGAGGCATGTTTCGGATTACCTTTGGTGGCAAAAGCCGAGGTAAAAGGACTGTTCCGGGTCTTTTTCAGGCAAGCATTTATACCGGAACAACATTGGATGGATTTCTTTTACAATCTGGCCACCCAAACAGCTGTAGCCATTGATAATTTTGAATTATTCAACAACCTGAAACAGACAAATTTGGATCTGTTGGAAGCTTATGAAGCCACAATCGAAGGTTGGTCAAAAGCATTGAATTATCGTGATGCCGAAACCGAAGAACACAGCGTTAGAACTACCAACTGGACATTAGATCTGGCTCGAGAGCTGGGATTTTCGGAGGAAGAACTAATTCATGTGCGGCGTGGAGCATTGCTTCATGACATAGGCAAAGTCTCTGTACCAGATCGAATTCTCAATAAACCCGGTCCGTTGACCGATGAAGAATGGACGGAAATGCGCAAGCACCCCAGGACAGCTTATGACGTACTTAGCCCGATTAAATTCCTGGATAAATCCCTTGATATCCCTTACTATCATCATGAACGCTGGGATGGAACCGGATACCCGCATGGACTTAAGGGGAAGGAAATCCCGCTGGCAGCCCGCATATTCTCTGTGATCGACGTATATGATGCACTTTCCTCAGACCGGCCTTACCGGTCTGCCTGGCCGAAAGACAAGGTGGTGCAATACCTACGGGATCAAAGTGGGATTCAATTTGATCCGGTAGTTTTGGACGCATTCCTATCGCTTTTGGAGAAACAAAGAAAGATCTAAGAAAATGAAAAACAACGTGCCTTCAGGCAAATATGAACTAAAGCCGGGGGAACAATATAAGAAATTATTACAACTCGTAGATGCACTTCCAATTCCAGTTATTTTGATGGATTCAATCGGTAATGTAATTCACATGAATCAAATAGCTCACTGGTTGATGCAAGATACAACCGGTGATCTCACAGGTAAGAAGATGCCTGCCTGTCAAAGAGATGAAACTTCTCTGGTGTGGCGTATCCCCACCCCCAATGGAACTGTCCAATTCATGTTTACCGTAATTCCGGTGACCCTGGACGGTATGGATTATCACGTTCTTGTTACTGACAACAGCGGTTATCAGCGCAGATTGGATCGGGCCAGTGAAGCCATATTCAGCCGTATGTTTGACCAATCCAACGATGGTATCGTGATCTGTGACAGTGATCTGATCTTTGTTGAATGGAACAGGGGAATGGAGCAGTTGACTGGATATAAGACAAAAGAAGTGATAGGCAAGTCTCTGGAATCCTTTCTAAAAGAACTATTACCGGAAGTTAAAAAACCATTATCGAATCAGGATATTCTGGCTGGCTATACTCCCGAAAAATTAGAGAAACTGATCATGGCTGGTGGGGTGATTGAACTAGAGCAGGAGATAAAACACCGAAATGGAAGTGTACATCAGGTGTGCTATCGCCTTTTCCCGATCTATGTTACAAGCCGTGTATTTTTGGGCGCAGTAGTCCATGACGTAACAGAATACCGCAAGGTGGAAGCAAACCTGAAAGCTTCTGAAACGCGATTTCGCACACTGGTGGAAGCCATGGGTGAAGGGGCGCTCATCCTTGATCTCGATTTGAAAATCCTCTTTGCGAATCCGATGGCTGATTCCATGTATGGAGGGGGATCAGATTATTTGATAGGCAGGAATATCCGTGATTTTGTTGACCCGGAATTTCTTCCCGGATTACAGGAACAGGTTAAACGGGTGGCGAAGGGGCGTTCTGCTCGATACGAATTGGATTTGGCAGATTTCCGTGGAAACCCACATACCCTATCCATCACATCCACGCCTTGGCGCGGAGCGGATGATGCGATTATGGGATCGATCATTGTTTTCAGGGATATCACAGAGCAAAAGATCGAAGAAGAACGACTGCGATTCTCCAGTACCCATGATGAACTGACTTTGCTTTATAACCGCAATTACTATGAAGAAGAAAAAGCACGTTTAAAAAACAGCCGGAGATATCCAGTCAGTGTTGTAATGGTGGACATGGATACCCTCAAAGAAGTGAATGACTCTCAGGGACACCAGGCTGGCGATGCACTATTACGGAAATTCGCCTCGATAGCCCGTCGTGTCTTCCGGCAGGAAGATATGATTGCCCGTATTGGGGGTGATGAATTCGCGGTTTTTCTTCCTGAAACCGAACGAGAGACTGTGCGTCAGGCTCTTGAACGCCTCAGGATCGCTGTGAAAAAGTATAACGACCAGAACCCAGAACTATCGTTGTCCTTTTCAGCAGGAACCGCCACAGCGCCATCACCCGACGAGTTGGATGAAGCCATTCATCGGGCAGATTACCGGATGTTCCGTGAAAAGAAGCAGAAAAAAGCCGCTTCTTCCGGTCAGTCATAAATCTTTGTTTAGTACGGCAAGATAGAATTTATTAGAAAAACACATCCGTGAAATAAGAAAAACTGACGTTGCGACTGGTCTATAATCATTCTATGCCGACAAAACAAACCTCCTCACAAAACAATTTGCGTGCCGGATTGGTACTATTTTGCATGGTTTTACTCATGGCCGGTTACTACCTGGTGCATAAACCAGTCACACCCGATATTGCTACGGCCGGAGCAAGCGGGCTCTGGCGGGTTTTTGTCGCAATTGCCATTCTGGTACTGGCTGGAACCATTGGCCGCGCGGCCGGGATACCGTTCAATGCTGACCGGTTGTCCGGTTTGGTTCTTCAAGCTGGGCTGGGACTGGGGATCATTTCGGTTTATATACTGGTTGGCGGGTCACTGTTAGGCCTAAACTGGATAACGCTGGGCGTGATCCCGGCAATTATCCTTGTGATTTTCCGTAATTCGATGATCGGCTGGCTGATTTCATTGTGCCGTGCCGCAAAGCAGGTCTGGGCTGAAACCAGAGCATTTGAGAAAACGATCGCGATAATCATCGCAGTCATTTTTTTCTTTTCTCTAATGTCCGCGCTGGCACCTCCGCTGAAGTATGACGCTCTAATGTACCATCTGGTCATGCCACAAACCTACATCCAGCAAGGCCAGATCACGCACATCCCCTGGCTGGTGATGACCGGAATGCCGCAGGCCACAGAAATGATATTCACACTGGCCATCTGGTATGGCGGTTTGCCTGCCGCGGCAGTAACCGGTTGGTTGATTGGATTATTGGCAATACTGGGTCTGATCGGATTCTTTCACGATGGATCAGAAAACTTTCGCCGCGCCGGATGGGTGGCAGCAGCCAGTTTGCTGGCAGGAGAGACATTCGCGTCATCGCTCTCCTGGGCGTATATAGATTGGATGGGCTTATTCTTTGGAGTCTGCTGTATCATCCCGTTGCGTGGTTGGTACAACTCAGGCAGGTTGAAACAATTGTTTTGTGCGGGTATTTTTGCCGGCCTGGCTTTCACAACCAAATATACGGGGGGAATCCTTTTCCTTTGTGTTTTTACTTCAATCGTGTGGTATTTGATCAAAAATGGAAAAGAAGAAAACCGGCCGGTTTTGAATTCTGTTTTGTTGTTCTCAGCAGGGGCTGCGATCTTCCCGCTCATATGGCTTACACGTAATGCCATCACGACGGGAAATCCGCTTTTTCCCTTCTTTTTCCCCGCGGCTGAAATGAACGCGATTCGTTTAAGTGTGTACCAGGGGGCAGAACCATACGGCGAGTGGTGGGAAGGCTTCCTGCTGCCATTCCGGGCTTCACTCTGGGGACAAGAATCAGCAGAAGGATACAGTGTTTCCATTGGCCCATTACTGCTGATCCTGGGTATAGCCGGATTGCTTCGAAAGCAATCCCTGGAAAAAGCCGATAAACACGCGGAGCAGATCGGGTTGATGTTCTTCCTGTCAGCCTGGTTATTCTGGGCGGTCGGGAACCGGATGAGCGGATACCTTATCCAAACGCGAATGTATTTTTCCCTATTCCCGGCATTTGCCGTACTGGCAGGTCTAGGCTGGGAAGCCGTGCGCGAAATCCGCTGGCATGGAGCGCGGTTTTCGCGTCTGTTTGGCCTGGTCATCATCCTTTCATTGAGTCTGTCAGCCGTGAACCTTGTCATTCAAACACTCCGGCAGGATTCATTGAAAATGATAGCGGGGATGATTGGCGAAGATGCCTATCTGGATGCCAACCTCGGGTGGTACGCTCCGGCTGTGCGGGCCGTAAACAGGCTGCCGGAAGGCTCACGTGTGCTCTTTTTCTACGAACCCAGGGGTCTGGCCTGTACACCTCGATGCGACCCGGATGAAATTCTTGACCATTGGAAGATCACCTGGACGAAGAACGTTGAGCCTGATTCCGTATTACCGTTCTGGAGAGGCCAAGGGTACAATTATTTATTCATCAACAACGCGGGTATGGAATTCCTCTCAGATGGGAACGACCCGCATCACCCGGCGGAAGAAATTGCCGCGTTGAAAGATGTGCTGGATGAGATACCCCTGTTGGAATCTTTTGGGCAAAGTTATCAAATCTATCAGGTGCCATGAAAATTCTGGATTTCAAGAAATGGGTATGTTATATTAATCAAAAGGAGGGGCTATGAAAGAACGCATCTTGATCGTTGAGGATGATGAAGCTATTGTCAAGGTGCTCCGCCGCGGTCTTGCTTATGAAGGGTACCAGGTGGATGCCGCTCTTGATGGGGAAACCGGACTGGTCATGGCTAGAGAAAATCACCCTGACCTCGTGGTTCTTGACCTGATGTTGCCCGGAATGGATGGGCTGGAGGTTTGTCAGAGGCTGCGGGCAGGCAGTGGAAATCATTTGATATTGATGCTAACGGCGAAAGACACGATTTCAGACCGCATCCACGGTCTTGATTCGGGCGCCGATGACTACATGGTTAAGCCTTTTGAACTGGACGAATTACTGGCCCACGTTCGCGCTCTGCTGCGTCGTACCCAGACTGAGCGGGTGCAGGTGCTGTCATTCCAGGACCTCACACTGGATACCTCCACGCGCCTTGCAGGCCGCAAGGACAGGCAGATATCGTTGACTGCCAAGGAATATGACCTGCTCGAACTTTTCCTGCGCCATCCACGGCAGGTGTTGACCCGCGAAATGATCTTTGACCGGGTCTGGGGGTATGATTTCGGCGGTGAGTCAAATGTGTTGGATGTTTATATCCGGTACCTGCGGCAAAAATTGGAAGAGGAGGGTGAATCCCGCCTGATCCACACTGTGCGCGGTGTGGGTTATGTGATGCGCGAAACTCCCTGATGTCGCTTCGCTTACGCCTCTCCCTGCTATACACGCTGGTGCTGGGGGGCGTGCTATTGCTCTTTGGTTCACTGGCTTACAGTCTGGTTTCGGTCACACTGCTCGACCAGACGGATGCTCTATTGGCAAAAAACGCCAACGACCTGATCCAACAGCTTCGCGTTAACGCAAATGGTCGTTTTGATTCACGGTTGATCAGCACGTATAAAACCGATGAAACTATAGTTTTCCAGGTGTGGGGGAATGACCGTGCTCTACAACTTGCCCGGCCAATGAGTATGGTCGACCCGTTGGACCGCTCACAATTTCATAATGACCGTCCGGTCTTTAACACGACCGGTGAAACAGGAAAACACATGCGGGTGTTGACCATCCCATTGATTAACGCGCGCGGACATGCCGGACTGTTACAAATGGGTCGGAATCTGAACCTCTTTGACACCACGCTGCAAACATTGGCCGGTGTATTGATCTTGTTGACATTCCTGTCTATGGTACTTACCGGGGTCATGACCTGGTTTGTGAATGGGCAGGCACTCGCGCCGCTGGCCACCGTGACAAAAGTCGCCACACAGATCACTCGGGCAGACGATCTCTCCCGCCGGATCCAATTATCCGGTGCCCGGGATGATGAAGTGGGAGAGCTGATCGAAGCGTTCAACCAGGTGCTTGGGCGTTTGGAAAAACTGTTTACTTCGCAGCGTCGTTTCCTGGCCGATGTAAGCCACGAACTCCGAACCCCGCTTACAGTAATAAAGGGTAATGTTGGCCTGATGCGCAAGATGAAGACACTGGATGAAGAATCACTTTCCGGTATCGAATCGGAAGTCGATCGGCTGACCCGTCTGGTGGGTGACCTGCTATTCCTGGCTCAAGCCGAATCTGGCAGAATGCCGCTTGACCAATCACCCGTTGAGCTTGATACCATCATGCTTGAAGTCTACCAGCAGGCAAAAACACTGGCCGGTGAACGGATGAATATCACCATTAATGAGATTGATCAGGTGCAGGTGACGGGTGACCGCGACCGTCTGAAGCAAGTATTGCTTAACATTGCAGGAAATGCCGTTCAATATACCCCATCCGGTGGCCAGGTGAGTTTCTCGTTACGCAAAGTGGCCGAACGGGCGCAGGTGGTTATCAGCGATACCGGGCCGGGTATCCCCGCCGTGGATTTACCGCACGTATTTGAACGATTTTATCGCAGCGAAAAAAGCCGGAAACGAAATTTTCAGGGCGGTTTTGGGCTGGGATTGTCTATCGCGTTCTGGATCATCCGCAATCATAATGGGACAATCGAGGTCTCTTCTACCGAGGGAAAAGGTTCTGCCTTTACAATCTGGCTTCCGCTACCCGGTGAAAAGACCAATACGTAATTCCGTAAACAATGGCGAAGTTAGAAGAGATTTCTGACACAGACTCTTCATTTTTGTAATCTGATTCCCTGTATCCAATTTGGATATACCGGGTTTTATACAGTACAAAAGTTTTTCCGGTTTTATGACAGGAGGTCAGAATGAACGCTGTCTATTTTGTTATCACATTGGTCACTACACTATTCGCGGTAATAAGCTTCGCGGACCTGCTGGACAAGCAGGGTTAATTCTCGTTCAACAACCTTAATATATGGTTGATATGGTCTACTTCGTGCCAGGCAGCGCGCCTCAAAACCTTGCGTGGGCTCCAGAAAGAACCGTCTTTTCCATTGACAAGATGCTTGCCGACCAGACTATGCATTGTTGTCTCGAATAAATTGCGCGTGGCTGATAGTTTTAAATTTGTGTCGATCGGTAGAGTTGTCGAGTGTCCCGCCCCAATATTTAACCTATCCATAAAATAGATTTCAGAATCGGCAATATGGTTGAGAATTCCCCGGATGCTCCATTTCTCGCCAGGAATTTCCCTGTCCAACTTCTTATCCGGAATACTACGGGTCAAAGCCACAAGGTCTTCACGCGACCATTTAAGCCACTCAAGTCCCTGCTCTATTTCAGTTTTTGACAAAGGTTTCCAATCGGTCTGCCAGAAAGCTGTAACTGTTTTTCCCGTTGCCGAAGGCAATCCCGGATCAACAAAGGGATGACAATCAAATGTTTCTGCCACATGGATGTCAATATCATTAAAATTGACCCAGCTTTTTTCGGCTCTTGCCTGAACGCGTTCTTTATAGCCAATGAACGCAGTGGGGAAATTGACCAGAGCAACCGCGTCATCTGACCCGTAGGCAAAGCAACCCGGGTAATCAAGCGCCCAGGCAATCGATTTGTTTTCATAATTGTTCTCAACAGCAACTTCAATTCTCATTAGATCGGATTCCCTTCCCACCCACAACGGGCGTTATTAATTGTGATCCACTGGTTGTCAAATTTACCACCATGCGGACGCAGTCGAAGTGTATCACCGGTAAACTCAATTCGAATATCCAATCCCTTCAGACCAAAATTAGACAGGAAACGAACATCATTTCCCGCAACATTGGCAGCTTTCATTAAAGCGCAACGGATGTACGGTTCGCTGGTTACAGCGATTGCGCCTTCATTGTTGAGGGTTTGTGACAAACGGGCAGCTGATTCTTGTCCAATATCGGCTGCCATGCCTATGGCACCAGTCCTTTCAAGGCTGATTGTGAAAGCATCTTCAGTCCAACGCCACGTTCCATTTCCAAGCTTGGCATCGAAGAAATAGCCATCACCGGTTGGTTCGATCAGTTCTTTCATGCGGGGAGAATGGATCCATCCCTCGGCATTATTGATAAAGTAGTGCCCTGATTGTTCGAATAGGTCCAACAAACGCACCGGAACGGGCGAAGCCGGCCTTGACTGGGTCCAGATATTTTGCTGTACGATCTCGACCTTGTTTCCTCCTACCCGATTGACAACCATAATGTGGTCGCCCGGTTTCCGGTAGGTATAAATGATCATATCACCCACGCGCGGGGGAGTCGTTCCGCCGTTGGGTGTATAGATCAGGTCGGCAAACGGAAGGTACTTCACGGCTTCACTATCAGAAACGCTCAACGCACCTTTTTTAATCAACTTTTGTTTTTCGTGCGCCTGGTTGATCACATCGATCATATCATTGGGAATGGCAACCGTATCCGGCCAACGGCCGTTGTTGGAGATATATCCAAGTTTTTCAGCGTAAAGGCGGATCGTAAGCTCAATGCATTGGTAACAATACGCATAGCTGCAAAAAGGGGTTATCTCCACGTAGCCTTCACGGTTCCCGGGACCAACATCCGGGTAGATCACGTTTACACCGTGACCGGCCAACCAATCAGTCCCATGCAACAGGTACCGGTCGCTCACCGGGCGGGCTGAAACAGGGGCGGATGAGAGAATGAGCGCGCAGAGCAGGATGAGAAGTATGCCTGGAATGGTCTTGGTTTTCATAGCCATTAGGTATCTTTGATTATACTGACAGTCAGTGATGCAAGTTAAATGCCTTGATAAAAACCCCATAAATACTTCATAAAATGCAACCCGATCATAATAGTTACAGCCTACCATTGACCTTTCTTATTGGTCAATGGTTTTTTCCAGGCATTTTGTTAAAAGCCCTGCGTTTCCAAGCTTCCAGTCTGTACAACGGCGTATGCCGGATGCCCAACAAGTTATCACGTGAATACTGATGATTGAACACCTGGCTGGAAAACTTGGAATACAATAAGGCATATGAAAATCAACCTCGCTCTTGCTCAAACGACTGCAGTGTTGGGCGGTGTTTCACAAAACCTGGAAAACCACCTTGCTCTGGCGCAAAAAGCCCGGAACGATGGTGCTGACCTGATCATTTTCCCCGAGCTTTCCCTTACCGGCTACGTGCTACAGGATCTGGTACCAACGGTGGCGCATCGCCCCATGGCAGCGGATCCTGTGTTCAAACCCCTTCTGGAAGCCAGTAAAAATATAGATCTATTGGTGGGTTTTGTGGAAGAAGATATACGCAACCGATTCTTTATCTCTGCCGCGTACCTTTCTGGTGGAGAAACGGTTCATGTGCACCGTAAAGTATATTTGCCCACCTATGGGCTTTTTGACGAAGGACGGTTTTTTGCCTGGGGTGATAGCGTGAGTGCGTTCGATACCCGTTTTGGCCGTGCCGGGGTGCTTATCTGTGAGGATTTCTGGCATTCCTCACCGCCGTACCTGTTATGGCTGGATGGGGCCGATCTGTTCTTTTTCACATCATCCTCCCCCGGCCGCGGACTGACAACAGAGCCGGCGCTGGGATCATCCATCTGGGTTGACCGCGTGTTGCAGGCATACTCCGCGTTATTCACATCTTTCGTCGCTCATACCAACCGGGTGGGGTTTGAAGATGGGTTGAACTTCTGGGGAGGCGCGTCTGTGTTTGATCCAAATGGAATTGAGATCGGGCACGGGCCTTACCATGAAGAATCCCTGACCCTGGTGGAAATGGACCTCAATCAGCTTCACCGCACTCGTGCCCGTCTGCCGCTGCTGCGAGATGAACGCACCGGGCTGACAATGCGAGAAATGCAGCGGATTTTGAACTCGCAAGATTCTTTCAAGGGGAGATAAACCAGATGAATATAAAACTTCCCGATCTGGAAATAAACACAACACTGGCCAGGCAGATACTTACCGGCTTCATTCGCAGTGAGATTACCCGTGCCGGCTTTTCCCGCGCGATTATCGGGCTTTCCGGGGGGATTGATTCAGCCCTTTCTTGCTATCTGGCGGCAGAAGCTCTCGGAGCCAAGAATGTTCTGGCCATACGGATGCCTTATCAGACGTCATCACAAGAATCACTGGATCATGCACAAATGGTTATTGACGATCTCGGTGTGGAATCACTGACCATTCCGATCACACCCATGGTGCAGCCGTATCTTGACCAGATTCCGGACATCAGCTCGTTCCGCGCCGGTAATATCATGGCACGTATGCGGATGATCGTTCTGTACGACCATTCCGCCGCCTTTAATGGACTGGTGGTAGGTACCAGCAATAAAACTGAGATATTGCTGGGGTATTCCACGCTGTGGGGAGATTCGGCCTGCGCCCTCAATCCCCTGGGTGACCTGTACAAGACCCAACTTCGCCAGTTGTCGCGCGATATGCACATTCCGGATGTGATTGTGTCCAAACCGCCAACCGCAGATCTATGGCTGGGGCAGACGGATGAAGCTGAATTAGGCTTTACGTACGCCGATGTGGATCCGCTGTTGTACTTGATGATAGATGAACGCTATACACCACAGGAATGTATGACAGCCGGATTTGATGAATCATTTGTGGAAAAAGTGGTTGAAAGGATACGCCGCAATCATTTCAAGCGTGTTCTCCCGCCAATCGCCAAATTAAGCAACAGGACTATTGGTTACGACTTTTTATACCTAAGAGACTGGGGTACCTGACACTATCTGTATGCAAAAACAGAATATTTCTATTCCACCGGCATTTAAACACCGCCGGTTTGTAATTTTCTGGCTTAGCATGATGATCTCAACAGCTGGAAGCCAGATGCAATTGTGGGCACTCTTCTGGCATTTACGCACACTTTCAGACCAGCCAATAGTCGTCAGTGGGATCGGGTTGGCTCGCTTTTTGCCCATACTGATCCTCTCTCTGATCGGCGGGTTGGTGGCGGACATGTTCAACCGCCGGAAGGTTATGTTTGCCAGCCAGATCGTAATGACCCTGGTTTCTGCCATTTTTGGTTTGCTCACCTGTTTTGATATGATCCAGATCTGGCACATGTACATATTGACAGCTATACAGGCCGCGGCTCTGGCATTTGATATGCCCGCGCGGCAGGCGTTGATGCCCAACCTGGTTCCAAGAGAGGATTTGCCGAGTGCCTTCAGTTTGCAGTCCATGGCGTTCAATATTGGATCGGTCGTCGGGCCGGGTTTAAGCGGGATTGTTATTGCTTTACTGGGCCAATCATGGACGTATTTTATTGACGCGATCTCATTTGGGGCGGTGATAATATCTCTACTGATCATCGGTAACGTCAATCAGGAAATAAACCCCATTGTCCGTCGACAGGGGTTAAACCTGGATGCGATCAAGGAAGGTGTGGCTTTCATCCGGGCGCAGCCCATCATCCTTTCAAGTATGATCCTCGATTTCTTTGCCACCTTCTTCTCTTCGGCTAATACACTCCTGCCATTTATCACCCGAGATATTCTTAAGGTGGGCGCAGTTGAATACGGTTGGTTATCAGCCGCCCAACCATTCGGAGCGGTGGGGGTTGGCCTGTTTTTTTCACAAAAGGCGAAAATCAGAAAACAGGGTTCACTTTTGCTTTGGTCGGTGGTCGCATTTGGTATTGCGACGATCGTATTCGGTTTGTCTCGTAATTTCTGGTTATCCCTTTTGGCTTTGGCTATCATTGGTGGTTCTGATGCCATAAGCACGATCCTGCGGAATACCATTCGTCAGATGGTGACACCAGACGCGATGCGTGGACGAATGGTCAGTGTAAACCAGATATTCTTTATGGGCGGTCCGCAATTGGGTGAAATTGAAGCCGGGATGGTTGCCCAGGCGCTGGGTACACCCATGGCGGTCATCACCGGTGGACTGGGATGTATTCTTGCCGTGTTATGGATTGGCAGGAAATGGCCCGCCCTTCCGGCTTATTCCGGTGAGGATGCCCAACCTGTGTGATCTATTAAGATCGTTTGCTGTTTTTTGGGGATTCTTCTGGTTATTTGGCAATTTCCAAATATGACTCAAAACTTTTCCTGTGTTTTTGCAGGCAATTAAATAGGTCAATGCCATGTTCCCCTGCTTCTTGTAGACACTCTTTTTTTATTGTCTCTGTATGTAATTGATTTTTCCATTAAATCCATCTACTATTAGGTAATAACAACTTGTACTAGGGAAGGGTAATATGCACGGTATTATTTCTAGAAAGAATAGCCGGATACTCACTCTTATCCTTATTGCGGCAATTTCCATCTCATGCAATTTCATTGAGTTTAGATGGTTGACTTCCGATTTGGATGCGCCGAAAAAACAACCAACGGAAGAGCAGGTCAAAATAATCGTTGTCACCGCGACAGTGTCTGAACCTGTCATCACTGACACGGTTGCTCCCGCTCTTCCTACGAAAATCATTTCACCCTCCAAGACACCCAATAAGGTCACAAAGATCCCAACCAGGACGTGGACTTCCGCTCCGGTCATCCAACAGGCAACCCGTACTGTTAATCCACCCACGGTTACCGTAAATGCAGATGGGATTACCGTTACAGCTGCCACAGGCAACCTCTTTATTCGCCGTGGACCGGGATTGACCTACAGTATCACCTCTGGTCTCTCACGGGGTGTTACCACCCGGGCAGTCGGTCGCAACGAAAAGAACGACTGGCTGGCCATCGAGATTCCTTACTCAAACGGCGCGGTCGGTTGGATATCCATGGGAACAGGCTATGCCGAATTGAGCGCGAACATACAGTCACTGCCGTTATATCGATACGACGAGGCCAAACCAGCTTATATCAAGAACTGCACATTGCATGACATGACCACCCGCCCCGGGCAGTGGAACCTGCCCGCCAAGACCACACAAAAGGTCAATCCGGGGGAGTACGCGATTCTGGATATGTCCACTGGACAGAGCAAGGTGATGGATATGGTTTTGAAGGAAGGCAATACAGGTATCATCAAAGTCGATGGAGACGGGATCAGCCATAGCTGCCCTTGACGATTCACGTCAGTAAACCTGTAGTTTTTTCACTGCAAAGTATAATGATCGGCACACGCAATTAACAGTGTGCCGATCTAAATTTATCATCAGGAAGAAGATCATGAAGGGTAAAACAATACTGGTAACCGGATCAACAGATGGAATTGGAAAACGCACTGCATTGGACCTGGCCCGCATGGGTGCAGTGGTTCTGGTGCACGGGCGGACAGAAGAGCGGGCAGCGGCAACCGCGCGGGAGATCGCAAAGGAAACCGGGGCTAAGGTGGATTCTGTTACCGGCGATTATTCATCACTGGCACAGGTACGAGACATGGCCGGCCAGGTGCTGGCAAAAACAGACCGGCTGCACGTGTTGGTGAATAATGCTGGAACGTACGCTAATGAACGGCGGTTGACAGATGATGGGTATGAAATGAGCTGGCAGGTCAACCACCTCGCGCCATATCTTCTAACCATACTCTTATTAGATCTGTTGAAGACCAGCGCACCGGCGAGAATTGTCAATGTTGCCTCAATGACCCACGCGTATGCCAAACTGGATTATGAAAACTTACAGGGCGAGAAAGAATTTAAGGGTACCCGCGCCTACAGTCTGGCCAAGTTAGGTAATGTAATGGCTACATTCCATCTGGCTGAAAAACTGGCTGGTAGCGGGGTGACAGTCAACTGCTTACATCCTGGTGTGGTGGAAACTAAACTTCTCAAAATGAGCTACAACATTGAAGGTGTGTCTGTAGAAGCTAGCGCGCGGACATCCGTCTACCTGGCGAGTTCGCCCGAAGTAGAAGGCGTAACTGGTAAATACTTTGACAATCAAAAAGAGGTACAGCCGTCGCGATTATCGCTGGATGCCACAGAGCGGCAACGCTTTATGGATGTGACCGATAAGATGTTGGGGTTTTAATTCTCCCCCTTGTGGAGTTTATAAGAAAAATCCCCGCCTGTTGAAGGGCGGGGATTTTCGCCATTTACAGCCATCCTCTGAGCTGCATGGCTTTGACCACCTTATCGATCGCGACCATGTAAGCGGCATCTCTCATATAGACATTTTCTTTGACGGACATATCCAACACGGCATGGAATGCCTGGGTCATCTTTGTGTCCAGTTTTTCCAGTACTTCATCTTTTGTCCAATAGAAGTTCATATCATTCTGAACCCCTTCGAAATACGAAACGGTTACCCCGCCTGCGTTGCACAGGAAATCAGGGATGACAAAAATCCCGCGCTTTTTGAGCTCTTCGTCCGCTTCCGGAGTCGTTGGGCCGTTTGCGCCTTCGGCTACCAATTTCACTTTTGGACTGATTTGTTTGACCGTATCAGCGTTGATCTGTCCTTCGAGAGCGGCAGGGATCAAAATATCCACATCTTTGGTAAGCCAGGCGTTGGCTTCTTCGATCACATATCCTGCAGCTTTCGCTTTCAATTTATCAACCGAGCCGTACTGGTCGGTGATCGTCTTTAGGAAATGAGGATCAATGCCATCTGCTTTACTGACGGTGTAGCCGATGCGGTCATCGCGATCCCAGTAGCTGACACATATAACCTTTCCTTTGAGTTGTTCGGTAAAACCAATGGCAGCGTATTGCGACACATTACCAAACCCTTGTATGGCGGCTGTGCAGGTGGATGGATCGACCTTCATGTGTTTCAGGGCTTCGCGGATCGTGTAAACCACACCATATCCGGTGGCTTCAGTGCGACCCAGAGAGCCGCCGCCGCCGAGCGGTTTGCCGGTGATGACCCCTGGTGTGAATTGGCCGCAAAGCTTTGAATATTCATCCATCATCCAACCCATCATTTGCGGGTTGGTACCGACATCAGGCGCCGGGACATCATTCCGCGGACCGATATCCTTCCAGATCCGCTGTATGTACCCCCGGCAAAGTTTCTCTTTCTCCATTACCGAAAGAGTAGCCGAATCAATGACCACACCACCCTTGCCGCCCCCAAGTGGAATATCTGTTACCGCGCATTTCCAGGTCATCCACATGGCCAGGGCGCGAACGGTATCGGCTGTTTCAGCCGGGTGAAAACGGATGCCTCCCTTATTAGGGCCCCGGGCATCATTATGTTGAACACGGAAACCTTCGAAAACACGGATCGTGCCGTCGTCCATGTGTACCGGGATGCGGAAATGGTATTCCCTCATCGGCCAGCGTAAAATCTCTCGTACCTGTGGGTCGAGATTTAGCATTTCGGCCACATGGTCAAACTGCTGCTGAGCCATTTCAAAAGGATTCGGGTTCACAGTCATGGGCAATCTCCTTGATTCAATGGGTTAAAAAAATACACGGGTTCCTCGGATGGAACCCGCTTTTTGAAACATTTATGGAGAATCCGATCTTCAATCGTTCCTCCTTCAGAGGTTTCTTGCCAATTTAGAATAGCAAAGGGCTATATCAATTTCAAGATGAAATAAGTCACTGTTTTCCTGTGCGGATAGTAGCGGAATATGTGCAAATTTTCACAAACAACAAACTCGAAGTATCTACA
>JAAYYW010000169.1 GCA_012515195.1 Leptolinea sp.
ACATGATTCCGGCAATAAATATTCCCACCATGGGTATAAAAAAAAGCAGGAAACGGAAAAACAGAAAACGCTTCTTCTTTGGCTGGAGGTTTACCCATTTCTGCCAATCACGCATTTCGTGGCTATTGTGCCAGTAGCGCGCGTCACGCGAATTCCCCATATCACGCCAATCCCACGGCCCAGGCCACTCGCGCTTGTCATACCCCGGGGTCCATCCCCGCCATTTTGACCCTTCGCGGTGGGATTTATTATCGTCATTCCTTTTCATCGCAGGTCCATGAAGCGGTATCCTTCGCCATATACCGTCTTGATATAAATCTGCCCACCGGGATAGGTTTCTAATTTTCGGCGCAGGTTCTTGATATGTGAATCAATACTGCGGTCAAAGCTCTCCAGAGAGATTCCATGCATCTGATCAATGATCTGCTCACGGGAAAGCAACTGCCCCGGGTGTTGTGCCAAAACAGACAACAATCTAAATTCATTGGGCGTAAGGTGGACTGGTTCACCTTTCAGTTTTACCAGATGGGCTGAAAGGTCTATTTCCAGATCACCGGTATGGATAACAGATGGAGGAGCCACCAATCCCCGGGCACGCCGCAAGACAGCCCGCACCCGGGCTACCAGAGTGCGCGGTGAGAACGGTTTGGTGATGTAATCATCAGCGCCAAGCTCAAGCCCCACCACCTGATCGCTTTCTTCCGAGCGCGCAGTGAGCATAATGATGGGAATGCCGCTTTCCCGGCGGAGCGTGCGGCATACTTCCCACCCGTCCATGGCAGGCATCATCAGGTCCAATACAACCAGGTCCGGTTTTTCCCGACGAGCTTTAGCCAACGCGTCCACCCCATCACCCGCGCTAATGACCCGGAAACCATCTTTCTCAAGATAATCCCGTGTGAGCTTGACAATCTTTGGTTCATCGTCAACGACCAGAATAAGTTCCTGCATGATAGTAGTGTACTTTAATCTCACAAAATTGAGGGGTCAACCTTGCCAGGTTGACCCCGGTTTTTACTTCACCAGATCATTTTTTCTCTTCAGTGCGAGTTTCCGGCGACTTATCCCTGCCTGATTCATCAAGGGGCGGCTCATCAAATGGATATCCGCAAGGCCAGGGATGATGCGGATATGGGCCGTATTTCCAGTTCCGGTGTAAGCGATACGGATGTCCAAATACTATAAACCCGATTAACTTGAAGACAAACGAGATGAAAATGATGGCCAGGAAAAGGCCAATCAACCCGGAAAACGGGGAAAAGAACGGCCTGTATGGCATCATTCCCCCGGGGAAAAAGGGCATAACACCCCCCGATTCTCCATCAATGGCAGGGCTGGCTTCTGTTGCTATTCCCATCGCATAACCCTGTGCCTGCCCGGCTTTGAAAGCCATACAGGCTCCTCCGGCAACCAGGGCGACCAGCAGCAATGCGGCCAGCACTCGGAACAACGTTGAACTTCTTGTAACCATTCTATCCTCCTGAATGTGACTGTTTGATAGACACAGTATGCCGTCCAATTATGGAGACTTTGTGTAGGCGGGATGGAGGGATTGGGGAGAATCGGTTTGGTCAAAATCCCTTACAATAAACAGAGATTCCCCATATTTCCGGTAGTGAGGTATGCCTATTATGAAGATCGGTGTCGCTCAGGCGGATTTTTTACTGGCAGACGTGGAAACCAACCGGCAGACAGTAAATGGTTTGCTGGAAAAAGCGGACGAAGCAGGCGTGGACGTTCTCGTCCTGCCCGAACTGGCGAATTCGGGTTACAACTTTGAAAATCCGGAGCAGGCCGCCGCCACGGCGGAGAAGGCTGATGACGGACCTTTTTGCGCCATGCTGCGGGAATGGTCATCCGCAGGACGATTGATCGTCAGTGGACTGTGCGAGAGTGCCAGTGACACCCTGTACAACTCGGCTGTCATCTGCGCCGACGGGAATCTCGTTGCGGTTTACCGAAAAGCGCATCTTTTTGCCAACGAGATAAACCTGTTCAAACCCGGAGACGAAAAGCCACCCGTTTTTGAATTCCACGGACAGCACCTCGGCGTGATGATATGTTTCGACTGGTTCTTTCCCGAAATGGCACGCAGTCTGGCGTTGCGCGGAGCGCAATGCATCCTGCATCCGGCAAATCTGGTGCTGCCCTGGTGTCAGAAAGCCATGCTCACCCGCTCGCTTGAAAACCGGGTTTTCACCGCCACCGCCAACCGCACCGGAATCGACCGCGACCTGTCGTTCTCCGGGTTGTCGCAAGTCACATCGCCGCTGGGCGAGGTGCTGGCGCAGATGGACGGCCTGTCCACTGGCATTGCCTGGGCAGATGTGGACCTGAACGCCGCGGACAATAAATGGGT
>JAAYYW010000170.1 GCA_012515195.1 Leptolinea sp.
ATTTTCAACGTGGTAGCGTTGGAAGAAGTTCACCGGAAGGCGGGAAAGTTCAAGCCGGGTAAATAATTATTCCGAATGGTTCCCATCAAATAATAGACGTATGAATTCCTCTGAACCCTCAACCCCTCGTGGAACGCAGAAACAATTGAACCTGTTATTGCTTTATGGCGGGCTTATCCTGTTCTTTTTTCATCTAGTTTTGAGGCAAGCGCTGCCATCGGGCGGTTTTTTGGGGTCCTACTGGTTTATGGGAATCGCGCTTTTGATCGGGGGATTTGGTCTGCGAGGTTTTATATTTGGGAAAAGGTCAGATTGGGTTTCAAAATGTGTAGAAAATTCGGCTCATTATTTATATCTGTCACCAGTGCAGATTGCCGCGCTATCCTTGGCTGTGCTTTTCTCCATTACCTGTACCCTGGCTGCCGGTTTTTCCGGACGGATGATTCATCCATTTGTTTCCCTGGTTTCATGGGCGGCTGCCATCGGGTTGGTGGTTTTTGCGGGATGGGAGCGCAAGCCGGTGCCACTTCTGACATTCAAAGTGTTGGCAACTACGCTTTTCCTGCTATTTATTACCGCTTTCCTGCTCAGGGGATTGAATCTGACGGTCTACCCATCAGTCCTCTCCGGTGATGAAGGCGCCATGGGATTATCTTCGGTTTTCTTTCTGTCCGGATTAACAGACAATATTTTTATTACCGGTTGGTATTCCTTCCCTGCCATGTATTATTTCGTGCAATCTTTTGGTATCGCCCTGCTTGGGCAGACGACCATCGGTCTGCGGATAACGGCTGCCCTTGTTGGCTCGGTCACTGTGGCGGTATTGTTTCTGGTGATGCGGTCAATGTTTAATGCCCGATCAGCGCTGATAGCCGCGTTGCTTCTGGCATTTTCCAGCTTCCATATCCATTTTTCACGGCTTGGTTTGAACAACATCTGGGACGGTTTGAGCTGGTTGTTGACCCTCGGATCGCTCTGGTGGGCCTGGAATCATGAGCGCAGGGCTGCTTACGTGGCGGCCGGACTTTTTCTCGGTTTGTCACAGTATTTCTACGTTTCTGCCCGGGGATTGTTTGCGGCTGTACCTCTGTGGTTGTTGATCGTGTCCATTCTATATCCAAACCGGTTGCGGCGATCGATCTCTGGAATATTTATCATGGGAATTTCTATGCTGGTAATGTTCCTCCCTCTAGCCTGGTTCTATGTATGCAATCCGGTGGAATTTCAGGCACCCTTGCAAAGGGTCACCATTCTGGGCGGTTGGGTGGCGGATGAAATGGCCCGAACCGGCCAGGGCATGGCAGAAATCCTGATTGCCCAGTTCACAGGCAGCCTGAGCGGACTGACTGTCGCCCCATTCCAAAACGCGTGGTTTGATTCGGGTTATCCGTTGCTGCGACCCTTTTCCGGGTTGTTGTTTTACCTGGGAGCTGGATTATTGCTTTTCAGATGGAAAGATAACCGCCTGTCGTTGATCGTTGTATGGTTGACGGTGATCATTGTTACGGGTGCGCTTAGCACCAACCCACCGGCTCCTCAACGATATGTGGCCGCTGCACCTCTGTGCTATATGGTCATTGGTTACGGCCTGGATGGAGCAATCCGATTTGTTGAGCAATCAATACAGCGGTGGAGAAGATTAATCGCCTTCATGAGCATTGTAGTAGTTCTCATCATTGGGTTTGAGGAAGCCGGTTTCTATTTCTACGATTATTCGCCGCGGGCGGGTTTTGGCGGTTATCCAACCCGGGTCGCACAAAAATTGGCTGATCATCTGCAGGAGTATGACGATAGTTGGGAGGTTTTCTTTGTCGGTTGGCCGCGAATGGGTTACCGGTCTATTCTCTCGACTGTCTATCTGGCACCGCATATCTCTGCCACGGATATAAACAACCCGTGGGGAGACCCCACGAACCCGGTTCCCGATGGGGATAAACTGTTGTTTGTGTTTCTGCCTCAAAGACAGGCTGACCTTGATCTTTGTATGCAACAATATCCGGGAGGCGAACTGATAAGTGTGCATGGATTACAGGAGATGCTGTTCTACATGTACCGTTTGCAGCCGGCGCAATGATGTGGAATACCCGGCGGTTTTAGATCACCGAAAAAGTTGTGTTTCTCTCCGTAGTGCCATTCAACTATCTATAATTTATTTGTTTCCATAATATGGGAGGTTGCCATGAACAAACGGGATGTCATTTTCAGCCTGCTGGATCCGGGGTCCAGACCTGCCTGTATTCCGGCGGGATTCTTTTTGCACTTTGATCCCACTTGCCGCTCCGGACGGGCAGCCGTGGAAAAACACCTGGAGTTTTTCCGTTATACCGGGATGGATTTTGTAAAAATCCAGTATGAGCGCAAATTCCCTCCAATTCAAGAGATCAAAACACCGGACGACTGGGCAAAAATGCCGGAATACGGGCTGGATTTTTATGCCGAACCATTGGGGGTGGTTGAAGGGCTGGTAAAGGCGGCAAAAAAAGAGGCCATGATCATTCTGACTCTGTATTCCCCGTTTATGTTTGCCGCGCAGACCACGAGTTATGACGTGATAACTCGTCACATCATGGAAGAACCGGAGAAAGTGAAAACCGGTATGCGGACCATCACCAATAGCGTGATGCGGTTTGTGAAAGAATGCATAAAGCTGGGGCTGGATGGCTTTTATATGTCCACCCAGGGTGGTGAAGCCTCCCGTTTTTCTGATCCGGACAGTTTTGAAACCTGTATCCGGCCGTATGACTTTGAAGTAATGGAAGAGATAAACCGGACATGCCCTTTCAGCATCCTGCATGTTTGTGATTATCAACTGCCGTACAGCAGTATTGAGCGGTATGCCGATTATCCCGGGCAGGTTGTGAATGCCAGCCTGGAATTGACCGGTGGAAAGATCACGCCAAGAGACGCCGCGAGTCTGTTTAACCGACCCTTTATGGGCGGCCTTGACCGATTGGGTATTCTGGCAAAAGGCAGCACAGATGAGGTAAAAGCGGCGGCAGAAGCTGTACTTAAAGATGCCCCTGACCGTTTCATCCTCGGGGCGGATTGCACGGTTCCCGCGGATACCAACTGGGATAACCTGAAAACGGCGATTGATACCGCGCATAACTGGCATGGTTAGACCCATTAAAGCAAAGGCGGGTAATCAAACCCGCCTTTGTTGCTTTCAACCAGCACAATTGAAGTGATCTGCGAAAATTACAATTGCTTCAGTTGGTTGACCCGTTTCAGCAGCTTGATGATCCCGAGTACAAATACAACCAGAAAAACGACAAAGAAGAGGGTCAACCCAAGCCAAAAGGGTTGATCGGCACGGCTGCCGCAATTGATGACATTGACCACCATCAATGGCAGCAGAGCGGATAACATGGCGATCAACTGCCGGTATTTCTTTGCTTTTGAATCATTGTCTGTGAAAATTTCCGGCACGTCATTATCGAGGACTTCTTTACGGAAGTACTGCCAGTAGTTCAGATTACCCAGATAGCTCCAACCCGCGTCATGGAAAAGGTTTAAATAGTTTTCACTAAATTTTTCCGGTGCGTAATCAAGACGATAGATATAATCTTTTGGCTTTCCCGTCTCAAAGGTATAAATGCCCGGGAAGATCACCTTCTTCATGTGATTTCCCTGCAGCGACATTTCCCGCAGCCAGCTCTCTTCGCGGTCATCCTCCCAGGCCCAGAATAAGCGGAATTTCCGAAAGGTTTTTTCTTGTGTGCTCATGTCAATTACTCTCATTTCTCCAACAGGGGTATAACCTCATCGCCATTTTCAGCCATAATCTGAAGGCGGCGAATTTGTTCTGCCAGTACGTTTCGTCCCAGGTCTGTAAGCACGTAATACTTACGCCGGTCTTCTTCGCCGGCGGCGCGAATCAGCCCGGCCTTTTCCAAATTCGAGAAGGCCCCATACAAAGTTCCAGGTCCTATCGATACGGACTTGCGGCTGATTGTTTCTACGTGCTGCATCACGCCATATCCATGCCGGGGTTCAACCAGAGACAGAAGAATGTAATAGGTTGATTCGGACAGCGGCAGGTATTTTTGGATTTGTTTTTCTATCATACTCGCTCCTCGCTATAACGTATAACGATATAATATCAGACGATATATCGTATGTCAAGGTATATTTGAAAAATCACTCAAAAAAACCCTGAAGGTTTTTGAAAACCTTCAGGGTTTCGATTGATGGAAACAATTTCCCGTAATACTATTTTGAAAGCATTTCTTCCATGATCTTACGGGCTATCTGCGGGTCGGCCTTGCCGCGCATTTCCTTCATCACCTGACCCACAAACCAGCCGATGAGTGTGACTTTTCCTGCTTTGTACGAGGCTGTCTCGGTGGGGCTGGCAGACATGATCTTCTCACATACCGACCGGATGGCGCTGTCATCGCTCACCTGTGCCAGGCCTTCATCTTCCACAATTTTTCCCGGGGCAAAACCGGTGGATTCCACTTTGGCCAGCAGGCTCTTCCCTGTGGATGTGTTCACCGTTCCCGCGTCAACCAGTTTGATGATCTCTGCCAGGAATGCCGGGGTAAGTTTCAATTCATAGGCCGGCTTACCGGCTTCATTGACCATGCGTAAAACATCGTTCATGATCCAGTTGGAAACCCGTTTCGCGTCTCCCTTGTATGCCCCGACCGTTGATTCAAAGTAATCAGATAGAGACCGTTCGCCCGTCAGAATCTCCGAATCGTATTCCGGGAGGCCGTATTCCTGAATAAAGCGGGCACGGCGCTCCAACGGCAGTTCGGGATAATCTTTAAGGATGGAATCGCGCCATTCATCCGTCATGCGGATGGCCAGCAAATCCGGTTCGCGGAAGTAGCGGTAATCGGCTTCTGTTTCTTTGGAGCGCATCTTTCGCAGTACACTGGCATCCTCGTCCCATTCCAGGGTCCACGTTTCGATCCGGTGACCGGCTTCCACTTCCTTGATCTGCCGTTCAATTTCCTTGCCAATGGCTTCCTTGACGGCGTCGATCGAGTTGACGTTCTTTATCTCGGTTTTGGGGTTCAAGTGGGTGGCGCCTTTGGGACGGATGGATACATTGGCATCGCAGCGCAGGTGGGCTTTTTCCATGTCGGCTTCTGATATACCCAGCCAGCGCAGCAACTGGCGTAACCGGATGAGATATTGCGCGGCTTCATCGGCCGAACGCAGATCGGGACCGGTGACCATCTCAATGAGCGGGACTCCGCAGCGGTTGAAATCGATCAAACGCCGCCCCGGTTCGTTGCGGGTCTTGCCGGCATCCTCTTCCAGGTGCATGTTATCAATGGTCACATGGCGCACGTAAGCCTGTCCGTCTGCCGGATTCATGGGCATATCCAGGTAACCGCCAGTGGCAATCGTTTTGTCGTACTGTGAGATCTGGTATCCCTTGGGCAGATCAGGGTAGAAGTAATTCTTGCGGGCAAAATAGGAGAGCGGAAGGAGATCAGCGTGCATGGCTTTGGCCAGCAGAACGGCTTTTTCAACCACCGCCTTGTTCAGGGTGGGCAGCGCGCCGGGGAGACCGGTGCATACCGGGCAGATGTTCGTGTTGGGCGGGTCGAACCAGGAATCCGCTTTACAGGTACAGAATATTTTTGTGGTGGTGTTGAGCTGGATGTGGGTTTCCAACCCGATGATGGCTTCGTATTCGGTCATGCTCACCTTCTACTCTGCCGCCAGGCCGGCCAGCACAGATGGTTTTTCGGAACGCCAGGCATCACCAGCAGTCGCCTGTTCAAACGCCCGGCCGATGCGGAATAGAATGGATTCGGTATAGTCTGCCCCCAGCAATTGGATACCGACCGGCAGCATTTTGGAATCAAGGCCGGCCGGAACTGACAGACCGGGTATTCCGGCGTGGTTGGCGGGCACGGTCAACTGGTCGGCGTATTGCATGAGGACGGAATCGCCGTAAACCGCGCCCATGTCAAAGGCGGTGGTTGGCGTTGTGGGTGTCAACAGTGCGTCCAGTTTGTATTTCCCGTTCTTATCGAACACCTCATCGAAGTCACGGCGGATGATGGTGCGGACTTTCAGCGCCCGATTGTAATACTGCTCGCTGTACTGGGCGGCAGAGACGTACATGCCCATCAGGATACGCAATTTTGGCTGCGGGCCGAATCCCTGCGCGCGGGTCTTTTTGTACAGGTCGCGCAGCTCGTTGGTGGTTTCGGGTGTGCGGAAACCGTATTTCACACCATCGTAGCGGTGCAGGTTGGATGCGGCTTCCACCCGGCTGATGACAAAATAGGCCGGAATACCATAACGGGTATTCGGCATGGGGACATCTTCAATGATCTCGGCGCCCATATC
>JAAYYW010000171.1 GCA_012515195.1 Leptolinea sp.
CAGATGCAACATGTTAATATGCATGCGGTTTCATTGCGCTCTGGCGGGTATTAGTTCCAATACGCCCACGATATTAGTTTCCTCAGCTGATAAAGGCCCTCGATTATTCAAGGATATCTTCGCCAGCAACGAAACGGAGATGCTTTTGGATATGAGGGATTTTAATTCAGCTAATCTGGAAAGCAAAATCCAATATTCACTTGCGAATAGGCCTCAAATACTAGAGGTATTGACCTCAGCAAATGAACGCATGCTAAGACGCGCAGACAATGCCGTTCACAAACTAATGGAGCTATGCAACTGACCATAAATATACTTTTTTTGATGCGGAACGATTGGGCCTCCCATATAGGAGGTGACGTAGTTCAAGCAGTGAAACTGAAAGCTGCATTAAATAAATGAAAGTCCGTTCCTTCTCTTACGTTATGGACCCATTCCTCCCACTGAACGCCGGACGAGTCATAGCCCAATTTAAATTCCGTTCGAAATCAACGTAGCTGAGATCCCATGACCATTCTTTCTCTACATAATGCCTGGCCTCAATCGAGATCTGTTGTTGCAGATCTCTATCCTCTAAAAGTTTTCCAATCGCCGCCCCAAACTCAACCGGGTCGCGTTGGGTAAGCAAACCAGTTCTTCCTTCAATAACGGTTTCTCTCAATCCACCTTCGGCCACACCTACCACTGGCGTGCCACATGCCATTGACTCCAAAGGCACTAGCCCAAATGGCTCCAGCATCGGGGCGTATGCCGTAACAGTCGCTTTATTATAGGCAAATATGAGATCAGGTTCTGAAACCATTCTATCTAGGACCAATCGAACTCCACATGCCTGTGCGAAAAGTTGCAGAGCATGCTCCTCTCCTGCAGCAGCAAAATTATATACGATGCGAACAGTCGGGGGCGTTGGCAAAGTGGCAACACTTTCAATTATGAATCTATGCGCCTTGGCAACAGTCAAGCTACCAACCGACAGTACTTCATCAGCCCTCGCCTGGAGATGGGCTGGCCTAAATAAATCAAAATCAACACCCAACCGATTGAAACGGGGATAGACGCCGAATGCCCGGTATAGGGATTCAACTGAAAACCTCGAATTTGCACAAATAACAGTCGCGCACCGAGCATTGTACCGATCAACAGAAATGGCATACTGCTGAATGAGCTTCTTAACTCCTGCGAGCGTCCCTTGAATCACATGCTGCGGCTCTAAATTGCGCGCCATTGGCTCATGACAAAAATATAATGACGGAATCCGCAGGTAACGGAGAAGAAACGGAGTGTTAAAGAAACGATCTTGAAAGACCACCACCGCATCGAACCCACCAGCGTTTATTTTGGCAGCAATACGTTCGTGAACCTTTTTGTACCTAAACAAGGCCTCAACAAGGCCACTTGCTCCACCGGTATGACGGCCATAGCCCTCAATGCAAGTACTGGAAACAAAAGGTCTCAAATCAAGGAATTGCTCTGCCTGTTGGTCCACGAGATATAAGGTAATGTCATGTCTATTTGATGCGCGCTTCACTATTTCGTACGTTACCCTCTTGGCTCCGCCCGACGGTAAATTATGAAACAATGCTATTTTCATTATGCCTTTCTCCAATAGGTAAGAGGTGCTTATTTGGCGACATTCTCTCAGGAGTTAGTACTGCAAGAACTTTAATTCCAGCTGCAAATAACAACTTGGATCATAACCTGCTTCGGTCCAAAGCCCCGTTTCAAAAAAACTGACACTCATGTTTTGGAAGTATGACGATCTCTGTAATAATTTTTCGAATACGAGCCAAGCTCTCTATTGGACATCAACGCATTTCCACAACAGTTCACCGTAATTAAACCGCCATCAACCGTGCTTTATGGCCCGACCCATCGCCCTTCTTATATATGACAGCTATCGCCACCGCCAAAAAAGGCCAGCAAGCCGCCATATTCATCTGGGTCCAATTAACAAAAATAGAGCAAATCCAAATCACGACCCAACCCGGTAACACAATCCTATACAATTCAATTTCAGAGCTAAAACCCGGAAATAAACTCGTGGGTATCCGGCATGTCCCTATAAACATCTCAATAGAAATAAAGCAGAGAAGTAAAAACGCAAGTGCTCCATTCTCCAAAAGTACAATAAGGTAGGCATTGTGACAAGAAACTAGCATTCCTAATCCAACGCCCACATCATGTCCATACCCCTCCCCAAACCCCAACAGAAGGTTATTCCATCCTAAAGACGAAATTAAATCTTCGCAGGCAAACTTCCGTCCACCCAGCGCTAAAAGCCCTTCGCCTTCCAGCGCTCTCGCCAAGCGACTACCTAGCTCACCTGAGTCCTCAACGGCTTCTGTTAGAGAATAATCTGGTGAAACTAAATAGTGTGAATATAACCAAGATGCAATGAAAACAATCACAATGACCAAAAAAAACCGACTCATTCGCTGCCTATAGAGGAGCTGAGCCAAAAGACACACACCTATTCCAATGGGCACATAGAATAAAGCCTGCCGTGAACCATTCCCCCACAGAGCCACAAGAGAAAGAACAAAGATGATACGACCTCCATTAATCGCCCACCTACTCTTACCTGCAGAAGAAAGAGCAATCCCGAATACCGACATCATTGCAATGAAAGACCCTGCCACGTTCGATTCAAGAAAACCGCCAACCACGCGCCAGCCTGGACCTATGGGGTATATCAAGGACTCTTC
>JAAYYW010000172.1 GCA_012515195.1 Leptolinea sp.
ATTTTCACCGGGGCTATGGATATGAACAAATTCCGCTTTCCGGATTCTTTATTAAAACTAATGCCGGCGGCGAAAAACAATGAACTATTCCGTACCTATGACGGTCGCGATTGGGACGCTATCCGCGCCTGGGCAGATAGTCTAACCGATATGTTTGCGTAATCGAATAGTACTGCGTATTCTTTGTGGTCTCTAAAATCAAAGCCCGCCGTCAAACCGGGGTGATGATTAAATTTGCGATCGAGATTAGAGGTTTGTTCTTCAACCTTTAAATTTTCCGGTAGAATCAACAAACATAAAAATACCGGAGAATCGCATGTCAGCCAAAATTCTTGTCACATATTCGACCAAATATGGTTCCACCCAAGGTGTAGCAGAAACAATTGCCAAAGTGCTTTCTGAAAAATATTTCGTAGTGGATCTGCTGCCATCCCGGGAAGTTAGAAGTCTGGAAGATTATCAGGCTGTCATATTGGGCGCCCCCATTTATGCCGGATCTATCCTGTCAGACTCGATAAAATTTATCAATCGTTTTAAAGACTCCCTGGAAAGGACCCCATCTGCGATATTTATCCTTGGACCGCTGGATGGTTCTCCCCAGGAATTACGGGGTGTTCAAATGCAAGTGGACGCCAATCGAAAAAAGAAATTCAGTTGGTATAAACCGACGACCAATAAGATTTTCACTGGTGCTTTGGATCTCTCGAAACTCCGATTCCCAGATTCTCTGATCAAACTCTATCGATCCACCCCCAAGAACTCATTGACCAGTAAAGACGAACGAGATTGGAAAGCAATAAATGCCTGGGCGACATCATTACCCGAGATCCTTGGTTTGTTAAAAACATGAAATGAGAAAAACGGATAGAGCTAAACACTCCATCCGTTTTTCTCTATAAACACTCACCGTAGTCACACTTACCATTTCCATTGGAGTCAGTATAGCGGCGGCACCTTCCCGGATAACTACATGCCCTCGGACATCTCACCTGGCATCCTGTTACCGGTTGGTTGTTAACCAGTTCTGCTGTTGGAACTACAGGCGGCTGAGCAGAAGGCATTTCAGTAGCTTCCAGTGATGGAACGGCCGATGGTTGTTGGTCGATACCCGCAGAAACCTGTTGGACTGGCTCTACAGTCGCCACATTCTCCACCGGTATAAGACCTTCATCAACCGATTTTGCATATCCGCCGGAGTAATCAAATAAAATATCTTCAATCGCTTTATGTAGCTGAGCGACACCAATGAGAGCCCCTACCCCAACCGCTACCCCGACTTTAAGGAACTCGCGCCGGTTCTTTTTAGAAACAGACTGGACCATAGCCGGTTGTTCCAGCGCCTGGTTTCTTTTTTCGACCAGAAAACATTTCCCCGCCGTCCGTATGATCCATTTCCAGTGGAAAAGCAGTTTGATGAGTAGCGCGAACAAAGTGAATATGGATAACAGCGCGTGCGCGCTCTTCCAGCCTGTGTAGTTAATGAATGTCAAGTTCAACCAGGTGGACATAACAATCCCGGTAAAAATGATCAAAAAGAAACCCAATCCAATGCCTGTGTCCAACAACAGATTTATTCGAGCAGAGTTTGGAATTTTTCCAAAATATTTTCCAATTATTGTTACAACCCAGTCAACATGCAATACCAGATGTGCTAAAGCCAGAAAACCAATAATTATCCCCAACCATTGGTGCAATTCGATCCCGGTCAAATCCAGAAAGAATAAGACGAGAAATCCCGCGTAAAGTATGGCGTCAAGCCACCAGTTTGTTTTCTGCGATTTCATATCCACTCCAACAAGATGATTGTTTCTTACTCGTTATAATAATTGGAAGATGTGGATAATTTATGAAGATGGTGTAATAGTAAATAAAACGATTTTTGTGGTGATTAAATAAATAGCAGAGTTTGGAATAAGGAAACTAACTGATAAAATTGAAGAGAAAATTCTTGGGACTTTTTTACATCATTGAGTACTATGAGCAATTTATCATTTGAACTTGTGCCAGGTGCCGGACGAGTAATTTCTTCACGTGAGCGCTATTTTGATAGTTTCCCGTATTCACAGGAATACTATCTTGAGATTTTGCTAGAAAACGCTAACCTGTACAACATCATAAAAGATGGAAAAAATGCGGGTTACTTTTATCTAACGGATGACGGATGCCTGCTTGAATACTACATCAAACCAGATTTGATCAACGCTGTTGATACGATCTTTGGTGATATCCTCAAGAATTTTGCCGTAAAGACAGCCCTCTGTAAAACCTTCGACGCGCCATTGCTCAACTGTTGTGTAACCTACACCACTGACTTTCGGGGCATTGGTGTTCTCTTTCGGGACTACCAGGAAAAACCATTTCTTCGCTCCCTTCCCCCTCCGTCTGTTCGTAAAGGCGTCCCCGCGGATGAAGCCCGCATTATTGCAGTGAATGAAGAGGTATTTGACCATCCGGCAGAGGTGATGCAATATATCCAGTCCGGGCAGATATTTCTTTTTGAACTGGATTATGACCTTGTAGGATTCGGGATTTTTTCTCCTGTTTATCCAGGCAGAATTGAACATGACATAGGGATATTGGTCACACCGCAATTTCGTGGAATGGGATACGGGCAGCTTATTGTGAACCATCTGGTACACTTCTGTCAAAAAAACGGATGGAAACCTTCAGCCGGTTGTGCCATTGAAAACACAGCATCAAGAAGGTGTCTTGAGAAATCCGGTTTTACTGCAACACATCGTCTGCTTGAATTTTACTTTCCCCATCAACATAGTCTCAATAAAAAGAGGAAAACAACATGAATACAAGGGATTTCATTTGCCGGATGCCCAAGGTTGAGTTGCACGTTCATCTGGAGGGATCCATTCAACCAGCAACACTGCTGAAACTTGCGAAGAGAAACAATGTTTCGCTCCCTGCTCACACTGTTGAGGGTTTGCACAAATGGTATGAATTTTCCGGATTTGATCACTTCATTGAGGTATATTTTGCCATTTGCAGCTGCATCCGATCGGCGGATGACCTTGAATTGATCACAAATGAGTTTATTAAAGATAGGGCTGACCAGAACATCCGCTATAGTGAAGTAATTTTCACCCCATTTACACACCTGCCGCATATTCCCCTGGATGACCAGTTGGCAGCCATTAACCGGGCCAGAAAATCAGGTGAAGAACAGTATGGTATCCGCATCAACATGGCACCAGATATTTCCCGGGAAAGACGTCCAATTGAAGACAGTCAAGTGATTGCCCGGTGGGCAGTAAAAAATCGCGATAATGGAATCACGTCTCTTGGTCTCGGTGGTCCAGAGGTGAATAATCCTCCGGAACTGTTTGAGGAGACATTCAAAATCATTACCGAAGCGAATTTTCCCGCCACACCTCATGCCGGCGAAACAGAAGGACCGGCCAGCATTTGGGGAGCATTGCGGACTTTAAACGCGGTGCGTATCGGCCATGGAGTACGCTGCCTTGAAGATCCGACTCTGGTTGAATTTCTTCGAGAAAAGCAGATACCACTGGAAGTCTGCCCGTCCAGCAATGTCTGTTTGAAGGTTGCGCCATCGCTTGCCCAACACCCACTTCCTGCTCTTATGGAGGCCGGTTTGTTTGTAACAATCAACTCAGATGACCCGCCGATGTTCAACACCAACCTTACAGAAGAATATCTTAGGATTACCGATCAAATCGGTTTTAAACTTGATTCAATAAAACAATTTATTTTTAACGGGATTGAAGCCAGTCTTATTCCACAGGCTGAAAAACAGGTTATGAGACAGGATTTCGCTCTTCAATTTGCCCAACTCGAATTAGAGCTGCGATAGTTTTGGAAAACAAATCAGGGTTCTGCAGTTTCTTGATTCTGACAAAACACAGGAGAACGAATGAATTATAAAAAGATCGCTATGGATCATGATAAAAAGATAGCGCTTGTCGCGCATGACAACAAGAAAAAAGATCTGCTGGAATGGGCTAAATACAATCGGGTATTACTGGCCCATCATAAGATTTTCGCTACGGGAACGACGGGAGAAATCCTGGAAAAGGAGTTGGGATTCAAGATCAACAAACTACAGAGTGGACCACTTGGAGGAGACCAGCAAATTGGGTCGAAAATTTCGGAGAACAAGATAGATTTTCTCATCTTTTTCTGGGATCCGCTCGAACAGATGCCTCATGATCCCGATGTTAAAGCTCTGTTGCGGATGGCTATGGTCTGGAATATTCCAACAGCCTGCAATCGATCATCGGCAGATTTTATGATCTCTTCTCCGCTTATGGATAGCGAATATGACAGACTCGTCCCTGACTACACGTCATATCGAATAAGAAAAATCGAAACATAAAAAAGCCGCCCCTGAAAAAAATCAGGGGCGGCTTTTTTTTACTTCTCACACCAAGAAAAACAATGACGGGATTGTATTAGCTTTCATAATGCTCTTTTACTTCGAGTAATTCAAATTCCACAACACTCGCATCGAGCGGCTTTGCGAAGAGATACCCCTGACCATAATTGCATCCCATCTTTTCAAGCAAACCCCGCTGGTCCTCACTTTCAATACCCTCCGCCGTAGTTTCCATTCCAAGACTATGAGCCATGCGGATTATGGCACGGAGAAGTTCGACATATTTTTCGCCATGCAGTATTTCCTGAATGAAGGAACGGTCGATTTTAATCACATCCACGGGAATATGCTGCAAGTAACTCAAAGAAGAGTATCCGGTTCCAAAATCATCAATTTGAAGATGCACTCCCATATCACGCAGTGACCCGAATAGATTGGATTCCATCTGCTGACCGACAAGAAGTACGCTTTCTGTTATCTCCAGCTTGAGGCACTCGGGCTTCAATCCGGTTTGTTTGAGTGTATTCTGCAATTTTTCAACGAAATCAGCCGCAGCAAATTGGCGACCAGAAATGTTTACATTTATCGATAAGTGATCAAACCCGGGATAGGCTTTGTGCCATTTTTTCATCTGAGTACAAGCCTCATTCAACACCCAGTCGCCTATTCCTATGATTAGTCCGGTTTCTTCTGCAACAGGGATAAATACATCCGGACAAACCAATCCCATCCGTGGATTATGCCAACGGATCAAAGCCTCAAAACCTACCAGTCGATGATCTATAAGTGTATAGAGCGGCTGGTATAGCAACCTGAATTCCGAATATTCGATAGCATAACGCAACTCATTCTCAATTAACATCCGTTGCATGGTTTGCGTCCGCATTTCCGGTAAAAATATGGCAGACCGGGACTTGCCTTCCGATTTGGCATGGTACATGGCAATATCTGCATCCCGCAGAACGTCATTGGAATTCTCATAATCCGTAAGGCTTACGATCACACCAATGCTAACCGAAA
This sequence comes from Leptolinea sp., assembly GCA_012515195.1. GTDB lineage: Bacteria > Chloroflexota > Anaerolineae > Anaerolineales > Anaerolineaceae > Leptolinea. Next base: position 5,369 of record JAAYYW010000172.1, read on the forward strand.
TATGGATGTTCTCACCCGCGAGGGGAAAAGGTTGTTTGAACGAATCAAGAATTCGTTCCGCCATATTAAACACATTTGCATCATCTCCGGCATTCTCAAGGAGAATGATGAATTCATCACCACCAATGCGTGCAACAGTATCGTTCACCCGTACACAATCACTGACACGTTTTGCCACAAGTACAAGCAACTCATCCCCCGCCGCGTGCCCTTTTGTATCATTGATCTGTTTAAATTGATCAAGATCCAGAAAGAGAACCGAATAGGGAATATCTGCCAGCCGTCTTGTACGATTGATCGCCATATCAAGCCGGTCGATGAATAACGCTCTATTTGGTAAATGCGTCAAGAAATCATGGAGAGCGTCAAAAACCAGACGTTCTTCCGCTCTCTTTCGCTCGGCGATTTCAAGTTCCAGTACACGGTTAGCTGCTTCAAGCTCATTAGCCTGTTTATCTACTGTGTCTAGAGAATTATCAACCTGTCGGAACAGACGTCTTGTCTCCAATCCGGTGACAATCTGACGAAACAGAACGATCACCCATAAGACAATGGTTACGATCAGTAGAACGCCTGTTGACATCATAAGGTTCTCAATACTGGAGTGGTACATCATTCCTGCGGCTGCCAGCAGTCCAACCAACGGTATGTACGAGAATAGTGTGTTGGCCATATCAGACAGATTGGAGGATGCTTTACTCAGGTTAGATGATTCATGTGAGATATGTATCTGCCAAAGGGCTGCCAGCCAAAAAAGAATATATTGAATTACCCACCCCAGATCAATGATCCCCCCGGATTGGTATGTACCTTCAATAGATTGTATGGAAAATATCACATCGGTGACGATCATAACAAACAGGCCAGCCAGAATCAATACAATTGGACCGCCTGTCTTTCGGTCGAGGCGGTTATAAACAAGCACACTTACAGCTCCAACAACGATCAAATCGCCAATTGGATAGGCAAGACCCAGGAATTTCTCCCAATAAGGAAGACGCATTACAGATTCAATGACCGGACCAATGATGTAAATCCAAAAAAATGCCAGCAAAGCCAGAATTATGGAAAAGAAATCCAATGTCCTTTTGAGGAGACCGAATGATTCTTGTTTTTGAACAGGAAACCATAAAACCGCAATCATAAGAAGGGGATAAAACAGCAAATAAAAAACATCTGCTATTGATGGATAGGGTACTTCATCCAATCCCAATTCAAGAACTGCCCAGAGAATATCCCCAATAACCATCAAGGCTTGTGCCAAAGACAGAAACAGCCACGCTCGGGCCATCTCAGGCCAAACTTTTCGGGTACGGTAAGCGGCCTGCATTAAAGCCAAAAGCGCACCTAATCCAATCAGGGGCGCTTCTATATCAGAAATAAACATCCGAGTGTAATCGTCGGGTGGAAAAAGTAATATCGCGATATTGATTACGAAAATCATCGCGATAAAAAGAAACGAAACACGATAAACTAATCGATAAATACCGGATAGCTGTCCATTGCTTTTTGCATCGGTTTCATCCATATGTAGATTAAACCATTAACTAACCAGAAATGAAACTAGCATCTGGATTTATTAATGCTATTTTTATCCAATAAGGGCAATTTACACTCTGCGTTTCTGGATCAGATAAAAAGAGTTATTTATATGCCCTTTTTATGATCGCTATCGTATCATCCATTGTTAGTAGATGCGGATCAACGTCAAATAGTCCACCCATGGCATGCCATGAGTTCTCAGCCAATGTGGAAACTTCATCGGCTTTTACACCATAATCAGACATTTTTAGACCATCTACACCACAGGCTTTCTGCAGCTTTAGTAATGCGGTGATGAAAGCAGCTGCCTGGTCGCGGACAGATAGACCATCCACGTTTTCTCCCATGGCTTTGGCCATATCAGCATAACGTGTCGGAACCTTATCCAGGAAGAACGAGTGGTACGCTTCTGAAAGCATGATCAAACCAGCGCCATGTGGGATATTCGGGTGGAACGCGCTCAGAGCGTGTTCCATGGAATGTTCAGATGTACAGCTCGACAACGATTCAACCATCCCCGCCAGTGTATTCGCTAGCGCTACCTGAGTACGGGCTTCCAGATTACTGCCATCTTTAACAGCCAGAGGGAGGTATCTGGCTATGAGTTCAATACTCTTTAATGCGAGTACATCACTGATAGGATCGGCAACTTTAGCTAAATATCCTTCCGATGAGTGAAAGAATGCGTCAAAACCCTGGAACGCCGTCAAGTCTGATGGTACTGTCAACATCAATTCAGGATCAACAATCGATAAGACGGGGAATGTATGATCATTCCCAAATCCGATCTTTTCATGCGTTTCTTCTTTTGTGATCACTGTCCACGGATCCGCTTCCGTCCCAGTGCCAGCCGTAGTCGTTATTGCCACAACAGGCAGCGAGCCATTGGTGGTCGGCATCCCTTTGCCACTTCCACCTCCAACGTAATCCCAGTAATCACCGGGATTTTTGGCCATAACTGCAATGCTTTTCGCAGAGTCGATACTGCTTCCCCCGCCCAATCCAATGATAAAATCGCATTTCTCTTTCCGCGCGAGTTCGGCTGCTTCCATAACATGGGCCCTGATCGGGTTTGGTAAAACCTTGTCAAAAATGACATAGTCAATCTTCTGCAAATCAAGCAGTGAGGTCACGCGATCAAGATAACCATTTTTCCGCATGGACTTTCCAGCAGATATCACTATGAGGGCTTTTTTGCCTGGTAAAGACTCAGTACCAAGCTTATTAAGTGAACCTGCGCCAAACTGAATTCGGGTAGGAATAAAAAAGTCGAAGATCATATTCTCTCCAGTTCTGTAAACGGATAAAGATCAGACCGGTCTTTCGCCGATCAATTGTCAATTAGTATTATACATAATCGTCTATACAGATAAAATAACTCTATATAAGCCCATTCTCAAAAAGAATGTCTTTATTGTTAAGTAATTCTGCGCTACTACCATCTGCCACGATACACCCGTTATTCATGATAATCGTTCGTGGGGTCAATTGTTGGACCAATCCCAGATCATGAGTGGCAATTAATAGGGTTTGTGGCAGTGTCCGCAAAAGTTCAATCAACTCTCTGCGGGCCCGTGGATCCAAACCTGCGGTAGGCTCATCAAATACAAGGATTGCCGGTTCCATGGATAATACAGTGGCAATGGCTATCCGCTTTTTCTCCCCACCGGATAAATGGTAGGGATGCCTGTCACGAAAACCCTGCATTTGAACCGCGTTGAGGGCCGCCTCCACTCTGGTGTTGATTTCTTTATTACTCAATCCCTGATACCGAGGGCCGAATGCCACATCATCATGTACGGTGATGGAAAACAATTGGTCGTCCGGGTTTTGAAACACTACCCCTACCATCGCCCTGATCTTTCCCAAGTTTTCCCGGCTACTATTCAATCCGTTTATAAAAATGCCTTTTGAAGCGTTGATCACACCGTTTATATGTAATAGTAAAGTGGATTTTCCTGCTCCATTGGCTCCAACAAGGGCAACTTTCTCTCCAGAATCTATCTCGAGGTTGATATCTTGCAGCGCAATTGTTCCATCCGGATAGGAATAATTCAATTGAGATATCTGTATTATTGGTTCCATTCAATCACCTGCCGAACAACACGCCACTAATATATACCAGTAGAACCAGAACAACAGAGAAAACTAATTTAATTTCATCAGTTTTTGTATACCCGTTAGTTATGTCCTCCAGCAGTTCGCCGTTATAACCACGGGAGAGCATGGCAGCGTATACCCGTTCACTGCGTTCAATAGAACGCAGGAACAGGCTGCCAGCCATATTGCCCGTTACACTGGCACGCCAGAGGATTGACCCGCCCGCCTTATGGCCATTTTGTGAAATTGAACTCCTGCTATTTCTTGCCCTTAACAAGCGGGTCACTTCATCAACCATGACAAAAAGGTATCGCCACATCATTTCTATTATCGAGATCAAAACCAATGGGACATGGAATTTCCGCATACCAAAAATCAGATCTTGAAAAGTTGTGGTTCCCGTCAGGATAATGGCGGCAAGAATTGACAGCCAGGACTTGATAAGAATACTCGCGCAGCGTGCAATTCCTTCCGGGCTGACCGGTAGAGAGAAAAAACCGGCAATATCCAAAACAATATGCGGCTCAGGACCCCAGAAGATCAACGGAATCGCCGAGAGCAAAAATGGAAACGCAAAAAGTGAACGCCTTAAAACAAAATCCGCCCCCAGCCGGGAAAGAATAATGAGTGCTATCGCCATGAAAAAAAACAAAATGTATACGGGCCAGGCGTTTGGGGAAGAAAGGTTTACGGCCAGGATAAACACAAGGGTGAAGATGATCTTCACCCTTGCATGTGTTCGATGAATAAAACTAATCCTGGGTCGGTACAGTTCCAGCAAGTGGTTGTCCTGTTTTTTCGCGAAGAGAAGAGTTTTTTACTAATCGCCCAATACCGAAGGCAACGCCAAACACTATGAGCAAACCCAGTATACCAGCCGCTATGGTTGCCAGGTTTGTATCAGTTATCCCCGGTACAACGTAGTCAGGCATAATATGATAAACAGAATCCCTGGCAAGGCCCAAAAATCCAATCTGTTCGGCCACCCATTCCAATCCATCGGGATGACTGGACGCCATAGGTGAGAAGAATGCCAGAATAGCGGCTATCGCCAGTCCACCAACGATTAGTCCTCGATTTCCCTTGTCAATCGAAGATTTCTCAAGCAAATCTTTCCGGGTCGCCGAAAGGAATGCCAGCGCGCCAACCGTGATGAGTCCTTCGCCAATTCCGATCAACGCGTGAATACCACCCATTGCCGGTAGTGCTATATTGGCTGGTGATGTACCAGACAGGGACAATTCCAGAGCACAGGCCAGCGATGCGATGAAGATGGAAGACCAGGCGGCGAAAAAACCAGAAAGCAGCCTGCCCCGTTCATATTTTGAAATTATTTTTTGGACGGACTGGTAAACGGCGTGGGAAACGAATACTCCAATTACCCCCATATTCAGAATATTCGCACCAATGGCCAGTAAACCACCGTCTTGAAACAGTAGAGCTTGTACGGATACAACCGAAGTCATAACTAAAACAGCCGCCCATGGACCCAGCAGGATTGTGGCAATCGCTGCCCCCAGTAAATGTCCCGAAGTTCCGCCACTCACGCTAAAATTCAACATCTGACCTGCAAATATCGCCGCAGCCAGAACACCCATTATTGGTATTTCACGATCACCCAGTTGGGATTTCACTCTGCGTAAAGCCATAGCGATGACAACCAAAGAGATTACCCAAAGAACAATGGTTACCGTGACGGATAGAAACCCGTCGGGGACATGCATTGGCTTTACCGGTGAAAAAAGCATCAAAATCCTCCTGAAATAAAATGCACCACTTTACGTTGAGTATCTTGAAAATTATAACGCAATTTATTGCATTTGCATGAATTCGCATTTTCTCAGGCCCAGGAGAGGTGGATAATCCCCTGATGATTTTTATTTTAACAACACCTCTATGTTTAAAAACTTCCAAATTGGGAATTGTCTAAACTGCGACGAGGATCAGGCAATCTGAAAATCATCCGGTTAGCAGACAACGCCGGAGACACAAGAATACCCAATTTAATGAAACACAAAAGATGCCGGAGAAATCCACCGTTTCAATTACTTCCCAGAGAAAGGTCAACTTTCTTTCTAGGTATCTGTGCTCAAACAATCAACAAACTCACGGGCAAATTCGTAAAACTGATATACATCGGAGAAATTAGAAACCACCCCGACAGAAATTCGCACAGCTCCATTACTTTTATCATCAATACATCGCCTGAAATCGTCATACTCCATATTTGGCCTCAAGGCAAAACATGATGTCAATTCTTCGGCGGATATTCCCAGCGCAAGTTCTCCACCACCCGGATTGCAAAAACATCCCGTTCGGATGGAAATTTTCTTCTGGTTTGCTCGTTTCTCTACTTTTAAATGATCAATGAAATGTCCGCTTTTATCAAAAAAATTTAGCGCGATCGTACCGCCCCGGTCTTGCATGTCCACTGGACCATAAATCTTCATGACCGGAAGTCCATTCGAATGCCGTATACCCGAAAGTTTTTCCAACAACCAACCTGTCAGACATTTCACTCGTGTGTGGATAACATCGTAACCCACTCGCGAAATATGGTTTACTCCAATTTCCACAGCTGGCAGGTTGAGGTAGTTCAGGGTTCCATCTTCAAAGCCTTCCGCC
>JAAYYW010000173.1 GCA_012515195.1 Leptolinea sp.
ATCCAGATCGTGCGCGATCCACGCACACTGGTATTGACCCTGATCTATCCGGTGGCCATGCTGTTCCTGCTGGGATATGCCATAACCAATGATGTTCGAAACATTCCCCTTGCCGTACTTGACCGCGACCATTCCGGTCAGTCACGGGCTTTGTTGGATGCCTACCGCTCCTCTGATTATTTTAAACTGGAGTATTACATCACCGGTGAAGATGAGATGAACTATCTTATCGAAAGTAACCTGGCCCGCGCGGCGATCATTATCCCGCCTGACTATGGACGCGAGATCGTGGCCGGGCGGACTGGCACGGTTGCTTTCATCATCGACGGATCAGACCCGAATGTGGCTGGAACTGCCTTAACGGCTGCAGTTATGGTCGGGCAATCCCAAGCCACCAAGATCGTAGCCAGCCGTACGATGCGGCCAGTACAATCTCAGCTTCCGGTGGATGTGCGAACCCAGGTTTGGTACAACCCGGGCATGATCACGGCGTATTACATGATCCCCGCCCTGATTGGAATGATCCTGCAATTCCTTACCACGTTCCTCACATCCACGTCCATCGTGCGAGAAAGGGAACGTGGCACAATTGAGCAATTGATCGTAACCCCCATCCGCTCGTGGGAGATGGTAGCCGGCAAAATGCTGCCCTATGTACTTATAGCCTTCTTTGACATGGTCGAGATCCTTGTAGTGGGTGTGCTTTTATTCAATGTCCCGATCAATGGTAGCCTGGTTTTGCTGTTGATTCTTTCCTGTCTGTTTCTCATTACAACGCTGGGGATCGGATTACTTATCTCCACGGTAGCAAATACCCAGCAGGAAGCCATGCTGACCACTATGTTCACCCTGCTGCCATCCATTTTTCTCTCCGGTTTTATGTTCCCGCTGGCGGCCATGCCCACCTTTCTGCAGGTTGTCAGCTATGCTATCCCATTACGGTATTTTTTGATCATCACCCGTGGAATTGTGCTCAAAGGGACCGGCGCTTCCGTGCTGATCCCCGAGATACTGGCGTTGTGCTTTTTTGCCCTGTTGGTGATGGCGGCAACCGCTGTCCGTTTCCGTAAACAATTGGATTGATCATGACAGAGACTGTTCTGCTGGTTGAACATCTATCCCGTTCTTTTGGTGACATCCATGCCGTTAAGGATGTCAACCTTAACGTTCAACCGGGACAGATCTACGGGTTGGTGGGACCGGATGGAGCTGGAAAGACAACCGCCCTTCGTTTGATCTGCGGGGCTTTCAAGCCGGATCAGGGTTCTGTAAAAATCTGTGGTTTCTCACTTTTGGATAAAGCCGAACAAGCCCGGGAACGAATAGGTTATTTAAGTCAGCAATTCTCTCTCTATGAAGATTTGACCGTCCTGGAAAACATCCGCTTCCTGGCGGAGGTGCGCGGGATGGCCCACGATGAATGGCTGCCCCGGTCGCGGGAAAATTTGGCTTTTGTGGGATTGGATGTATTTAAGAACCGCCTTGCCGGGCAGCTTTCCGGCGGAATGAAACAGAAACTTGGATTGGCATGCGCGCTGGTCAACCGGCCGCGCCTGTTGCTTCTGGATGAACCCACCACTGGTGTTGACCCGGTTACCCGTCAGGATTTCTGGCAGTTGGTCATCAGGTTGGCCGGTGAACTGGGAATGGCGGTGCTGGTCTGCACGCCATACATGGATGAAGCCTCACGCTGTTCGCGGGTCGGTTTCATACGGAAGGGCAAGATCATTCAAGAGGGAACTCCCAGCCAATTGCGGCAGCTTTTAACTGGAAGGATACTGGAATTGAAAGGTGACCCGGTACCGTTGTTGCTTGAAATGGCGCGCAGGGATACTGATGTGCAGGACGCGCAGCGGTTTGGCGAACAGATTCACTTGCGGGTGGCGGAAGGTCGGGCCCGGACAGTGAAAAGACGTTTGGATAGGGAAATCCGCTCGTCTGGGGGCACAGTCCGGTCTTTGCAGGAGATACCGCCATTGCTGGAAGATGTGTTCATTGAACTGGCTGGGACACCGCAGGAGGCCAGAGACGAATGACTCCCATCATATCTGTTAAAGACCTTACCCGGCGGTTCGGAGATTTCACCGCTGTGGATCACATCACATTTGATATTGAACCGGGGCAGGTGGTTGGTTATCTGGGCCCTAACGGTTCCGGGAAGACCACCACCATCCGTATGTTGCTGGGTTTGATCAGCCCGAGTGAAGGTTCTGCCCGGGTCATAGGGTTTGACGCGGCTTCTCAATCTCAGGAAGTGCGCGCGCGGACCGGATATATGTCTCAAAAGTTCGCCCTGTACAATGAGCTGACAGCGCGCGAGAACCTTACGTTCTACGCGGGCGTTTACGGGGTCAAGGATGAGCATCGCGTGGATGAACTGCTTGAACAATTGGCGCTGTCTTCTGTGAGCGGCCAGCAGGTTCGAACCCTTTCGGCCGGGTGGCGGCAGAGGCTTGCCCTGGCTACAGCGATCGTTCACCAGCCGCAGCTTTTGCTTTTGGATGAACCGACCTCCGGGGTGGATCCCACCGCCCGTCGGGATTTCTGGGAGTTGATCTATGATCTTGTAGCCGAAGGTATCACTATTCTGGTAACCACCCACTATATGGATGAATCGGAGTATTGCGGGCGGGTGGGTATTTTGAATAACGGACATCTGCTGGCGTTGGATACACCGGCCAATCTCAAGGCTTCTCTACCGGGAAACATGTGGGACGTATTCCCCGGAGGTGGAGGAATTGACCGAACGGATTTGCTGTTGCCTGTGTTGGATGTACTGGACTCCACTCCTGGTGTATTGCGTACCAGCCTGGCGGGTGACCATTTGCGAATTCTGGCGAACGAGAACGTACGGCAGCGTGATATTGTATCCAGTCTGGATCGTGGCGGTATATCACAGGCTGTTGTTAAACCGACAGATCCGGTTATGGAAGACACGTTCATGTCGTTGGTGGCGCGTTGATGGCAGAATAGATGACAGAGATCCGAACAATCGTTATGATTAAACCAAGGTGAACCATGCCAAATCATATAAGAAAAATCATTCCCGTTTTTGTGATTATCTTAGCCGTCGTGGCGTACGGCCTATACTACCTGTTCCAGACTGTGGTATATAAAAACGGGACTATCGCTTCCGGTTCCATCGAGGCGAATGAAGTTCACCTGGGTGTGGTCACAGGCGGAATAGTCGACCGTATGTTGGTGGATGAAGGTGAGACCGTAAAGAAAGACCAGCTTCTGGCTGTCGTCAGGGATGGCGCCGGATCGTCATCCGGCAATATCCGATCTCCTATCAATGGAATCGTTCTGATGCGCGCGGCTGATCCAGGTGAGATCACCACGGCAGGAGGCGCGCTTTTGGTGGTGGCAGACCTTTCCACAGTCACCCTGACAGTGTATGTTCCCGAGGCCCAATATGGGCAGATCTACCTGGGACAAGATTTACCAGTGACCGTGGATTCCTTCCCGGGGTATGTCTATATCGGCACGGTCACCCGGATTGCTGATGAGGCCGAATTCACGCCCCGGAACGCGCAGACGATCCAGAATCGTAAGAATACCGTATACGCGGTCAAAATGACTATACCGAATCTGAATATGGACCTAAAACCCGGAATGCCGGCGGATGTTACCCTTCCGGTGAAATAGCCGGGGGCTGTTCCGTGTTGGAGATTTCGAGGTTTATGGATGATTGAACTGACGTCTGCCGTCCGGAGATCACAACATAGGCATACAACACCAGCAGCAACGTGAACATCAAAAACAGCCCTGGCGGGATTACCTCAAGGGAGATGTTTTTGGCCAGAACGCCTATCAATGCCGGTCCGGCTGCCGATCCGATACCTGCGGCGCTCATCTCCATACCAATTGTATTTGCGGCAAAGCGTGGATGCACCCTGGTCACCGTTCCGGACATAAAGCCCGGGAAAATGGGCGCGATGGCCAGACCTGTGAGTCCGATTCCAATGAGGCTCAGGGTATCCGAGATATTCACCCAGAGTAATGTAACGCCAGCCATGGCCAAGAGGATACTGATATACATCAATGTATCGAGTTTGATGCGCCGGGTATATAATCCAGCGGAAAACCGTCCAATGGTAAAGAAAGCCCAGTAACTGCCGGTGAGCAAACCGGCGATGGTCGGTTCGATTCCACGGCTTTCTGTCAGCAGTGTAAAAGCCCAGGCGCCCAGTGAAACCTCGGCTCCACAGTAGATAAAGAACAGAAGAAAACTGAACCATACCCGCGATTGTTTGAACGTTTCCATGTACGACGTTTTGTAATCGGTGAGTTTTTTATTTTCACCGGTATCATCAGGTTTTTTGTCATTTTTCCATAAAGGAAGGGTGAACAAAAAGCTAATACCCAGAAGGATCTGAAACCCGCCGACGATGTCATATCCCAACCGCCAGGAATTCAACGAGCTGATGGCGAATGTCATGATCAATGGGCTTAGTGTCACGCCGATTCCATAACTGGCGTGAAGCCATTGCATCAGTCCTTCGTGAAAATTGGCCGCCACATATGTATTCAACCCGGCATCGATGGCTCCAGCGCCAAGACCTGCGAAAAGCCCCAGACCCACCATCAACCACCATGATGGTGAAGCAGAATAACCAATCAATGTAAAACCGGTCAACAGGCAGCTTCCAGCCAGAACACCACCCACACCAAATTGCGAGATCAGTTTGCCGTTGAGAAAGCTGGCTGTGAGATATCCGATGGTTGCAGTGAAGAGAATCATGCCCATCGAATCCAGTGGAATGGAAAAATCCGACCGTATGGACGGCCATCCCACACCCAGCAGCCCGTCGGGCAGTCCAAGCGCTATGAATGCAGAAAAAGCCAGAAGGATCAAACCTCTGCGCGTGCTTGTTTTCTTCGTTTTAACCATAAACCAATATTTCACTCCCTTAATGGAGGGCATTCTAGCACAATTGCCGTGATTCTGCTTACAAAATCAGGTTCTTAAATAAAAGAAGAAAGCTTCAAAAGTAAGATGGATAATTCCTGTTTGTTGAAATATTTCTACCAATTAATACATTTGTTTATATTCAGATCACTCCGAACCCTTTTTCCAGTATTTTTATGATCTGGAAGATGGTTTCATTTACCGGGGTGGGAATGTCGAATTGTTTTCCCAGAGAAATCACTCTCCCGCTGAATACTTCCACTTCGGTTTTCTGACGGGCTTCCATATCCTGCAGCATGGATGTTTTGCCCTCCGGCGATAGCCTGTTCATTACCGGATACCAGTTGGTAATATCCTCTTCCGTTAACGCGATCCCGGCTGCCTGTGCCAACATGACCACCTCGCGCATCAACGATTCCATTAACTGTTGGGCTGACGGGTCCTGCTGGAAAACGGCGTAGCGCATCCCGGTTACGGCTGATGCCTGGTTTATGCCAACGTTTACCATGAATTTCCACCAAAGCCAGCGCAGCATATCTTCAGGTGTCTTGTGGGCAATACCGGCACGGTCAAAGGCTTCCTGTATCTTTTTTACTCGCGGAGAAATTGTCTCGTTATGGGCTTCACCAAAATAATGGATTCCTGGTGTGGTGTATACCACCTCATTTCCCACGCGGACAGCGTCAATACCCAGGGAGATGGCGTAGACCACCTTATCCATCCCATAAAAAGAACCGATGATCTCTTCACTCTCCAACCCGTTCATGACAGAAAGAAAGATGGTCGAATCATCGACAAGCTTTTCCAATCCGCGCGCGGCATCTTGAAGATGGTGATGCTTCAGGGCGACAAGGATCAGGTCGACTGGACCATCGGCTTCATCCGGGTCCAAAACGGGCAGATTGTACGCTTTGCCATTAACGATCAGTCCGTTCCTGGTCAATTTTTCAAACCGTTGACCTTTGGCTACCAGCGAGGTGGAAAAACCGGTCTCGTGGAATCGCGTGGCAAAATAGGCGCCCATCGCGCCAGCCCCCAGAATGGCTACTTTTTGAATGTCTCGCATGGTATGTCTGGATCCTTATTCTCAGAGAGTAATATGTGATGGCCTGTTTTTCAATTCCAACATAATACTGTTATGGTGTGGTTGTTGGTGGGTTTATTTTGTGTACAGGAATATGCGCCACTCAGATGGATTGCCCAGTTCTCCGCTGGCATCTATCGGGATGACACGCCATTTTCCGGTTTGCTCACCCACGAAGTTGAATGCATACATGGTCTCTATGGTTTCACGTGTTGTCTTTTCCAACATGGGATGTGAGAAACAGGTGTCTGTATCATTCGGCGCGCAAGCCATAATCTCCACGAGGTACTTTGCGGCACCATCAACCGGTTCCCATAACAGGGTAGTAGCTCGTGGATAAATATCAAATGTGGCACCGTCATCCGGTGAGACCAGAATGGGGGCTGGAAGTCCCGGTACTACGAGAGTCTCAACCGGAGTGGAGTCGGATTGGATTTCTATAGCCGTCTCTGATGTTGGTGTTGGCTCAAACGTATCATCTTCATTCATGCTTGAAAAGATGGAAAATTCATCTGGAAGGCGTTCGAAGATACTACCGGCAAAACCGTTACATTGTTTGAGCAAGACCGTCTCTTCCATGGACTCGGGGACTTCCAGGCTTATGTTGACAACAGTGGTTTTCCTCACAGCTACAAATGATCCCTGCTGGCGCGGGGGAACACTGACCCAGGACCAATAGACGATATCATTACCACCGCCGGCAAACAGCTTTGCCGTGATGGAGGACGAATCTTTGGCTGTTGTTGCCAGTTTGGTAAAAACACCCCGGTAGTCTAATTGATCTGCCAGTGATTTGACCTCGTTTAAATTTGCTTCATCCATCTGAATTCCGGCGGCGTCCAGCAAGCTGGCTTGCCCTTCCAAAATTGACACAGCTTGTTCATCTTGTGCTGCCGCAACGGAAAAAGTGTACAGGCCGTCCCGGGCATTGTTGAATACGCAAATGCCGTCCATATTGATCGGCTCGTTGACCGGTTCTCCGAGAAATGTTTCCGCATCTGAGGGTGAGATCAGCGCGCAGATATCGAAGAGGTTTTCTTCAGGCAGCATGCCTTCTGTTGTGGGTGTAGGGGACATATCAATATCGTCATCTTCATCACCCTCCATGTCAAATTCCGGCGCTTCGAAGGATTGTTCTTCAACCGGACCGCTGACACTGGTTGGGGCGGGAACGACTGGTGTCAACGCGGAGCTTAAGTTGCATGCCAGTAGACTGAACCCCAGAATTACAACCGCCATCAGGCGAACATAAGATTTCATAAAATTCTCCCTCATCAAACCATTTTCACGGTCATTATAAGTATAAACAAGCCTTGAGATTCTGTGCAATTTTCTTTCCAACCGCGCATATCAATAAAATCAGAATTAAAAAAAGAGAAGCCCGCCATAGCGGGCTTCTCAGGTATAACTTTATTCAGATTAGGCAGTTTCAGTCGCGACTTTGCCTGCACCGCCGCCTTTTTGGGCTTTGGAGACGGCACGGACGGTTTCAATAGCCATCCAAACGGCCAGGAACACATAGATCACACAGGTCACCGGGACAATGGCATTGGCATCTGTGGGGAAGCCAACCCATGCACCTTCTTTGACTGTGTAGCTAAGGAACATGTTGATCAGAGCCCAGGAGCTCATAATGAACATGAACACAGCCGGAAGCAGGGAGAATAGCCAGGCTTTTTTGTTTTTGGCAGTGTTGAGCAGCCAGATGGTGATACCGATGAGGGCCAGGGCAGCCAAAAGCTGATTGGAAGCACCGAATGTCTTCCAGAACACACTCCAGGCGGGAAGTGGTTTGCCGGCGGCATCGGTCAAAGTGACGGTCATCAACCAGACAGGAACACCACCCATGATGACTGTGGAGATAATGCGTCCAGCCCAACCTTTAAGACCAGAGAGCTCCTGGATGATAAAGCGGCCAAGGCGGACGCAGATATCCAGCGTGTCATATACAAAGGTTGTGAAGGCCATCAAACCGAAGGAGATACCGAATGCCGGGCTGACGCCAATCAACTGCATGAATGCGCCAATACCGGAGGCATACACAAAGTTCGGGGATTTCTTCAGCAGTTCGTTGTCCTGAGCGACGATCATTACGCAAGACAGGGCGATCAATGCCACAACGCCTTCCATGAGCATGGCGCCGTAACCGATCAATTTGGAGTCAGATTCTTTCTTAAGCTGCTTGGATGTTGTGCCAGAACCAACCAGCGAGTGGAAACCGGAACAGGCGCCACAGGCTACTGTAATAAACAGCATCGGGACCATGGGCGTCCAGAAACCTTCACTGCCGAAGGATTTGGTGAAGGCGGGGTATTGGATCGTAAAACCACCGAAAATTACGCCAATGGCAGCCACAATAACGGAGGCGTACATGAAATAACCGCCCAGATGGCCGCGGGGTTGGAGCAGCGCCCAGACCGGAACAATGGCCGCGACGATACAGTAGACCATAATGAGCAAGTTCCAGACTTTCTGGGGGCTCAAACCGGCAACCTCGCCAATATTGACAGGGATGAACTTGCCAGCCCAGATGGCCACACCGACCAGGGGCAGGAAGATGATGGTCGCCCATTTCAGGCTGAGTTTGGTGTAGCGAAGCAGCAAGCCCATGATGATCGGCAGGATCAGGTACATGATGGATGAGGACGCGATCGCTCCACCACCCACAGTCTCGCCATCAGCCAGTTCGATCACATTGACGAATGCCGAGCTGGTGACATCAGCAAAGGCAACGATAATCAGGATCAGGGCGAAGAGAATAAACACATTGAACAGCACCCAGGCGCTCTTGGAAACATGCATACGGACTGTTTCGGTGATGGAGCGGCCTTTATTGCGGATGGAGGCAACCAGCGCACCCATATCATGCACGCCACCAATAAAGATGGATCCCAAAATGATCCAGATCAACGCAGGTACCCAACCGAACGCGATACCAGCCAGAATTGGACCTGTTACAGGACCGGCAGCCGCAATGGCAGAGAAGTGCTGTCCGAGAAGGAACTTGGAATCAGTCGGGACATAATCCAGGCCGTCTTCCATTTCTACCGCAGGTGTTACATTTTTGTCATTAAGCTCGAACACATTCTTGGCAACATACTTGCCGTAGGTGATGTAGGCAAGATAGAAAATTGCCGACCCACCCAACACAATGAAGAGAATATTCATACCTTTTCCTCCCGGCGCGCAAGCGCCATCAAAAATATTGAACCACACAGGCAGGCCGTGTGATCACAGTGCTGTAACCCTGTTGATCAGGGGTGGTACTCTTCCCTCCCGGGAACTTCTTTTTACTTTTTTTTAAAACGGGGGGGAGCTACTGAAAAGAAAGGACGAAATGCTCTTTTCTAACATTATATTAATACTTTGACACCAAAACGGAATGTGATATTGCTCATCTATTTACCGGTCAAAACGCAGTTTAATTATGTTTTAATGTTACCTGACGGGATCAATAGACGTGAAAGAAGAAGATATTCGTCATTACATCTTTTCTATCATCATTAACCAAGAAAATGAAAAATAGATACGTGGTACCTAAATCTTATAATTCGCTTATTCAAGCCAACCTCGCGCCGTTAGGGACATTTCCTTCCGGACAGACGAGTACTACAGCCCCATCTTCCCGGTGAAAGCCAGTGACAAGGCACTCTGATAGGAATGGTCCGATCTGCCTGGGCGGAAAGTTAACGACAGCCACAACCTGTTTACCGATCAGGGAATCGATGGCATACAGGTCGGTGATCTGCGCGCTGGAGCGCCGCGTGCCAAGTTCCGGGCCGAAATCCACCATTAATTTATATGCGGGGTTGCGAGCTTCCGGGAATTCTTGCGCGTCGACGATCGTACCAACCCTAATGTCTACTTTCTGAAAATCTGACCAGTCAATAGTTTCCATCTGCTGCCTCGCTATTTCTTTAGTGGATACAGGGTTATTTGCTCCATCACGCGGAAGAACATCTCTTCCGGAATGAGCCGGCGGAAAAACTGTGCCAGTTGCGCGTCTTGTCCCACTGTGTAACGCAACCGCCAGCCTGTATCAATAGCCGCCCGGAAGATCTCCCTTGCTATAACCTCCGGGTCTGTCCCCTTCTGATTGGGATAATTACCCAGGGTTTTCTTTCCCCTCTCAATGATCCCGGCATAGGCATCTGGCAAATTGGATGTATCCGCGCGATCCAGTGACCGATCATAAAAATCTGTCTTGACAACACCGGGTTCAATTAACCGCACTTTTATATTGAGCGGTTTTAATTCATACATTAATGATTCGGAAAATCCCTCAATGGCCCATTTGGTGCTGTTGTAGATGGAATAAAGGGGAAACCCGATCCTCCCTCCCATGGATGCGACGTTGATCAATGTCCCACCTTTTTGATTACGGAATATCGGGAGAAACGCACGAGAAACAGCCATCAATCCGAACACATTGGTGTCGTATTCGCGCCGAATCTGATCAGGTGATGTGGTTTCAAACGGACCATAAACGGCATAACCGGCGTTGTTGACCAGAACATCGACCCGCTGATATTTTTTCGTGGTTTGGTTGACCGCTTCATAAATACTTGTTTCGTCCGTTACATCCAGATGAAGGATTTCGGGTAGCCCGATTTCATGCAACGGTGTGTGGCGTTTTTCAGGATGGCGCATTGTGGCAACCACATTCCATCCCTGTTCGTGGAAATAACCGGCGGTCGCGAGACCAATTCCGCTGGAAGCACCGGTGATGAACACGGTTTTCGGTGTTTTTTTCATACCAACTCCTTTTTTGTATGATCGAAGCCCCCGGGAAAGCTGATCTTATTAAGTTCACATCCGCGGAACATCTTTGAATCTCCTCATTATTGTATCCTCATCATCAATAAAAAAAGTCCCCCAAGCCGTGGGGGACTCAATGACCGCAGGTTACCGGTTGTGTATCATGTGGAACTGGTTTTTGATGGAATCTGGGGAATGATCCAACTGATCAACGCGCGCGGTGATCTTGTTTGCATATACAGCTTGCCCGGTCCTGTCAGTTCAACGACCAATCCTTCACCGGAAAGCATTGTGGATTTGAAGCCACCAACGGTTTTCGCCATGACATTTACGGTTCCATCAATGGCAACCAGATGTGTGGAATCAACGATATATCGTTCTCCGGAAGCCAGTGTTTTTTCGTATATTGCCCCATAGGAGGATACAAGAACCTTCCCGCTGCCATTAGCCTCAAGCATGGAAAATCCTTCGCCAGACATAAATGCTTTGCTGCTGAGTTTTGTTGACAGATCAATGCCATCTTCGGAGGCCAGGTACGAACCGGATTGGATCATAAGCGGTGTTCCATTCATGGTGATGCAGGCGATATCACCCGGAAGATCCGGTGCCAGTGTCACCTCTCCACCTTGGGTACCGGCTTTCCAGAAGTTTTGGAAGAAGGATTCGCCGCCCAACACAGCCCGTCCCAGCGATTTTAGAAAACCGCCTTCTGCTTTGGTTTCCACTGCAACACTATCCGAGTGACTAACCATGGCGCCGGAATCGGCGCGGATTCGTTCGCCGGATGTAAGCTGAACAATAGCCAGTGAATAGGAAGGTCGGAATTGAATATCAACATCCATTGTTTTTCTCCTCGAGATATAAAGATTAGTGTGATTGCATTACTGTTTCATATATGCTATGCAAATTCTTCCCTCTTGTATATGCGAGATTATCTCTTATTATGGTTCACCGGACTGAAATGTGATTCTTGTTGTTGCGATTCCTGGTAGCACTGCCGTTTATCACCATATCATACGCGGTTAATCCGGTTCTTGCACTTAATCCGTTTTTTTTCGGTATTCTATATTATGTAGAACATTTTGTAATAAAACCCAATGAGGATTCCATGCCATTTCAGCGATCATTCTCTGACCTTATTTTCAAGCGGTATTCCTGCCGGCATTACGACCCGGGACAGACATCTGCTGAGGCATTTACACGACTTGATAATTACATCCACACTCTACCGCCTGGTCCCTTCAATGTGCCGGGACGGTTCCGGTTGGTTCTGGCGGGAGGAGTAGACCGTCATGGTTTACGCGGATTGGGCACCTACGGAGCTATTAAAGATTCCCCCGGGTTTATCATCGGAGTAACCAGTTCTTCCAACAAAGACCTGGAAGATTTTGGTTATCGGATGGAATTGGTTGTCTTGAAGGCGACAGACCTCGATATGGGGACATGTTGGCTTGGTGGGTCCTTTACGCGAAGCACTTTTTCTAAGAAAGCTGACCTTACAAAAGACGAATCTCTTCCCGCTGTATGCTCAGTCGGTTTTCCCGCAGCTATGAAGACAACAGATGAAATCGAAAGAGCCCGCAAACGTCTGGGATGGGAAACCCTGTTTTTTATGAACGATTTCGCATCCACACTCTCATCCGAAGAAGCCGGTGTTTTTGCCGATCCGTTGGAGTTGGTTCGACTGGCACCCTCAGCCAGGAATTGCCAACCCTGGCGGATTCTTAAAGCGGGGGATGTGTGGCATTTTTACCTGCAAAGAACCAAACCTTACCATGAATTTGTTGTCCCGTTGATTACAGGGATAGCCGATCTTCAACGGGTTGATATGGGCATAGCTATGTCGCATTTTGAGATGTCTGCCCGAAGTACCGGACTGTCCGGGGCATGGGTTGTCAATGATCCAGGTATATCACTGGCTAATGCGTTGATGGAATATTGTGTTTCCTGGGTTCCCGGCTGATACTGTTCCAAAGGATCAATCCGTCAGCCCTGGCTCCGTCAATCTTATCTATAAGAGATCAGCCTGCCAACAGGGGTATTAGTGGTAGCATACCAATTATGTTTATCGAGCAATGGACTACGATGCTCAGATAGATATTTCGTTTCCAGGATACGGCGTAGACCATGGGTAAAAGTGCCAGGATGCGGGTGATATTCTGCCAGGGTGAGAAGAAATGGTAAAGGGAGAAAAGGACCGCATTAATGACTGGAGCCCAGGCGCGCGAAGATGGAATTCTCGGAAGCAGATAGCCGCGAAAATAGAGTTCTTCCACAACAGGCCCGGCAATGCCGTTCAAGAGCAGACCGGCAATGATCGTGACCACAACCGCCGTGCGTGGAAATTGTGACAGGATTTCAGGGTCGCCATTGAGCATCCAGACTGATGGTATCCACGAAAAATACTGCCGGATGATGGCTGCGTCCATGTCAGAAAGACCGACGAAAACCAATCCACACCAGCCAATAAGCACAACACCAAAGACTATATATTGCCACAAAGGGAGTTGTTCGCGATTCAAGACAATGCCATCCAGTGTGAAACGGCCAGTCTTCCTTTTGCCCTCATTCAATAAAATTCCCAGCTCCACTGGAATAAGGACAAAGAAAATGGCTAGAAGGATTGCCATATATGTGGGATACCCGGCTTTTGCAACAAGAGGAGCCGATAGTATATAAAAAATGGTAAGAAACATGCCAGGAATAAGATGCAGACCGATAGTCTGCCATAGGGTATGACGTTGAATGGAATTGTTCATTGAGGTCTCTGTTTCCTTATTATTGTTGGTCAGTTCAATAGTTATACGGAAGACCAAACAAATTGTTGCATTTACATGAAAATGAGACCTTGTTGGGAAATGGCTATTTCTGTATAAACCAGGCGCGCTCCTTGATCAGCAGCCCCAGGGCAATTGCCGTGATGGCAATCAGTAAAAAATCCACCATTCCGAGGTCGTCCATGAAGGAGGCGATCAGGATCAGTCCAAGGAGTATGGTCGCCCCGTAGTATGTAATCCGATTGCGTCTGGTAAGTAACCAGGCCGCCGCTGCCAGGCTAAAGGAACATCCGATCGCGAGAATGCCAAAAACCAACCGCATTTCGGGGATTGAGATCTTAACATACTGGTTGTTGATCGCCAGTATACCCAGGCCAAGCCAGAAGAGGGCGATAACGGCGACCAGCCCGATGCTAAATTTGATCGTTGTTGGCATTTGAATCCTCCATTTGGAATTTAAAAATCCGGCTGGCAACAGGTTCCCAGATATGATCCCGCAGTAAGAGAAGTAGCCTGGATGGCAGATTGACGCCAGCCAGATAGCGGGCTTTTGGCTGGGCAGAGGTTATTGCTTTGAGCGCTGTCCTGGTTACCACTTCCGGACCCGACCCGGAAGTGCGCATGCGTGCGGAAAGATTCGCGATCTTTTCATACAAATGTTTATAGGGTGAACGGGTGATCTGTTCGTTTGAAACACCCTGCTTTTGGAATGTTCCCGAAAAATGTGTATTGATTACACCCGGTTCGATCAGCACGACAAACACCCCGAAAGGCGCGAGCTCCCACCGAAGGGCGTCGCTTAACGCTTCGAGGGCAAATTTTGTGGAAGAATAAACACCATTGACCGGGGTCACCACCCGTCCGGCGATCGAGCTGATGTTGATGATCCGTCCACTTCCCTGTCTTCGCATGATCGGCGCGACCGAATGGATCATCCGTAACACGCCGAACACATTTACGTCATAGACAGCCTGAACGGTTTCCATAGGTATTTCTTCAACCATACCGCGCGATCCAAATCCGGCGTTGTTGATCAAAACGTCAATCCGATCGTACTTTTGCATCGTTTTCGCGACAGCCCGTTCCACGGATTTTGGATCAGTCACATCAAGAGGCAGCCTGAGGTCTGCCCGTAGGTTTTCCATTGTATCCGGCTTGCGGGCGGTTGCTACAACTGTGAATCCCAGTCTGGTGAGTTCATTAGCCATATCCCGCCCAATACCGGTGGAACAGCCGGTAATGAGAACCACTTCAGCCATTTGGATTCCTCTGCAATGAAATTTATAAAAAAACTCTCAGGCGGGGCGCACCTGAGAGTAAATTGCGTAAAGGGATTCTTACAGACCCTTTACCAGTGTTGCGACGATCATAAGAACGAGGCCGGCGATGGCGAACCAGAAAGCAAAACCGGCAACTGCGCCAATAACACCCAACTGACCAAGAAGGCCAAGGGCGCCAAGAACAACTGAGATCCAGAAAGCAATGTTAGTAGGTGCACTTAATTTCATGATTATTTCTCCTTTTCCTTTTGTCCGTAACCAGTTTTCTCCCCCGCCCCTCGGTCAATGGTGACCCGCTGAAGAGACAAACCATTTACAATACTATACTTTATTTGTGGGTTAAGTCAACTTTAGAAACCTTAAATTAATAAAAATCTAATAAATCCAGATTTGTAAGTCTTTCACCAGATTCCAGGAAACAGCCGGTATCGGGTACGATCGGCGTAATCGTTGTACCCGGAAAGGTTCTTGTAGAGGAAGGAATCTTCCATACCGGTGCGTATGATCAGTACCAGTATGGTAGCTGCGGCGGGAATAAGACTCCAGGTGGAATCCAGCAGGAACGGCGTGGCCAGATAGGCCAGAATCGCGCCTGCGTATCCAGGATGCCGGATCCATTGGTATGGTCCCGCATCAACAACCTGGTGATCACGGTCTGTTTGCAGACGCACCATCCCCGAGAAGAACGGATTGGCGATCAACGCATACGACGCTACAAAATAGCCGGCAAGGAGAACGGCCAGCGCAAGCGCTTCTTCCGTCAGATTAAGGGTAGGCATGGAGACGCGTGCTTCAAGACCGGCTGTAATAACGATCAACAGGTTGCCTAACCCGAGTAGTGGGGCTAATCGCTTGTCAAAAGGAGCCGCGTCCGGATGATTCAACATGCGGGCGCGTTCCTGTATAAGACCAGGGTTTTTCCTTCCCGCGATCACTCGGCTGATGACAAATGACAGAATATTGCAAACCGCAAATATCCATGCCTCGACCCATCCCCACAGCCAGGATATCAGTATTGGCAGAAGCGGAACCAAAACGATAAAAACGAGCACCTGAACAATGGCCCGATGTAAATTTTGTGGTTTCTTCAAATTGCCCTCCTGCAGGAGAAAAACGTTTATTCGATTTGTTTATTCAGCTCGGCTAGGAGCATCTCCGCTTTTTGACGGGTCAGGCCCGCGCTGTTCGCCTGCGGCATGGAGATTATGGTATTCAGAGTCCAGCCTTTTACCATGCCAAGCATCGGATTGCCTGACGCGCCGGGTATATGTTTGTCGATCACGATACGCGCTTTCGGGTTGTCCATGATCTCGCCAATGGTTGAATTTAGTGAAAAAGCCATGAGTTCTCCTTAATTTGTTCCATCTTTCTTTACTGCTTTTACTTTCAATTTGATTGTTCAAACCCCATCGTTTCGAATCAGTTCCCATCCCTGGCGGAAGAAGATCACCTGTGCCATAAGAAGCCAGACGAATATGAGTGTGAGTACGACCGCGATGATGGTAATGGTACGATCCAGATTGGCCTGAATGCCAGTGAGCAACACTTTCAAATCGGACATGGATTTTTGTGAATCGGAGATCAGTCCCTTATAAACAGAGATATCCCTGGATATCTCGCTGACACTGTTCTTCATTGTGTCCAGACTATTCTTGACCCGGTCAAGGTTTTGATCCGCCTTGTTCATGTTTGTTGATAGGTCCATGAATGTGGCAGGGATGTTTTCAATGCTGCCGGAAAGGTTGCCGAGTGATTCTGCCAGGGGTGTATCGGGGTTGTAGCTCTGCCGTGAAGTGGGGACGAAGGCAGATAGAAGAGGGAAATTACCCAGCAGCGCGCGGAAGGAATCCAGTGATTTGATTGTGCCTTCCAACGACTGCGCGGCGGATTCCGCTGTGTCAAGCGATGATGCCGCTGCTTCGACGGCGGCTGGAAAGGTTCCGGTTAGCAGGTCGTTTACACTCTCAATAGCCGGCCGGGCATCGTTCACCGAACGACTGGCTGCGTCAAGAACGCCGTTGAGCGCGGTAACACTGGCTTCAGCATTAGCCAGAGTCTGATCGGCTGCCACGAGGGCTTTGGTTGTGGTATCGATGCTCACGGTCAGGGTATCTATGGTGCCGCTGAGAGTCGATATGGCATGCGGTCTCAGCGTCCAAATTCCGGCTATCCCGGCCAGACTGATAGCCAGGCCAATAACCCCCGCAAATAAAACAAGAACTCCAAGCAGGCGGCGGAAAAAAGTCATAACGCCTCCATCATGTGCACACGTTTCCCTTTATCCATTATACGTATCATGGCATGGAAAGTTGCCCATGCCTACACAAAAAATTTACCGGCCGCTACAGAACATCTTCCGGCGCGACACCGATGATCTGGCACAGGCGTTTGAACGAATTCATCCGGGTATCCAGGTCTTTGTTGTTGAATTCGTACACGATTTTCTGGTAGGATTTCGCCTCTGTTCGTGCTAATCCGTGGAGGAGTAACGCCAGAGCCGCGCAATGGACCCGGAGGCTGTCATTACCATACAAGGCACAGCACAGAACAGCCTTCCGGACGCGGTCAGTGGGATAGTCGCGGGCCAGGTTCAGGGCGTATGTCATTCCTTCGCCGATACCTGTTTCAGGCAGGGTCCTTACGACAACGTCTTCCACATGATCTTCGAAGCCCATCTCTTTCAGGTATCGTACTGCGAACAGGCGGCATTCGAGGTTGGGGCTTTCCAGACAATTTTTCAAGGCTTGAATTGCTGCTTCTGTCCGCAGCGCGGCCAGGGCTTCCACGTCACGCCAGTCTTTGTCTTTCCGGGAGATGAGCAACTTTTCGACTATCTTGATCTCATCAGAGGAAAGTTCTTTCAGCGCATCGAGATTGTAACCAATACCTTCATGCCATTCGTGAAAGCCTATGTTCATTGATGCGTAGAAGCGCTCCAACGGCGTCCCGGAGTGTGGGTCCGGTTTGCCGGAGAAGCGCTGGAAGATGTTATCTTCAGTCATGTTTAGACGGAGAAAACCTTAAACAGTCCGCAGGGGTGCGTTGGATCGGGTCAGTGCGCGGATCAGGTCTGCTTCCTGCGGGTAGAGACGGATCATTTCGTCGCG